>JACVGW010000005.1:52844-67802 GCA_018992565.1 Theionarchaea archaeon
GTTTGCTTCCTCATGTAACCACTTCGGAAATCCAGGCAAAGAAGGGATTGAACCCATCCCCTACAGGGATTTCCACGATATCTGGTACTTCATAGGAGTGCATCCTTTTAACTTCTTCGATTACAGCACCCACTTTCCTTCTTTCAGTCTTCACCAGTGCAGCATATTCCTGGGCTTCTTCCAGGTTCTCCTTCCAGATGTACAGGGAGGAGATGGGAAAGAGGTTGGCACAAGCAATAGATTTCTTCTCCAGCAACTTCCTGGCAATTGCGCGTGCTTCTTTTTCAGTGCCAGAGGTAAAATAAACAAAAGAATATTCCATGAAAAAAAGGAGAAAGAGAGCTATATAAAGGTTTTCACTTTGATGATTGAGAATCGAACCTGACCATGCCTCCTGTTCAACCCTTTAAATATGTGTCAAACCACCGGTTCATGTGGTTCAACCGTGCAATACGGCGATCAGTTCTCCCTGTCCGGGAGAGACCATGGAATTCATCAGGGAACAGAATGAGCTCGGTGTCCACGCCCAGGCGTTTTAACGCTACAAAAACCTGTAATCCCTGTTCTTTGTCAGCACGCAGATCATTTTCGCTGTGCATGACCTGGGTCGGTGTCTTGGCATTGCCAATGTACTTCATGGGTGACTGCTTCCAGTAGTTATCAATATTTTCCCAGGGAGGTTCACTCCCAAATTCATCCTGAAATGCCCAGTTGAAGTCACTGGACCCATACATACTGGTCAGGTTGCTGACACTTCGCTGGGTGACAGCTGCCTTGAACCGATGCGTATGTCCAATGATCCAATTTGTCATGTACCCACCGTAGCTCCCGCCGGTGACCCCCATTCGATTCTTGTCAATGTAGGGGTTCTTTTCCATGTAGTCTGCCCAGGCCATCAAGTCTTCATAGTCTACAGTGCCCCACACATTCCAGATACTCTTGGAGTGTGCTTCACCGTAGCCCTGACCGCCTCTGGGATTGCAGAAATACACCACATATCCCTGAGCTGCCAGGAAGAAGAATTCATGCATGAAGAAATTACCATACTGTACGCGGGGACCACCATGGATTTCCAATATGGAGGGATACGTCTTAGATTCATCAAAGCCCGGAGGCTTCACAATCCATCCCTGGAGATCATTGCCTGCACTTCCTTTGAACCAGACCTCCTCTACTTCGCCCAGGTCCAGAGACGTGAACAGGTCTTCATTGACGTGGGTCATCTGGGCCTTGGTTTTCTTCTTCATGTCATAGGCCCATAGCTGTCCTGGGTCTTTCATGTCACCGCGGAAGTAGGCCAGAACATTCTGAGGTGCATCCAACGTGAAAGCTCCCACCACGCCTGCGTCCTCAATAATGGATTCCAGATGATTATCCAACGTTATTGCTCGAAGGACAGTGTTCCCATGATGTGCAACTTGGAAATATATCTTCTTTGAATCATGTGACCAGGTAGGGGGCGTTTGGGCAGGTGAACCAGGGAGATCATTAATAGTCCAGGCGGCCACATTAAAATCATGTTCGGCAGTCAGGTTCTGTGAAGGGGCAGATCCATCAAAAGGCACAACCCATAGCCGGGTTGATTTCCATGGAACCTGTTTTCCTTCCTGGCCATAATACGCAATCCATTTTCCATCAGGGGATACCGAAGGATGGTCTTTTGTCCCCGGTGGTGTATCAACTCTCCGGAAGTCTCCACCTTTTCGTGGTATGACAAAAAGGTCCACTGCATCAGGATCTAGATCAGGGTCTTGGGCCCGGTTGGACATGAAAACAATATGATTTCCATCCGGAGACCACGTGGGCTCAACTTCATCAAAGATGTCATGATCTGTTATCTGGGTAGCCTCCCCTGTTTCAGCATCGACAACCCAGAGATGGGAGCGTTCTTTTGATGAGAATCCTTTTCCATCTTCCTTATAGAAAGCACGGGTGATATGGCGAGATACTATTCCCAGTTTCTTCTTGGCTTCGTCTTCTTCTCGTTCAATCTCCTTCTGGTCCTTCTTTTGGAAACAGCAAACGAATTCCGTACCGTGAGGAGACCATTCATAGCTCTCAATAGTTCCCTTGAAATCGGTTAATTTTCGGGCTTCCCCTCCCTTAAATGGAATAATGTAGATCTGGGGCTGCTTCTCATCGTCTCTATTTGAAAGGAATGCGATCTGGGAGCCATCAGGTGACCAGCGAGGAGTAGAATCCGAGTGGTCGCCATAGGTGAACTGAACTGAACTGCCTCCCCCCACAGGAACAGCCCATAGGTTGTTGTATTTTTTCTCAGTCTTTCTGTCAATTCGCTGCATGGCATATATCACATGTGTTCCATCAGGCGAAATCTGGCAATCAGAAACAAGGGCAATGTCGTAGAGATCTTCTGCTGAAATGAATCGTTTTTTAGCTGGCATACTCTCTCTTGTACAGTTAGCGTTTTAAGGGTTGTGCTTTTACTAAAATTGGGCTCTAGAATTGGATTGACAGTAATATGAACATCAAAAAAAATTCTAGAAGCAGTACTCCACAGGCACTGTGGCAGCTTTAGCGATTCTCTTTCTTAAGACAGACTCATAATCAGTCCCTGCCCTGAGAGTTGCATACTTCGGGATCAGTTCTGGGTTCCAGTTGGTGAGTACAGAACGAATTCTCTCCCACGAGGTGTTGTATAAGTTCATTTTATCTACAATGACGTACGAAACATACTCTTCCAGAATGGAGAATACCGTGGCGATTGCCTGAGGAGTATCTGATATAAATGGTAGAATAGGTCCAAAAAAGGCATATGTCGTTATGCCAGCCTTGCTGACCTCTTTCAGGGCATGCAGTCTGTCCTGAAGAGCAGAGCTTCCAGGCTCAAACTGGGCTCTCACCGTTTCATCCAGAGTCGTAAAAGTAAATCCTACCTCACAGGATAAATCTTTGAGAATATCAATGTCTCTGGTCACTAGTGCTGACTTTGTCAGTATGGAGACAAAAAAGGAAGCATGCTCCAGCTGTGTAAGACACTTCCTTGTGATTTCATACTGTGCTTCCACTGGTTGGTAGGCATCTGTGACACTTGAGAAGAGGACTCTCCCTTTTTTCAGTGTCTTCAATTGTTTCTTGAGTATTGACGGTGCATTGACCTTTACATCCACGAATTGCCCCCACGGCTCTCTATGGTTGGTATACTTCTTCATGAAAGTGGCATAGCAGTACGCGCAATTGTGCTGGCATCCCGTATACGGATTGACAGCGTAATCAACTCCATAGATGCGTGATTTCACCACTACAGACTTGCAGGTGACTTCCGATATCTTCATCACCTCGGATAGGAGTCTGAGCTTAAAAGCCTATTTGGCACATACCCGCTGGTAGAGACCCTTCACTGACAGCTCGTGTCACTCTGGAGAGAATCGCATAGAGTATGGGTTTCTGTGAATATATTAAAGTAAAAAGGTATTTATACTCATTCTGGTGTTGGTTATGTATGACACGAGTCCTGATACTGGGATTTGATGGAGCAACATGGGATCTCATAACTCCCCTGATAGCGCAGGACATGCTTCCTACCTTCAAGAACCTCATGGAAGAGAGCACCTGGGGATACATGGAGAGTACCGTGCCGCCCATGACCATACCTGCATGGATTTCCATGTTTTCAGGGCTGCATCCAGAACAGATGTGCATGTTTGATTTGAACAAGATAGTGATCAAGGGTGAGATTGTCGAATCACGTATTTTTAACTCAAATGATTCAAAAGGAAACCTCATCTGGGATTTTCTTTCAAGAGAGAATCTGAAAAGTCTGATCCTGAATATACCAGGGACTTTTCCACCTTACCCGATAGAAGGACATCTCATTGGCCTGGATTACACGCCCATGGAAAACTGCACGTATCCAGAAGAACTAGAGAAAGTACTGGAAACAGAGCACGATCTCACAAGAATGAGGGAAAATCAAAAGCAGCTTCATGAGAAAGAGGAAATTGCCCTAGGGGCAATACAGGAGGAAGAACGTACGATTCTGAGGATTCTGACTTCCTTTTCGGAAAGGTTTTCCTATGATGCTATCTTCATCCGATTTGGGATACCAGATCATGTGTCTCATCAGTCAATACGGGACGATGAGATGAAAAAGTGCCACATATTGATGGATACTATGCTGAGAACGGTGCTGGATTCTATCGAATACGAGTATCTCTTCCTGGTGAGCGATCATGGAATAAGAAAGGAGGATACTGTTTTCTATGTGAATAGATATTTAGAGAAATTGGGCTATTCCAGGCCCTCATTTGCGCTCCGCATGTTTGCGTACCTGAAACTTCTTCTTGATAGTATTGTAGGAGTCCAGAAGACGAATCAGGTTTTTGACAAAGTTCTGCACTTCTTCATGAGAGGGAAGAGCGTTTTCGTGCAGGATAGACTGGAAATGGGTGAAAGTGCTGCTTTCGCATTCTCGGCTGTACCGACTCATTTCTGTCCCTTCTATGTTGTGGATAAGACCAGAAAGGACGAGATTATTGGGGCGCTGAGAAAGAACAAGTACATCAAGGATATCCAGAAGGTTGACTGCACAGAGTATGGACCTTCCGCTATTCTGGAATCCTGCTATCCTATATCTGTGAAACCTTCCTTACGGGAAGTATCTGCTGAATCTCGATGGGTCCATGACATGAGAGCAATATTCCTGGTGCATGGCAAGAATATTAAGAAAGGATGCAGGCTTGATTGTAGCATTTATGATATTAGTCCTACAGTGCTTCATGTCTTGGGACTGCCAATACCTGACATCATGAAGGGAAGAGTCCTCACCGAGATACTGGAAGAAACCTCTGAAATCAGGAAAAGAGATCCCCAGTATGTACCCTCTACGTATTATGCCCCGGGAGTTGAAGAAGGAAAAATCAAAGATACAATCAAGAATCTGAAGATACAAGGTAAGATTTGAACCTGATATCTTCACAGGCTGCATTGCTGTTTCAAAATGCGACTCGCGAGTTAAAAGAAAAAGAAAGAAAAGTCTACGCTTTCTTGATTTCTTCGACTACCATCTCTGGGAGGACCTTGAGGAATGAAGCGATCGTTCCAAGCATCGAGATGACAGAGCCAACAAACATCAGTATTACACCAAGAATCATCCCGACGAAGGATGCACCTGAATAGGAGGAAGTGACTCCAATCCCTGATACGAACGCGCCAAGACCTATTATGATTCCTCCAATGATCCACCATATGATTGAGAATCCTACGACTCCAGCTGCGCCTTTAAACGCACGACTCCAGCTGACCATGTAATCACCACATCTCATTCTGGAGTGCCCTTATATACTTTGGTAATTAGCTCTTTCAGGCACTGACTTATTCCTGACAACTTTCTCAGGAGCAGAAGAGATCCGTGCTCCCCCCTGTGTTACAGAGCATGTCTGGATATATTTTGATACAGGGATGATGCAAGGTACAATTGCTGGGAGAGCACGGGAAAAATAATATATGGATGAATTCGTGATTGAATTGACTATTCAGAGTGAATATGGGATGCCAGATCTTTCAAGTCCTCGAATATGTAATCTGGGTTCTCTTCTTCTAGCCGGGTTCTACTGGACAGTCCAGACAGGACTCCAGCTGTTCTTACTCCTGCCCCTTTTCCTGCCCTGATATCGGAAGGCAAATCACCCACATACAAGCATTCACCGGGGTCAACCCCCATAAGGTCTACTGCCATGTTAATTGAGGCAGGGTCGGGTTTTTCTCTGGCAACCTCATCTGTCGTCACCACTACTTCAAAATACTCAGATATGTCTTCTTTCTTGAGGGATTCCTCTGTCCATTTTCGTCCTCTGGCCGTGACAACAGCAAGTCTGAAATCCCTAAGAGCTTCAAGAGCTTCTCTCACCCCGGGAAGCAATATATTTTCTTCGGTATATTGTGTAAATCGCTTTTCAAAGTAGTCCTTAATCCTCAAGATCCTCAAGGGGCTTTTCCAGCTTAAGAACCCGTAGTGAAATGCAATAATCAGGAAATTGAACCTGCTCTTTCTTCCACCTAGCATATTCAGAGTCTCACTGATAACGAGATCCACATCTATGTCCAGATCAAATTCCTTTTTCGTTTCCCTCACAGCTTTCCTTATGGCTTCTGCGGAGTCAAAAAGAGTCCCGTCCACATCAAACAGTATGCACTTCACACCTTCGTCCTCGCGGGCACCTATAAATAGGTTTCAGGTGCAGGAGGGAGTCCTTCCCCCTGAATCCTAGCTGGCCTATACTATAGGTGTGGTCCTACCAGATGGGCAGAGTAGACTTCAGCGTGAGTGCACATACTTCTCAGGCTGCAGCATTCTGAAGATTTAATCTCAACGAGCGGCCTTATCGAATTATATATCCAAATAAAGAGATGATAGTTGTTGCTTTATTTCTTCAGAGAGATCATAAAAGAAACTAAAAGAATGAAGAAAAAAGAGAATGAGCATGACCAAGAACGTGAACAGGGTAAATGTTTATAAAGCTCAAGAGAACTTTCTACTACTTCCAAGGATGTGGCTTTACAGCTGAACGTAATGGAGGTATTACCATGGGTTACTATAAATATGTAAGAGAAGCATGGAAATCCCCTGAAAAATCATATGTAAAGAGTCTGATGTGGCAGCGAATGCCAGAATGGAGACGAGAGAACGTTATTACCCGGATAGAGAGGCCCACCCGGCCTGATAGGGCACGTTCATTAGGATATAAAGCCAAACCAGGCTTTGTTGTGGTGAGGGCCCGGGTGCGTCGAGGTGGGAGGAGAAAGTCAAGACCCAACTCTCACCGGAAACCTGCCAGCATGGGTATCAAGAAGATCACCATGAGGAAGAATATCAGATGGATGGCTGAAGAGAGGGTGGCCAAAAAATACCCCAATATGGAGGTTTTGAACTCGTACTGGGTAGGTCAGGACGGAAGACACAAGTACTTCGAGGTCATTCTGGTTGACCCGAATCATCCTGCCATACAGAGTGATGCTGAGCTCTCCTGGGTACAGAATCAGGGAGACCGGGCTCTACGAGGAAAGACCAGTGCTGCCAAGAAGAGCAGGGGACTTCGAGCAAAGGGAAAGGGCTCTGAGCGCAACAGACCACATAAGCTGCGATGATAGAAATTGATCATATTACACTACAGGCCCTGTGTCACGCCACAGAGAGCGAAGACAAGGTGCTGGAGGCTTTGCACGTACTGTATCCTCATTTCAAGAAGCAGGAAGCCACCGGTCACTTTGGCAATCCCATCTACATTTTTGAAGCTCACGTCAGCAGAAAAAAGGAGTTAAGGGATTTACTATCTTTAGTTGAGAAGGAACTCGCTCCACAGTTGGGAAAGAACATACGCAGGAGAGTTGACAGGAAGGGGAACCTGTACATTCGAGTTGACAAACAGGAATTAGCCTGTAAGAACCTGGTGGTAAATGACAGGGGAGATGTCAAGATAGTCATCCACATTCAGAGCTACCCTTTCAGACTGGAGGATGCGATTCAGTATGCAGAGGACCTATTTAGCCATTGATTTGAGGGGGTACCCCTCACCGCTGTATCAAACCGTATGTCAGGTGGTGCCGGCAGAGGATTACATTCGGGGTTCTGCACATTCCAGAGCAGTACAGGGAGTGGAGGTGGAGGCTGTCTCGCAGCTAAAGGGGTTATCTGATACTCTGCTGGTGTTTGCAGGTGGAGGTACATCACACAGGAACCGCGCCTTCTTGAAAACAAAGAGAATTGATGTTCTGTCCCACCCGTATCCTTTTGATTCTTTTCAGGCAAGACTTGCGGCAGAGGATCACATTGCTATAGAATTATGTTTTGCGGATGTTCTTTTCACCAGGGGGTACCTCAGGGCTCAAGTACTGAGACGGTTGTCCACGACAGTAAGGCTCTCTAAGAAGTATCATGCTCCCCTCATTATCACCAGCGGGGCTTCGTGCGAAAGAGAGGTGGTGACGCCCAGGACTCTGGTGGCTTTTGGCCGCATTCTGGGAATGGAATATAACGAAGCCAAGGCATCCATTTGGAACATCCCAGGAAAAGTACTTGAGGGATTTGAATGGTAAAAAAGACGTTGCGGGAGAAGAGACGCTACATTCTATTCGAACTGACTTCTGAGGAAAGCTTTAAAAGGGGGGAAATTGTTACAGGTATATGGAATTCCTGTCTGGAATTCCTAGGAGAATGTGGCGTGTCAAAGACATCTCTGTGGGTACATGAGTACGAGGATAACCAGGGAATTGTCTCCTGCAATACCCACAGTGTAGATGAAGTCATTATGTGTCTTTCTCTAATTCAAGGCATTGAGAAAAAAGAAGCGCGTCTTCGAATCAAAGGTGTATCAGGAACAATAAGAGGATTGAAACAGTAGGTGTAAGTATGGTTTCTGTGGATGAAGCAGTGATAGCACGGTTAAAATCACATGGTGAAAAATTCGAAATTCTGGTGGACCCCCGTATTGTAAACGAGGACATTCCTGTAGAAGATGCTTTGGCAGCTGAATATGTGTTCTCAGATGCAGGTACGGGAGACAGGGCTTCGCAGGAAAGCCTCACCAAAGTTTTCAATACTACCAATGTCCTGGAGATTGCCAGGACAATAATTAAGAAAGGCGAAATTCAACTGACCACAGAACAGAGAAAAGCCATGCTGGAAGAAAAGCGAAGGAAAATTGTGCAGCTGATTGCGAGGAATGCCGTAGATCCCCGAACCAGATCTCCTCACCCTCCTCACCGCATTGAGAATGCCATGGAACAGGCGCGAATACACATCGATCTTATGAGCAGCGCGGAAGAGCAGATGGCGGGGATTATCAAGCAATTACGACCGCTCCTGCCTCTCCGGGTGGAAACCAAGAAGGTAGCAGTAAGGATACCCGCTGCCTACACAGGGAAGTACTACCAGGTGAAGGAGTTTGGCACGGTAACGAGAGAGGAGTGGCAGAAGGATGGATCATATATTGCTGTCCTGGAAATTCCAGGTGGCATGGAAGAGGAGTTCTACGAAAGAATCAATGCTATGACAAAAGGAGAAGCTGAAACCAAATTGTTATGAGGGTTGTCCATGATATATGCGAACAATAAGGATCTGGTAGTGCCAGGCATGTTGCTGGCAGAGGGCGACTACATCAATGAAGATGGAACCCACAAAGACAAGGGAAAGATCTATGCAAGTGTCGTGGGTATCTGTTATGTTGACCACCGGAAGATCCGTGTGGTCGCTCTTGAAGGAAAATATATACCAAAATCAGGAGATACCATTATAGGGGTCGTAACTGGAGAGAGACTCAGTGGATGGACCGTGGATATCAACTCACCGTATAATGCAAGTCTGAGCCAGAGAGACATCCACGTTGGCAGGTTCGATACACTCAAAGTAGGAGATTTGATTTCTGCCAAGATTGTGAAAGTCACTGAGACATTTGATATTTCTCTCTATGCCAAGAGGCCCCATGGAAGACTGAATGAGGGTATACTTGTGGAAATTCATTCCTCCAGAGTCCCCCGACTGATTGGTAGAAGAGGCAGCATGATCAAGCTGATAAAAGAAAAGACGGGGAGTATTATATCGGTAGGCCAGAATGGTCTGGTCTGGATCAGAGGAGGAAACGAAGAGCTGGCAGCACAGGCATGTCAAATGGTGGACAGAGAAGCACATATTCCTGGATTGACAGACAGGGTCAGTGGATTTCTGAGTAGGTGATTAAATGGAACGTGTTGATGGAAGACGCTTTGATGAACTGCGTCCAATAAAGATAGAGGCAGGAGTGCTGAAGCGAGCAGATGGATCTTGCTACATTGAGTGGGGTAAGAATAAGATATATGCGGCAGTTTACGGCCCAAAGAAGGTTCTGCCACGGCACCTGGAAAAAGATGATCGGGCCATCTTGCGCTGCAGGTACAATATGGCCCCCTTTTCTGTGGAAGAGAGGAAGAGGCCTGGTCCCGATCGCCGAGCAGTTGAGATAGGAAAGGTTATGCAGGGTGCTTTAGAACCAGCTATTCTTATGCATTACTATCCAAAATCAATGATTGAGATCTCTGTGGAGGTTGTTCAGGCCAATGCGGGCACTCGATGTGCTGGAATCACAGCAGTTTCTGTAGCATTGGCAGATGCAGGGATACCAATGCGTGATTTGGTTCCTTCCTGTGCTGCGGGGAAGGTTGATGGTCAGGTAATTCTGGATCTGGCCAAGGAAGAAGATAACTCTGGAGAAGCAGATATGCCGGTAGCCATTATTCCCCGACTTAACCAGATTACGCTGCTACAGATGGATGGAAAACTCACTGAGCAGGAAGTTGAACAGGCAATTACGCTGGCTATGCAAGGATGTCAGCAGGTATATCAATTGCAGATTGATGCATTACGAAGAAAATATGCGGGTGCTGAATATGAGTGAGATTCTACCGTTAATCAGAAAGGAATACCTGATAAGTCTAGCCAAGGAAGGAAAACGAGAAGACGAACGTGCTCTGGATGAGTATCGCCCCCTGGACATACGGGTCAATGTGGTGGACAAGGCGGAAGGATCTGCTCTGGTGTCCCTGGGAGGTACCATGGTGTTTGCAGGGATAAAAGTAGATGTAGGTGAACCATACCCTGATACTCCCGAGGATGGAGTGATGATCACAGGGGCAGAATTGATCCCCATGGCAGCACCTGATTTTGAAGCAGGTCCACCTGGAGAGGAGGCAGTAGAAGTTGCCCGCGTGGTTGACAGAGGTATCAGGGAATCCAAGGCGCTGGACACGAAAGCTCTCTGCGTCAGAGAGAATGAGCTGGTGAGACTGGTGTTCGTGGACTTGCATGTCATGGACTATGATGGAAACCTGATTGATGCGTGTGGAGTTGCAGCAATGTCTGCTCTGGCCACCTGTCAGATGCCTGTTCTGGATGAGAACGACAAACCTACAGAAGAGAGGTTACCCTTGCCAGTACATGACCTGGCGGTGCCCTGCACCTTTGTCAAACTGGGAGATTCCTTGCTGCTGGACCCCTCACTGGATGAAGAGAAAGCGCTTGACTCGCGCATCACTGTGGCCACTGATCAAGAGCACCACGTCTGTGCTATGCAGAAGAGCAATATCGGAGGATTCAGTCTGGAAGAAGTCATGCATGCAGTTAGAGTATCTACTGCCAGGGGCGAGGAAATCAGAGGCTTGATGAAAGAGGCGATGAAATGAGCAGATTTGGAGCAAGATATGGACGGAAGCTGAGAAAAAGGGTGGAGGAAATAGAGAGAAAAATGAAGAGAAAGCACAAATGTCCCCAGTGTGGGAGAAATGCTGTCACCCGGACCTCCACCAGTATCTGGAAATGCTCAAAGTGCGGGACTACTTTCACGGGAGGCGCCTACCTCCCGGAGACGCCAACGGGCAAGATTGTCAAGCGGACCATGAAGAGGCTCAGCGAGGGTGCCTAGATGTACATTTGTGTTACCTGTGGGAAGCTCATGTCCAGAGAAGAGATCGAAATGCCCCACGGTGTCAAGTGCCCGTATTGTAATGGGAAGGTGTTCAGGAAGGCACGGCCTGACTGGTCAAAAAAAGTGGAAGCCCGATGATTATTACCACATCGAGACGGCCCAGCACCAGGAGCAGGCGCATCTGTAAAGAGTTACACGATGTTATACCTTTATCCTGCTATATTGTCCGAGGCAAGAAAGGGATGAGAGAGCTCATTCAGTCATCTGTTGAGAAAGGGGCGGACAGAATTCTCCTAGTCCATGCCGCAGGTGATACGTGTACACTCCTCTTCTATGAGGAGTGGAACCTTCTGGGTTCTATGAAGTGCTCTGCAGTTTTGAGGAGGGAGCTTGGCATGGGCAGAATAAGGCCCATCCAGGAAGATCTCCCTTTTGTGTTGTTGACATCAGACCCGGGAGCAGGGAATATCGCCGGCCTCTTTGGTGCAGAATTCAGAGGGTCAGACTGTGAATTGCATGGTGACCCGACTGCATACCTTCACTACCACCAGGATGTTCTTGATTTTTACAGGCTTGATATCTCTGATGGACCAGTAGGTCCAAGGATTATTGTCAGGGAGATTAATTATGAAGGGTATTCAGGCAACAATTAATGTTCATGCTCCTGATATTGCTATTGTCAAAGAGGCAATAGAGGCAGAAATAACTTCAGCACCCTACCAGAAAACAGAGATTACCCTCTCTGCAGAAGAGGATACTCTGACTGTCACCATATCTTCTGTGGATCTCAGGGCACTGCGGGGGACTTTCAACTCATGCATGAACTGGCTGATGACCGCACTGGACAGCCTCTCTCTTTAGAAGGTTGAGAGCTCTCCCTGTAAAGACCTGCAAAAGCCAACATTTATAAAGCCCTTTTAAATAACAATGCTGAGGTGAGAAGTTGGGTAGAATTCGATCAAATTTCATCAAACGAATTGCCAGAGAAACGATAAAAAAATACAAAGACCAGCTCAGTACTGATTACTATGAGAATCGGGATTTTCTGGAGACAGTAGTCCGATTCTCCAATGATAAGCTGAGAAACAGGGTCGCAGGATATGTGACGACACTCATGAAACATGGGGAATGATCTGGTGGTACAGCTCTAAAAATTCTCTGGCTGTGTTATCCCAACTCCACTGTGATGCAGTCTTGAATCCTTCTGTACTGATTTTTTCTCTGAACGAGTTATTTTCAAGAAGTATTTTGACCTTTTTGTGAAGTTCTTCTTCTGTATCAAAGAGGAGCCCATTCCTGCCTGTCAAGAGCTCTGGAATTCCTCCTGTATTTCTCCCGATGACCGGTGTCTGGCAGGCCATTGCCTCCAGGAGAGTCAGTCCAAGTCCTTCGTGCCGTGAGGGCAAAACCAGGACTTTAGATCTGTTCATGAGTTGAGGGGTGTCTGTTCTGAATCCCCAGAATGTACAGTCCAATCCCAGAGTATTCGCAAGAGATTCCAGGTAAGGTCGTTCAGGACCATCTCCCACAATCCACACCTTCTCATTGATCCCCTTCATTGCTTTCAGAAAAGTATCTACACCTTTCACTGGAGTCAAGGCGCCCACATAGGTTACCGCCTCCCGCTCCAGGTGAAGGGGAGTAAACCTGGTTGTATCAACTCCTGAGGGAACATACGTGGGATGGACTCCTGTTGTCTCCTGCAAAGCACTGGCTGTAGCCCGGCTGTTGCAGGACACAGAATCAGCATTCCTTGTCACATATTGTGAGATGACAGTTTTCCACCCTCTGGAGAACACAAAGACATCACTTCCATGGCACGTTACCATCAGGGGAACTCCGCTTATTTTTTTTGCCAGAACACCCACCAGTCCGGGAGGAACTAGATAATGTGCATGAATTACATCAATATCATTCTCTCTAACAACTTGCAGTGTCTTGACTGTTCCCGAGATAAGAAAAGAACCTCCTCTCATCTTCTGTGTCACAAAGGTACCATGCACTCCTGGATCAAGAGGTTCACTCTCTGGCTTGCTCTCCTGTAATACCTTGAACCCATCTACCTTCCCGTATGTAACCACGTGGACACTCACTCCTAACCGTATCAATGCCTCTCTCAAGTTGTAAACATAGGAAGCGATTCCTCCAATGTGGGGCGGGTACAACCCAACCATGACGACATTCATTTTCTCAGCAATATGTACAGCCCCAGAATCGCCACCAGCACAATACCCACCAGTAAGATGTAGTCTTTTTTCTGTGCTTCCGCTGCCTGATCTGAGAAGTCTTGAGATTGCTTCGCCATCAGAATAGCATCACCAAACTCTCCTTTTTCATAGCTGTCTGTAGCGTTCTCCAGATGGACGCGAGCAGAATGGTGCAGCGTCCTGCCGAAGAGCCCTCTGTAAGATTGTATCTTTTCCTCTGCTGCTGCAATTTCATTTTCTGCAGCTCCACGAAGTTCAGAACGGATTTCTTCGCATCGCTGAAGTGCTTCATCTGCTTTTTCAATTCTCTGGTTATAGGTTGCCTGAGATTCTATTTCCTGAAAGTAATACTGGGCTGCCTCAAGCTGAGAGGGTAGATACTGATGGGCTGCCTTTTCAATAGCCTCCAGACAGATGTGAGCTTGATCTGTTTTCTCTTGCACCAGGGCTTCGGCCTGCCCTTCACCATCTAAAATGAAGTCTCTCGCCTGCATTGCCTTCTGATGAGAGCCAAAATAATCATAAGCATTATACAATGTCTCCGCTTCCACAATGAGACTCTCAGCCATTTCAACAGAACGGGGGAACACTTCTTGCAGTCCCTTTTCCTTTGCTGCTTCTACCGCCAGTTTCGCCTTGGGGATGAGCTCAGCTGCTTCCTGTTTGTATAGTAACCGTTCTCTGATACGGGGTTCGCTGCCTGCCAGCCAGTCGACCACATTCAGGGCAAACAAGGTGTTGTCTCCCAACGGTGAATATGTGTCGAATAATTCTTTGTCCCCGCAGGCAACGACCCTCCCGTCTCCTACTTCCTTTATTACCATGCAACCGGGAGTTTCTCCCTTTTCATAGGTAGCTATCCCGTCATACTTCTGGGCGTAAGCGGAATCTGTCGTCTGTAGAAGGACGCCTCCATCAGATACGAGAGAGCATCCTGAGGTGTAGACAACTGTTCTTATGCCTTCGAAGATTGGATGCTCCGGGAAAGCAGTGAGGGTGATCCAGGAGGTATGCTGGAGGTAATATTGTTGGTCGAAGATTCTGTCAACATTGAATGTTATTGAAAACTCCTGGGCTATCTGGTTTATTACCAGGGTCGTGCCATCTTTGTTGTTTTCTTCTGCCATGAGGAGGAGTCCACCTCCCGATTCTACATATTTCTTTATGGCCTGAAGGCTGTCGTCTTCATAGAGTGTAGTAGGAGTTGAAATAACAATGACATCATAAGAGGAGAGATCTTCAGGGAGTGTATGTGCTGCAAGAACAGTGTATTCAAGATATTGGTAGACACTCATGTCCTCATTAACCAGGACAGACCCCTGCAAGCCCAGCATCAG
>JACVGW010000132.1 GCA_018992565.1 Theionarchaea archaeon
CCTCACTTCACATGGTTCACACCATTTTTAGCTTTTTCTAATACAGACCGAGGAACGAGATTCACTGGATATGACCTGCTCTATCCTGAAGGCCTAGACGAGTTCATGGAATGATCTCCGGACCAAAATACTTCTCATGTGCGAAATCTTCCTTTCTGACTTCTCCATGGAGTATCATTTTCTCAATTGCAGGTACTGCGTCCTTCAACTCTTTTACGAGGTGAAAAACCGTCTTGCAGATCAGTTCATTCCCTCTCTTGGGCCACAAATTAGCCTTATTCCAGTATAGGCACCTCCCACCACAAATTCCTCTCATTGTACATTCCAGACATCTGCCAGAAACATCAAACTTCTTCAAATCCTCCGGATGTGTCTCCAGGTCACCTGCAACAAAGTCTGTAATAAAGCTCCCGATAGGACAGGCCACAATTCTCCCATCAGTGGTGATACAGTATCCTGCATGACCTGCTCCACACCTCAACCGTGTGGTTTCTCTATGAAGCAACGAAGAAACAATACCTACAAAGGGATACAACCGCAGAACCGTACCTTTCTTGAGGGCTGTTACCCAGAATGCAACCAATCTCCCGATACTCCTATTATACTCTTCTACAAACCTCCCAAACCGTTCCTCATCAAAATCAAATCCATAAAATCCCGCATCCAATTGCCAGTGCACAGATTGAAATCCCTCCTTCACCAGAAAGGTGACCTGTTCAAAAATATCGGGGCAATCCTGTGCCACAGTCATTCTCGCAACAATCTCACCATGATACCAGGGCTGAATACTGCGAATATTCTTCATTACTCTCTCATATACTGCCACACCTCTGTTATAATCAGTCCTTTCCTTGTCCCCGTCTAGAGAAACCAGAATCCTTCCAATCCTCTTCATGTACTCCTGGGGAACCTTGTCCAGGAGCAGCCCGTTTGTCTGCATCCTGTAGGGGACATCAATGCAGTCCATGATATCCATCATCTTCTTCAGTTCAAGGAGTGGCTCTCCTCCGTAGAATATGATGACAGGATCACTATCCTTCTCCAAGAACCTTTTCAGGTTCTCAATGTCTGCAGAAAATACAGAGGGTGCTGAAAAGTCATATTCAAACCGTGAAGGAGTCTCACAGTCCAGTAATGATTTCTCATAGCAGTACCTGCATTCCAGGTTGCATTGATCTGTGAGCATCAGGTGATAGTGCATAGGTATTCCAGCTTTCCCGTACATTAAAATATGCCGATTCTTCCTCACAAGGGCCACCATCTGACCCATCTCCTCAACTACCTTCTTCGATGTTTACGTATGTAAAGGTTATGCTTTTAAAGGAATCTGATCAAGTTTAGCAGAGGTTGCTGTGGTAGAGGAAATCTGCCTGCAAAGACCTGAAAGAGGTGAATGAATGATCAGAGCTGCAGTCATGGGAGTTGGGTACACAGATTCTCTATCTGTGACTCCCGGCATATCATGGAAGGACATCATGTACAGGGCAGCTTCTTCTGCGAGTAATGATTGCGGAGTCAATCCGCGTCGAGATGTTGCCAGGGCTACTGTCTTTGCTGGACCCTGTCTTTTGCAGCCAGTAATACCTGCATTCACTGACAGATTCAACGTGAACGTGATGCAGGTTACATCATTCTCAGAAGTGTGTACTTGTCCCAGCCACAGTGGCTTCGTTATCTATGATATGAGGAGGTAAATCTATGAGCAAAGTAGCTGTAGTCGGCGGTGGCATATTCCGTGGAGACAGATTCAGATACGAGAACGCTGAGGAAGGGGTGGCAATTGCATTCCGTGACCTCTTGGATGACACACCGGAACTGGACCCTCAAGACATTGATTTTGTCATGATGTCCTATTTCAGTGATCATTTGAATCAGCAGTTGTGCATGGGCTGGATTATCCAGGACTATATAGGATTGCACAGAAAACCAGGATACAGAGTTGAATCTGGAGGAAGCACTCCCCTGGATGCCATTATCAATGCGTACTACCTGATAAAGTCAGGCTACTACGACCTGATACTCGTTCCTGGGTGGGAATGGATGTCCGAGGTTGATACTGCCACCACTAATGAATTTATTGCATCAGCTTCTGATACAGACTGGGATTTCACCGTTGGTGGGTACTACAACGGGTACTACGCGTGCCTGGAGACCAGGCACATGCAACTCTATGGTGAAACCATAGAAGACCTGGGGAGAATTGCAGTGAAGAACCACAACAATGCAACACACAACCCCTACTCTCAGTGGAGAAGTGAGCATGGGACAGGGTATGTTACACTTGAAGACTACTACAATGACAGGATTGTGGCCTGGCCATACAGGAGGATGAACTGCGCTTTAATCTCTGAAGGTGCATGCTGTCTATTGCTGGCATCTGAGAAGGTAGCCAAGAAGTACAGTGACACTCCCATGTGGTTTGAAGGAGTCGGGCTGGGAACTGATTCCATGCGACCGGGTGACAGGCTGGCTGACTGGGCGTACTACGGTATGTATCCTGAAGATGAGAAGATATATCCCAGCACTGTCAAGAAACCTAAGACCCCCTATCCTGACATGGCAAACTTCGGCTCTCTAAGGGAAGGAGCTGTTACTGCTTACAAGGAGGCCAACATCCAGAACCCTGCAAAGGAAATTGACCTGGCAGAAATATTCGCACCCTATGATGGTGTGGAACTGACCCTGTATGAGGACCTGAAGTTCTGCAAGCGAGGAGAAGGCAAGACCATGATCCGGGAAGGAATTGTGGAGCGGACTGGAGAGCTACCCTGTCAGGTAAGCGGTGGATTGACGTCGTTTGCTCATCCTGTGGGAGCAACTTCATTGATGCAGTCTCTGTTTCTGTACTGGCAGCTTGCGGGCAAAATTCCAGAGAAATTCGGTGACTCAACGCTGCAGATATCAGACGCTGAGAAAGCTCTTACCACAGGACATGGTGGTACCGGGTGTCAGGGCGGCGTCATTGTGTACTCGAGGTGATCAGATGGCAGATGAAAAAATCAAAATAGTAAAAGATGAATCCACCTCTATCTACAAGGAGTGGGAGACCTGGGCACGGAAAGGAAACTTCAGAGTCGAAGGGTACCAGTTTATTAAAGGACCCTGCGGCCCGGGTAAGATCGAGGACGCCAAGATGGGAGAATTCATGCTGGTTAATAGGCCCCATGGGGCGTTGTATACTCACTCGTACGGACTGGTCTCAAAATTCTTCAAAGGATTGATCGAGAAGACGCTGTACGGGACACGGTGCCCTGTCTGTGGTACCACGTACTGCCCCCCGAGAATGCACTGCTGGAACCCCACCTGCAAGGTTGCTGAGACAGAATGGGTGGAACTACCTCTGAAAGGTGAGGTTCATACCTTCTCTGTGATGCTGTTTTCAGCTGATGCCTTTCTGGAGATGCTACCATTTGTTCTGGCATATGTACAGATCGAAGGCAGTGATACCACGGTCCCCATGCAGGTCATTACTGCCCCTACTGAGGTTTTTGTAGGACAGAAAGTGGAAATCAAGTTCAGAGACAAAAGGATGGGCGAATTGATGGACATGTATGCTGTCCCCATAAAGGGGCAGAAAGTCCCCGAGGATTCTTGCCTCAATAACCCGGAATACTTGAAGGATATGGAAAGAGACCTGCAGGGCACGTATGCCTATCTTGAAAAACGGTTTGGCATGAAGAAGGAAGACATCGAAAAGAGATGGAAAAGATAATACCTCTTTTTTCTTTTTTGTTGTACTGTGCAGGACGAATTCTGAGAGAATATTTAAGAGGAATCACAACTAGAAGTAATAATGATTGAACAGTACTCTTTTGGGCGAATACACATTGATGGGAAGGAATACACGTCAGATATTATGATTGTCAAGGGGAAGGTATACAGCTGGTGGAGAAAGCAGGGTCACATAGTGGCTCCTGAAGATCTGGATGTGATTGTGGAGGGATCCCCGGAGACACTCGTAGTGGGCACAGGGGCGTATGGAATAATGAACGTACCTGATAAGACAAAGGATTACGTGAAGAGCAAAGGGATAGAGCTAATCGCTGAGAAGACAGGTGATGCTGTGACTCTTTTCAATAAACTGACTGGAGAAAAAGCAGCAGCCTTTCATCTTACATGCTGATTCATATGGGACTCCTCCCGTGATTTCTCACGTTTCCACCCCTAGAAATGGAGAGAAACCCATCACACAGTTGTCATGAACAGAGCAAAAAGATCATGTTCGTCCTGATGGTCGGGCATGGGTGACTATCTACAGGGAATATTGAAGAGGCGCAGAATAGGCAATCTCATGATGGTTATATTCCTTTCTCAGTCTATTTCGAAATATTTGGATAGTATCTTTTTTTCAGCCTTCCGTAGGTGTTCCAGGAAGGTTGTCCTTGACAGCTTCATCTGGGTTGACAATTCTTCCAGATTCACTTTCTTGGGAATCTCAAAATACCCTCGCTCAATCGCCAAGTTGACTGCCTTCAACTGCTGAGGGGTCAAATCTTCCAAATCAAACTGGAGGTTCACATTTCCAATACGTATAATCCTCCACTCTTCCAGGTGTTGCAGCACGGACTGCAGTTTCTTCTTAGTTTCAAAGATCAAGGTACATATCTGTCTCCCTTTCTGGAACTTGATAGGGTAGATGTA
>JACVGW010000053.1:0-3913 GCA_018992565.1 Theionarchaea archaeon
CAATGTGCAGAAAAATTGTCACATCAGAATAAGACAGTTGAAGTCCTGGATACCATAAAGGGTGAGGAATTGTTGGGAAAAACCTGCGTTGCCCCTGGAATAGACAGAGAGATATTAATATTACCTTCTGGATTTTGCGATCCAAATAAGGGGACAGGTCTCGTGACCTCTGTTCCTTCAGACGCTCCTGATGACTGGATGGGCCTTTACGATCTACAGGAGGATCCAGAATTGTGCAAGAAATTCGGACTGGATAGAGAACAGGTGAGAAAGGTACAACCTATAGCGATTATCACCTCAAAGGGATGGGGAGATTTCCCAGCAGTCGAGATATGTAAGAAAATGCGCATTGAAAGCCAGTATGACAGGGAGAATCTGGAAAAGGCAAAGAAAGAGATCTACAAGTCTGGCTTCTACACTGGCAGGATGAACAAGAGCTGTGGGAAGTACGCTGGCATGAAAGTAGAAGATGCCAAGGACCTGATAAAACAGGAGCTCATCAATGAGGGGAAAGCAGATATCATGTACGAACCCTCAGGGCATGTAGTGTGCAGGTGTCTGACCCCCAGTATTGTCAAAATTGTCAAGAACCAGTGGTTCATAACATATGGTAATTCTCTGTGGAAGGAGAAAGCTCACCAGGCTGTGGAAAAGATGACTTACTACCCTGAAACGGTGAGAAAGCAGTTTCACTACGTGGTGGACTGGCTCAATGACTGGGCATGTACCAGGGAGTTTGGACTGGGAACCAGGCTGCCCTGGGACCAGAAGTGGGTTATTGAATCTCTCAGTGATTCTACCATTTACATGGCTTTCTACACCTTCTATCACCTGATAAAGGATGTGAACCCGGAAAAGATAACTGATGATGTCTACGACTACGTCTTGCTGGGAAAGGGTGATCCAGTCTCCATTGCAGAAAAGATGGGAATCCCCTACGATGTCCTGAAGAAGTCAAGAAAAGAGTTCGATTACTGGTACCCCTTTGATATCAGGACCAGTGGCAAGGATCTGGTACAGAACCATATGACTTTCTGCATCTTCAACCATGTGGCCCTCTTTCCTGAAGAGAAGTGGCCTCTGGGATTTGCAGTGAATGGATGGGTCATGCTGGATATGCAGAAAATGAGCACATCCAGGGGGATCTCTCTGTTCCTGCGAGAGGCTCTGGATACCTACGGAGCAGATACCACCAGGATCACGTTGATGTATGGTGGAGAGGGAATAGATGATTCCAACTGGGATACTCAGTTTGCTGACACCATCTGGTCAAAGCTTGAAGCCTGGCAGAAGTTTGCAGTTGAAACCTGCAGAACAGGGAGAAAAGACATGAAATACATAGATCGCTGGTTTGAGTCAGTAGTCCATGCCATACTGGTGGAGGTGACAGAAGCCTACCGTCAGATGAACTTCAGGACAGCCCTCCAGAAGGGATTCTTTGACATGCAGCGTTACCTGAGATGGTATCTGAGGCGATGTGATGAGCCCAACAGCCAGGTGATCTCAGACTTCATTGAGATACAGACCAAGGTGCTGGCCCCCATTGTCCCCCATGTGTGTGAAGAAATCTGGGAGCGTCTCCATAAGGAGGGGTTCATCTCACAGGCAGAGTGGTGCTTCCCCGACCAGGAGAAGATTGATCGCACAGTCATCCAGGTGGAGGAATTTGTGGAGCAGGTCATTGATGATCTCCAGGAGATTGTGAGAGTGGCCAAAATCGAGAATGCTCAGAAAGCATACCTCTACACTACAGAAGACTGGAAATGGGAGGTTATCAACCTGGTGAGAGACGAGCGTGACGTGAAGTCTGCGATGCAGAAGGCCATGCAGTCAGAAATTGTGAGACAGCACGGAAAAGAAGCCGCCAAGTTCATTCCCAAAGTTGTACAGGAGAGGATCTTTCCACAGCAGGTCAATGAGGAAGACATTCTGAAAGAGGCAAGAGACTTCATTTCCAGGGAGGTTGGCATGGAAATAGAAATCAATTCAGTCTATGATCCACAGAACAAGAAAAAAGCAGCATTTCCGGGAAAACCTGGAATCTATATTGAGTGATTTTCTCTCCTCACTCTTTTTCTCACAGGTTAGTATACTCTCAACACTGTGAGCTTACACGCCTGCATCGCTGCTCATTTTTGCACATTTCACGAAGGTTTTTCACATTTTTCTCTATTCACTTCCTTTTCATCCTTAAAGATACTATTACAATCGAAAGATTTATATAGTAGTGTTAATCAATATTGATTATGAAAAACTTCGACGACATCATTAAGCTAATACAGGAAGAAGCTGCAGATGGATTTTCCAACAGGGCAGATCTGGAGTTCTGTAAACTCCTGAACTATGGCTATGAGTTCAGAAAAGAATTCATGATGAAAAGGTTGCAGGAGACCTCATAAACCAGTTCAAGAATTCTACAGGACTACGATCCTCCCTTTCCTTTTCGATTCTTTCAATGCTTTTTTTGCCAGATGAAAATCTTTCAATGCCTTTACAGGGACATCCGGTGTGATATGTGCAATTCCCACACTGAGAGTCGTTTCACTGAGGTTCCTGATCTCTCTTCTCATAGTCTCCAGGTCTGTCACTATTGCGTCCATATCTGGATGTGAGCAGTACAGCTGAGCTTCCTCTGTTCCCCGTTCAACGTCCAGCCCATATAAGATGGTGGCCTGATGAATTTCGGCGAAATCTGCCACTGCATGGCTCAAGTATCGGGTCACAGGGTTCGGAGAATATTCTGTCCATCCCATCTTCCGGGTGAGATCACCGAATTTATCCAGATCAAGAGCAATAACCACTGCTATAGTCTCCCCTCCAGGAACGGTATTTCGTCAAGGGATGTCCATGCCAGATCGCGTTCACATATCTGGGGAAATCCCATGTTCTGGGGGAAGTGAGCATCAGATCCCAGCGTTAGAGGGATGTGGCGTCGCTGCGCTTCTTCGTAGAGCCACTGGGGGAGATAGACAAGGGCTTTCTCAGAAAGTTCCAGGCAGATATTCTCGTCTTTGAATTGTTCCAGCTGGCAAGGCGAACATGAAGCCCCATATGCACAAGGGTGAGCAATAATATCAATATTCTTCTGGCGGGCCATTGTGAACGCCTCTTCAAGGCTGTATCTCTGTCTGACATGAGCCAGGGAGTAATCAAAGTACTTGGGAATCACAGTATTCGAAGGCACATGGATTTCAGCCCCATAGAATACAGGGATATCTGCATGGTCTTTCAGATATTCTACCTTCTCCCTGATCTTCTGCACATTCTTTACTCTATAAGGATAGTGATCCACAAATCCCAGAGCTTCCAGTCCCAGCAGTTCAGCCTGCAGCATATAGCTATCGATGTATGCAGAATAATCTCTTTGTATGGTATCATGGCCGATAATATGGACGTGGAGATCATACATGGATCAACCTCTGATCCCCTTCTTAAATCAATTTCTCTCTTCTAATGCAGTTAATCATTACGGTTTATCGTTATATGGTTGTACTGTGAAGTTCATTACCAGTAAAAAATGGTGCTTTATTGTGTAATTTATCGAAAGGTTTTTATAGTGTTGATCAACAATACGAGTAGGTGCGGAGAATACTGATAAGGTGATCACTATTCTGATCGATGACAAGGCTCAGGAGATCTTCTGGTTCTTGTGGAGGAACAGGAAGGAACCGTATACTATCAGGGAAATTGCGCGAGAAACTGAGGTTTCTTATGGGTCTACCTGGGCTATCCTCAAGGAATTTGATGACTTGCAGCTGGTATACGGAATCGAAAAGCGAAGAGCACATCTGTATGTCCTGAATTTTGATCATCCTTTGTGTTTTCATGTGTGGTCTCTCTTGAACGCTCTCAAACGGGAGAACGTGACTGATCGCAAAGCACGGGAGACAGTGAATGTGGCAAGAGATGGGTT
>JACVGW010000053.1:4013-6249 GCA_018992565.1 Theionarchaea archaeon
AGGGTTTTTTGTGTCAGATTCACAGCCACGTGCTGTCATTGTGGTGGGGGATACAGCATGCGCCGAGGACGTAATTTCAGCCACCCTGCTGGCCACCAGGATAGCTGATATGACGGCACAGACCAGAACACAGGTCACAGAAGTGGTCACCTCTGAGACTGAACACATAGCTTTTGATATGGTTCCCTTTGTATGGGCCAACTATCATTTTTTGTTTGACCTTACTGAAGATGTGCTGTGGCACTATGACTACCATCTGGAGAATCTCAGAGATACTATACCGGGAGGGTTTATCCCCACCTGGGGAAGGACATGGGCTTCCCGGACCACAGCCATTAACCTACTGGCAGACTACTACAGCATGCTGGAAATCAGGCAGTATGACAGCTCTTCATGGTGGTACATGTTCCATGGAATTCCCTGGAATTTTGAGCACCAGTGCATCAAGAAGGGAGAATCCAGGAAGTATGGCAGGTATCTGGTTACTGTACTCGACGTGGATGTGGACGAGCTGGAAGTCACTTTGGCCTTGGCCAGTGACACTATGAATGAGAGGATTATTCTCCCGGTTTACTGCAAGGACTGCAAGCATGTTGTAGGAGAGCTCTTCTGCAATGCCACTGATCCCCTGCCCCCTCTGGAAGCAGCAGACACGCTTCAAGCAGAGTATCCTGGGGTTTTTATCAACCTCAAGTACTTCGTGGGTGGGCCTCTTGCACTGCCTGAGGCAGTCACTCGTGCCCAGTGGTACTGGAATGCTACCATCCCCGCAACTCCTGATACATATATTGATGGCGAATTCACAATTCCTACACCGCAGCTCGACTACTACCTGGAGTATGTGCGCGCATTCTCTGCTTCAATGAGAAAAGGTGTTCCTTTGAGGGTGTACACCACAGGCGTTTTGACGCATGAGAATGGGCAGGTTAATGTGTTCTTGTCCAGTGACTACTCGTTTGACACTCTCGTCATGTACATGGTCCTCTTTGAAAGACGAGTTCAGAGTGGCGGTACTACATATTTGAATGTGGTGCGGATGATATCAGACCCCGTCTATCTCTCTATGAGAGAAGGGTCCACCTTTGAGTACTCCTACGCCTTTTCAATTCCTGGAGTTGTCACAGATCCAGCTCCTGAGAACATGGGAGCAGTAGTGTTCGTCCAGGACACACTGACCAGGAGGATATACCAGGCAGATGTCCTGGACGTGAAGGAGAAGCAATATGTCTATGAGGTTGATGTGGATGCAGATTTTGATGGTGAACCAAGTGAGGTGGAATTTGCCATTGAATGCACAAAAATACCATTCCGGGGTGTTCAGGGAAACGCATGGGCCCAGTTCAATGTGTACTGCTTGCAGGACTATGGTGTCTTATTCCCCATGTGTTGTGATACTCCTTTTTTCAAGGATGAGAGTGCATCGTGGGATCTTGAGATTGAAAAACGGGGGAACCTGGGATATATCCTGGTGAAGGTGTGCAACCCCTTTGACATTAGCTGCTTGAAGCCGGGTGATGTGATTTATGGACCGCGGCACTTAACTCGTATCGAAATAATCGAAGTTACTGATACATACGTGGAATTCTCTTTTCAGTTCATGAAAATCCAGGAAATGGAAACTGGGAAGGAGCGCATTGTTGAACCCTCCTCATTGGTCTGCCTGGCCCGGGATGTGACACAGGAGGAATTCCGGCACAAGAACCTTGTCCTGGTGGGAGGTCCTGCAGTCAATGTCCATACCAGGAGACTGGTGGAAGCAGGAGTATCTCAGATACTGTGGAGCACCTCCGAGGGTGAATGGGAATTAATCAGAGACGCTTTTGGATTCGGGAATGATGTCCTTATTGTAGCAGGAAAGGACAGAAAAGCCACCAAGTTCGCATCTCGAAAGCTGTACTATGCTCTGGAAATGTACGAACAATGATCAGCAGTGGCTACCAGTGCCACAATGAGCATCTTTACTAGGGGTCTCAGAACCGTACTTCGCAAAAGTGCGAAAACACAAAAACGCTAAATAGAACATATTTTTTCAATTTAAAACACATATTAGCATTTCTCATAAAAAAAGTTTAAATATCACCTTTTTTATTGCTGGTCGAGGTGATTACAATGTTTATGGAATACACCATAGCACGAACACGGATGGAAGACATCCAGAGAACGTACCAGAAAAAGGATTGAGAAGATCTCAGGATCTTCATTTCTCTTCTTGCATTTCTGCTGTTATTATGAGATT
>JACVGW010000053.1:6349-17164 GCA_018992565.1 Theionarchaea archaeon
ACAGGTGGTGTCCAGTCCAATTTCACCAGGGCCACTACCGCATGCTGCACAAAATTGGGATTGAAGCCCGTTCTGGTGTTAATTGGTGATGAACCCGAAGAATACAGGGGGAATCTTCTTCTGGAAAAATTGATGGGAGCTGAAATTCATTTCATTTCTGCAGATTCCATGGATGATGGAGCCAGAAAGGCAGATGAATTGATGGGAACACTGGCTCAGAACCTGAAAGCTCAGGGCCACACGGGTTATGTCCTGCCTGTAGGCGGATCTACTCCTGTGGGTATGGCAGGGTTTGTGAGAGGATTTCTTGAACTCATTCAACAGACGGAGGCTCTGAATATTTCTCCACAGTACATCATTGTGGCTACAGGGTCTGGAGGAACTCAGGCAGGGTTGCTGGTAGGAAAGATATGGAAAGAATCTACTATCAGAATAGTAGGTATCCGAGTAGGGAAGATGTTTGAGCCATTTTGTGAGATGGTCTTGGGGAAGGCAAATGATACAGCACAGGCTCTGGGAATTGGGAAGTCAATCAGCAGAGAGGATGTTATTTGTTATGATGATTTTATTGGGGAAGGGTATGATATTCCTACCAGAGAGGCAAATGAGGCAATTAAACTGGTGGCCCGGACAGAAGCTGTTTTCTTGGACCCTGTCTACACGGGAAAGGCTATGGCAGGGTTAGTGGGGCTGGTAGAGCGCGGTGAGATATCACGGGATGATACTATCATCTTCTGGCATACAGGGGGTGACCCGGCACTATTTGCGGGTGAAGAACTGCTGGGAAGGGAATTCGTGGAATCTCTCAAGACTCCCCGCTGAGCGCAAGAGGTGAGTTGATGCACATTGTCTCAGCCGGACCTCAGCACGTTCCTGACATCATCGAGATCTGGAAGGAGTTGATGGATTTTCATGAGAAGATTGACCCGGGGCTTGGAAGGGGGGAGAAGGGACACATCCATTACCAGAAGCATATCGAAAGGATGATGGACTCAGAGAGAGCACAGGTCCTGGTGGCTGTAGACCAGGGGGAAGTACTGGGTTATTCTCTGGCCATACTCTTGGAAATTCCACCAATTCTCACATACTCGAAGCGGGGATTCATATCGGAGATAGCGGTAAGGTCAGCATACAGAAGGAAAGGCATTGGGACTGAAATGGTGGCCAGGATACTTGAATGGTTTGATTCTCAGGATATTAATCAGATTCAGGTACAGGTATCCTGCAAGAATGAAATTGGTTATAACTTCTGGAAGGCCCAGGGATTCAAGGAAAACCTGTACGTTATGCGGAAATTAAAGCCAGAATAACTCCCTGATCTCCTACCTGACAAGCGGACTGAAGGAAGTCTCCTGGTGCAAAACATTCAAAAATCTTCAGGTCTCAAAGAAAGAGGTGTCACATGAAAAGCAGAGTTGTCATCCTCCATAACATTCATGTAGTCTTCAACTTTCTGGGGTCAACCTTCCTGGTATTAAGCGGTATCCTGCTCATTCCTCTGCTGGTGGCAATACTCACTGGTGAGATAGAGGACATTCAGATAGTGAAAGCCTTTGTGTACCCTGCTGGCCTCTCCCTGACTGCTGGAATCACATTGCGAGGTGTATTTAGAGGAGGCTCAATATCACCAGTCCAAGCCCTGTTCATTTGCACCTTGGGGTGGCTGGGCTTTTCTGCTGTGGGGGGTATCCCTTTTGTGATAGCTGTGGACCACTCGTATATTGACAGTGTATTCGAAGCAATGAGTGGGTTTACTACTACAGGAATGACGTTATTTACGGGGCTGGACGCCCTCCCCAGGACAATTCTATTCTGGAGGAGTTTCACCCAGTTTCTGGGCGGCCTGGGCATTCTGACCTTCTTTCTGGCGATTACTTACCAGGGAGAGAGTTACCACAGGCTATTTGGAGCAGAATCCCACAAGATCGACGTGCGCCGCCCTGTGCCTGGATTAGCCAACACCGTTTCTATTCTGTGGAGTATTTACACAGGACTTACCATATGCATTGCGCTGGCCTTAATGGCAGCAGGAATGAGTCCATTTGATAGTGTGTGCCACAGTTTTACCACACTATCTACAGGAGGGTTTTCTCCCCACGATGCCAGTATTGGATACTACGCCATGATTCATCATCCCCATTCAGTACTCATTGAATATATCCTGATTTTCGGGATGATTCTGGGGGGAATCAACTTCCTGGTTCATTACCGGGTTCTCAAG
Source organism: Theionarchaea archaeon (assembly GCA_018992565.1). Lineage (GTDB taxonomy): Archaea > Methanobacteriota_B > Thermococci > Methanofastidiosales > SZ-28-30 > SZ-28-30. The sequence goes on from JACVGW010000053.1 coordinate 8,571, forward strand.
AAGGATGTCAAGGCACTCTGGGATAATGTTGAAATGAAATACTGGTGGGGATTTATTCTTCTCTTTTGCGGTATAATTCTTGCAGAAAGGATGCATGCTGTCTCCTTCACGGAACTTGAAGGGTTAGGGTCAATTGAAGAACATCTCAGAAAGGTCTTATTCCAGGTGACAGCTATTATTACTACTACCGGGTTTTCTACAGTCGATATTGGGTCATCTTTTTTCGGAGAGGTGGCCAGGCAGCTTTTTCTGGTATTGATGGTGGTAGGAGGATGTGTGGGATCAACAGGAGGGGGATTCAAGGTGCTGCGGGTGGCAATCCTGAGGAACCTGATAGGACGGGAAGTATTCCGGTTGAGGACTCCGAGACCGGCAATTTCCTCGGTGGTGATTGATGGGAAGCCAGTGGGCATTGACGAAATCCAGAGAGTTGGAGGGCTGTTTTTTGCATGGATAATCCTGATTGTGGTGGGAGGAGTGATAACTGCATTCCTTTCAGGACTTTCAGGATATGAATCTTTTTCAGGCATGTTCAGTGCTATGGGAAATGTTGGACCTTCCTTTATTTCGGTGCAGGCAATGGCTTCATTCAGCCCCATACTGAAGGTAGTGTATATTGGTGCGATGCTGGCAGGTCGCCTGGAAATTCTCCCTGTTCTTCTCTTGCTGAGTCCTCGGGCCTGGAGTTCAAAGGGAATAATGAGGAGGTAGTCTAATGTTTGTAATTGTCGCAGGTGCAGGTATAATTGGAAAGGAAATAGTCAAAATGCTGGTAAAGAAGAAACATGATGTTGTAGTCATCGACAGAGACAGGGAGGTCTGTGAAATGTTGTATGCAGAGACTGGAGCAATGGTTATTCATGGCAATGCTTCAGATATCCTGGTTCTGGAAGAAGCAGGCGCAGCTCAAGCTGATGTCATTGTCTGCCTCATGCAGAGCCACGCTGATAATATTGCATGTTCACTACTGGCCAAGAGCCTGGGGATTCCGAGAATTATTGCCAGGTTGAAAGATCCCAGATATGAGCAGGCGTACCTGGAAGCGGGAGTCACCACAGTTGCCAGTGTGGCTGACTTGTTGATAAATAGGATCATTATGGGAGTAGAGCAGCCCAAGGTAAAGAGGATTATGTCTCTGAGTGGGGGAGCAGAGATTTACGCTGTTAATATACCAGAAAAGGCACAAGTTTCTGGTATGAGGATTAGAGAGGTGACAAGTCAATCCAAGTTCCCCAGAGAAGTTGTTTTCATGGGAATCTATGACGAAAATCAAGGGAGTTTCCAGATTCCAAGGGGGGACTACATCATGCAGCCAGGGTATACAGTATTCCTGGTCTCGAAGCCAGAAGACATCGGAAAGGCCACAGATATTCTGACCAGAGAGAAGTAGTCTGATGGGAACCCGTGATCTGTCAGACAATGGGCTTCAATTCATAATGGATATTCTGTACAATTTTTACATTTCCACAAATTGAAAAGTCGATATCTATAAAGCAAGGTGGGCCTGTTTTGGAGTTTTCCTTCTTTTGGAAGGTCTTTCCTTCGATCTCTTTCGAGTTCGAATTCCGCTCGCATCAACACGAAGTCTTTGCGTGCACTCCTTACAGACCCATCCTTTATATTCTGCCTTGATATATAAATCTTTCGGTTCAATGCTGTTAGAGTTAATTAATACTAAAAAGAAATTTCCACTGGAACTTTCCTGGCTATTGCTGTATGTAAATAAAGTTGATTTAGATTATCTTTCATTATTCCTATTTTCGATTGAATTGTCACAGAAATATCTTTTTGACAAGCGAAAAGATGTGTTGTTCCCATTTCTTTCTTGATACTTGGATGCACAGAAAGAGATTCTCAGATCACGATCTCGAGTGGTGCAGCCCTCATTTTGTATCAGTGAATGATAAGAGAGAGGAAGAAAAAACCTCACTTGCTAGAGCTCCTTCCACTTAGTGATCTTCACTGCAATAACCATCATCACTGCTGCAAAGCATCCCAGCACCACAAACGCCATACCTGCATTTCCGGGGTTCTCATACACCATGATCTGAAGCAGCCCATCGTGGAAGTAGTGAAGAGGAAGCACCCTGGCAACTTCCTGTAAATATCCCGGCATCTGTTCAATAGGCCAGAAGGCACCAGACAAGAACATCATGGGAAAAGCAATTGCATTGCCCGCGCCCGAAGCAGCTTCCACATCCTTAATCACACCTCCCAGAACCATACCCACACTGCAGAACGCCACAGCACCCACGAGAATTAACAACAACGCATATGCGTCAGGTATGAGCCTCACATCAAAAATAATCCAGCCCAGAGCAATCATCACTCCAGTCAGAATAAACGCCAGCACTGTCTGTTCCAGCACATTTGCGAGGATCCAGCTGATCTTGGGCAAAGGAGTTGTAGCCAGCCGTTTCACCTGACCGTTTCTCCGGTATTCAGAGATTGTGGTGGTGGCCCCAATGATCCCATTGGTCATGATAAAGGCAGCGATAAATCCGGGTAGAAAATAGTCCACTACCTTCATCGTCCTCTGCTCCAGCGGCATTCCCTCAATTGTAAGGACTTCCTCACTTCCCACCAGCCCATTACTGAAAGCATTTGCCACCCCGTGTATGATTCCCAATAAAGCAGGGGCTGCCATGTCCTGTTCATCCATTAGCAATACCAGCTGAGGACTCTCTCCTCCTTGACTGCCCAGCATAGTCTGAAGCGCCAGTTCACCTCTCTGTATCCCTTCAATATCCTCAGGGCTCATGTATGCTGCAAACTCTTCTCCCACAACCTCAAGCGTACTCACTGTTACCTTGACCTTAACAGACACCGTCTTTTCAGCCGCCTGTTCATGGAACCCTTTTGGGATCATGAGAATTCTGTATCTGAACGAAAAAGAAGGATTCAACCTCACATATTCCTTAATATCCACATCATGCTCCAGGCTCCTTACATCAAAAGCACCAGTTGCCTTCAAAGCCTCCACGAATCCCTGAGACAATTCAGTGGGATTATCGTTGCTATCCACGTCCAGGTTCTGAACAAAGAGCACATACTGGCTGTTCCCTCCTCCGCCAAATACAGTACTAAAAATGATCAGCAGCATTATGGGAAACAGGAACGAAAAGAATATACCTGCCTTGCTCCTCATCCAGCTTTTTAACAAAGCAGAAAACACTGCCATGACTCCTCTCATATTAATTCACCTCGCTCATCAACCCGTCCGCCTGCAAGCCGGGAGAACACATTGTCCATACTGGGCTCAACAATATCCAAGCGATATTTCTCATCCAGCTGGTACAGGGCGGCCAGAGTTTTTGCCACCTGAGTCCTCTCTTGGAAAACACCCTCCATGGCGCTGTCTTCTGTGATAACTCTCTGTGCAGTCTCCATTAGAATCGTCTCTATTTCCTCATTGCAGGGCGATACTCTGATCCTGATTCCTCCACCATATGCAGAAATCAATTCGTCAATGCTCCCCTGGGCAATAATCTCGCCACCAAACATAACTGCCGCCCGATCACTCAACTGCTCCACTTCTTCCATATAGTGGGATGTCAACACCACCGTCTTCCCCATGCTCTTCAACCGTCTGATGACCTCCCACGTTTCCTTTCTGGCTTGAGGATCCAATCCGGTGGTAGGTTCATCCAGGAATAGGAGGACAGGGTCATTGATTAATGCCATACAGATACCTACTCGTCTTTTCATTCCTCCAGATAACGACTCAAAGTGTCGGTCTCTGGCCTCCCACATTCCCAGTTCCTCAAGGACACTGCGCAGATCAGGGTTCACCTGATAGATGCTGGCGATCAATTCCACATTCTCTCTCACAGTCAATCTCTCAAAAGCATTGAAGTCCTGGGGCATGACCCCGATCCTCTTCTTGATTTCATCCTCTTCCCGGGTGACATCATATCCCAGAACGGAGGCTTTTCCACTGGTGGGTGCCCTCAAACACTCCAGAATTTCCACAGTAGTAGTCTTGCCTGCTCCATTAGGTCCCACAAGAGAGAAAATCTCTCCCTTATTGACGGTGAATGAAACGTCATGTACTGCTATGACTGGTTTGTATTTCTTTACCAGGTTCTCAACGCATATGACTTCTTCAGACATACTAACTCATCTCCTCAGCCAATCAAATCCTGTGCTCCTGTTGATTCAAAGGTGATTATCCCTTTTTTTCCGAACTGAACTACACTATATAAAGACTTTGATGCGAAAATAGGTAGTTTTTTTTGTGCCCACCTTCTCGTCAATGCAAGGTTCTTCTACATCATCTCTTATCTGCTGAAAGGCTTCAGTTGGGTTAGTGCTCCAGGAGAATATCAGGAACCTCATGCTGCGACTTTGAAGGAGTGATATTGGATACTGTCCCTCACCATGGGGGAGCTCTCATCGATTTTAAGACTGTGGAGAGCTGTCAATAGCTACGCATTTCAAAATGCAGCAAGATTTTCTGTGTATTCTATAACGTACAGGGCAAATCAAAAAAGAGCATACCTTTAAATAACCACTGGGGCATGTGAAGGTATGGATGAACCTGCTTCTTTCGTTGAAGCACCTGGCTCGGATATTTCTGGACATCCTTTCACCATGCAGTTTGAAATCACAAGCAGGTGCAACCTGAGATGTACTCACTGCTATGATGAATCTGAGTCCCATAAGGACATGCCGCTTTCCCAGGTCAAGAGCGTCATAGAAAGGTTGCTGGGCTTCTGCAGGCGGTGGAAGAGGACACCCATTTTGTGGCTCACTGGAGGTGAACCCACACTCCATCATCACTTCTGGCAGATACTTGATTATATTGAGACCCAGAAATCAGGTACTCAAGTTGCCCTCCTGTCCAATGGAATCAACCTTACCAGTGACATGGTAGATGCTCTAACGGATTATCCAGCCCTGCAGTACATACAGATCAGTATTGATGGGGCCTGTGCTGAAACCCATGATGCTATCAGAGGTACAGGTTCATTTGACAAAGCCACAGAAGCCCTGAAACTACTTGCATCAACCCCTATAGAAACCCATATCCACTATGTGGTGCACAAGAAAAACTACCACGATGCATTCAAGATGACTGATCTTGCAAGGGTGTTGCAGGCAGATGTCCTGACTGTCACCAGGCTTGTTCCCTGGGGAAGGGGAAAGGACCTCTTTCAGCACATGCTGAGCCCAGAGCAGGTTTACACTCTTTTCAGGAAGTTGAGTGACGATTTTGATGCCATATCCTCTGAGAGCCCACCAAGGCCCCATATTGCACGCAGTCGATGTGACTGGCCTGTGATTTATTCCGACCCATCCACTCCTGAAGCACTTACTAAGAACGGATCGAGATGCTGCGCAATCCATTCTTACATTAATGTCACAGAGACCGGAGACGTCTATCCCTGCCGGAGATTGCCCATCACAATAGGTAACATCTTGACCCAGGACCTTTCACAGATCTGGCAACATCCCCTGTTGTGGAAACTCCGTCAGAAAGACAAATTCGTCCAGGGCAAGTGCAGGGATTGTTACTTCTGTGTAAAAGCTCCTGAGGTGTGCAGTGGCGGTGCATCCTGCATTGCATATGCAGTGTACAATGATCCTTTCCAACCAGACCCACAGTGTCCTGTAACGCCATCTGAAGGACCTGCAAGTCTCGGCAGCGTATCAGGAGATCCATGAGCACTCCATCCAAGAAAGGTCACGTTATTTCTGTAATTCGAGAATTTTCCTGACGAAAAATGGTACTCCATACGAAACAAAAGCCTTATAATTGTCACAATCAGCCCTGTAGATGTCTCCATGTTCCAAATACGCCCTGTAGGCACAGCCTCCCCCACATAACAGTGCCAGTTCACATTCTCTGCACTCTGGAATGGACAAAACATCACGGTTGAACCACTGGTGATACTTTTCGTTGAACTCCAGCTGGGGTACAAATCGTCCTATTGAGAACTCAGTGTCTCCCACAGCTCTGGGACAGGAATAGATGTCCCCAAATAAATCAAATCCAAACCCCTTACAATGTGCAGAGCAGTAGAATGGGCGTGGGACAATATCCTCCCCTGTAGTCAGGGCATGGGATAGGAACCCCTTTTTCATGTACGTCCATTCATACAGCATCACCTCGAACACCCGTGGCTCTTTCTCTCTCAAATCGAGAATCCTCCTTGCCATCTCAGTGTAGGAAAGAAAGGAAGGAGAACTCATGCCTTTCCCCTCAAGAACAAGGGCGATGGAGAACGTGATGTTGTCACGGTGTGCCCATCCGTGGGAAGTTATCCATTCAGCAAATTTCGGGAGATGTGAGAGGTTGTCTTCATCTACATTGACTCTCACTCCTATTCGAATGCCTGCATCGAGGGCTTCCTCAATTCCCCTGACGATGTTGTCAAATGTTCCACTCCCATCTTTTTTTCTGCGCCTTTGATCATGCACCTCTTTGCATCCATCAAGTGTAACGCCCAGTCCGGTAACCTCATGTGAAGAAAGGAGTGGCACAAACTGCTCCAGGAAGTATCCATTGGTATTTGCATGGAAGGTATAGTCCTTCTTATCTCCGTGATCAAGTATGTATTGTACTATAGACAATGTTGAAGGCAAGAATGGTTCTCCACCATAGAGAGAAAGCAGAGTGACACCTTCTAGTTCAGGTATGTTCTCAATGGCGCGAAAAGCAGCATTTACAGTTTTTTCATCAATTACAGCATTCATCCACTTTGCGCCTCTCGAGAGGAGATGATCAGTCCAGCAGTAGGTGCAGCGCATGTTACACTGGTAGGTTACACTAATGGAAGCAGTCGGCTCTCCTGAAGCCTTCTGGGCATTGTATTTTTCCATTAGAAGTTCCTTTTCCTCCAGTTCTGTCAGTGAGGTAATGAATCCATATTCTTTCAGTAATGAGAGGGTTGAGGGAGTCCCACAAGGAAAGGATGCGAGAGTGCTGTATTCTTTCTCCTCCAGTATTGCCACTTTCCCACTGAGAGGATTACAGATAAGATAGAGTGGATCTTCTGACGCGGTAATTTCAGAGGAAAGAGGAATAACAACATTGTGACTGCTAGTCCTAGCCATGGAGATGTCTTTCACCTTCAACAGATCACCTTGCAGGTACGGATATGACTATGAGGTACTGTGTACATGGAATATTTAAGTATTAGCATTGACGAGAGTGCCGCTTGTGATCGCAGACACGTGCATTGCACATTTCATTTGAGGACGACTACCTTCTCATGCGCTGAAATAAGTGAGAAAAGCTTTCCGAATATCATTGGAAAAAGAGAACGCCAGCGTTGTTCGAGAAGGTATTGTTTGTAAATCTTCCTCAGTCTGAAACCAAAAGATTTATATGGTTGTTGAGTACATATAAGACAGAAACAGAGGAGGTGAGATGTACGCACGTAATACCCAAGGTCTGGAAAGGAATTGTCGTCACCACGGGTGAAGTACAAACCAATGCCGTTATTCAGAACCCACGCGGTTACTGCTGTGGCGGCTGTGGTAGCGGCTGCAGTTTTGCTGGTGCAACTGGATGTAAGTAACGACAGCTGAGCGGTATCCAGTTGACGTTGGTAGAGAAGAAATGGAACCTACACTCTAATGGAGAGACTACTCCATGTAGCAGGTTCTGCTTCAGCTTAGGGGAACTTCTGGAGGGAAAATCCTCCCGGAATGATGCCACGTTAATGGGTATTTGATCCCTAACTTCGAATGGTAGTCTAACAAAGGTTCCAGAGGAGGACTCTGAACACTGATGTAGTGGACAATTCGAGTCTTCTAAAGGGGGAATTCATAGAGGTCTTCAGACGAGCTATTCATTTCCTCCGTGAGGCCAGTACTCTGATCAAGTCGTGTGCATGGGGGTCGCCGTGTGTAACATCCTCTTGCCGGAACCTTTCTATTTCTTCCAGATACATAGGGGCCAAGAGGTCCTCCAACTCATTCATGGTATAGTAGTGAAGGCAGAGCCCATCAGGATGTCTGACATTGTGATTTCCCATAGGTGTTCCTCCTGTCATTCCTTCATCATCATCAGATAAAACCATGAAGAGCATAATACCGTCTTTCTCAACTACTCTGAAAATCTCCGAAAACGCGTGCTTTCTCTCAGGTTCATCGATGAAGAAATTCATCATCATGAGACTGGTGGCAGCCCCAAAGCTTTCATCACGGAACGGAAGGAAGAGAGCATCTGCACAGACGACATCCATGTGACCGCGGATGAGGATCCTTGAGGCTTCCTTGAGGTATTGAACAGCTTCTGAGGAATAGTCCGCACAGGTTACTCTGAATCCAAGCTGGGCGAGACTCCTGGAAGAGGAACCGTAGCCACTCCCTATATCCAGGATTGTGCTAATGCTGTTTTCAAGCAGTCTTCGTAGAAACCGCATATCGACTCCTGGCTCCTCTTTCTTGAGTGTGCTCAGCCAGTGATCCCAGTACGTCCGGGTCATAAAGAATCTACTTCAGGGCACTTAATAAACATAATGAAATGATCTCGCAAGAGCCTTCTACCCCTTCGTCTTCAGCAGAAAGGGCATTTAGAACCAAACGTTTTTATTCATTCTTTTAGATACCCTTTCAGGTGATACCATGGAACCTCATGACCT
>JACVGW010000053.1:17264-19802 GCA_018992565.1 Theionarchaea archaeon
GTAACCTCCATGATACAGAGCCTCTCTCAAGATGGGTTTCTGGTCCTGCATGAGACTCCCACTGTGGTGGATTTGGATCTTGAAGGGACTGCTTTCCCCTGGCGCAGCGACGATGCTATCGCCAACGTAGTGGAAGACAACTTCGTGATCATGAATATGCTCACCAGTGAAGCTTTTTCTTTCGAAAGAGATGTTGAGACTCTATGGAATATTTGTGATGGTCATCATGCTGTAGATGACATTCTATCTGCCGCTGCAAGTACTGCTGACGTTGAATATCTCATCAAGTTTCTTCTTAAGCTGGGATTGATTGAACTGAGACCCGCTGAATAGAGATGATGGCATGAATGATTCATCTTCTCCACAAGAGGTTCACCCCCAAGGAGGTGAATACTATCATCAGTTCTCTCTTCAATTTGAGATTACGGGCAGATGCAACCTGAGATGTCTCCATTGCTATGATGAATCTGAACCCCACAGGGATATGTCACTTTCTAAGGTTAAGACCGTGATTGACAAGTTTCTTGCATTTTGCTGGAGATGGAAGAGGCTTCCTGCTCTGTGGCTCACTGGAGGTGAACCCACACTGCATCCTCACTTCTGGGAGATTCTGGACTACATACAGGAGCATATGCCTGAGGGGTACGTGGCAATTCTCACCAATGGAGTTGTCGTGACGGAGGAATTTGTGAAGAATCTCCAGACATATGATATGAGTACCTGTGTGCAGATCAGCATTGATGGGGCCTGTGCTGAAACCCACGATGCTATCAGAGGCACAGGTTCATTTGACAAAGCTACAGAAGCCCTGAAACTACTTGCATCAACCCCTATAGAGACCCATATCCACTATGTGGTGCATAAGAAAAACTACCACGATGCATTCAAGATGACTGATGTAGCTCGTATCATGGGGGCAGATGTCCTGACTGTCAGCCGGCTTGTCCCGTTGGGAAGAGGGGAGGCATTGGTTGATGCCATGCTGAGTCCTGAGCAAATCAAGATCCTCTACCGAAAATTGAGTGATGACCTGGATTGTATCCTGATGCAGAACCCTCCAAAACCCTATATCGCACGCCATCGATGTGATTGGCCTGTCATCTACTCTGACTCCTCCAGTCCTGAAGCACTTGCTAAGAATGGGCATGCCTGTGCGGCAGGGCAGTCTTACATTAATGTCATGGAAACAGGAGATGTCTGTGCATGCAGGCGAATGCCCATCCGTGTGGGGAATATCTTTGAAGAAGATTTCATGCAGATCTGGCAGCACCCCCTGTTATGGAAGCTCCGTCAGAAGCGATTATTCGTCCAGGGTAAATGCAGGGATTGTTTCTTCAGCATGAATGCTCCCAGTATCTGCAACGGAGGTGCATCCTGCATTGCGTATGCCGTATACAATGATCCTTTCCAGCCAGACCCACAGTGTGCAGTTCAACCCTCATCATCGGGAGGTGAATAAATGGAAGTACGTCATGCAATACAAGAGAGAAGAAGTATCAGGAGGTTTAAATCGGATGCCGTCCCTGTTGCAGATATTGAGAAAATGGTATATGCTGCCTCCCTGGCACCCAGTGGAGGGAATATGCAACCATGGCAATTTCTGGCTATTACCAACAAGGAATGCAGAGACGCTCTGGCCCGGATCATCCATGATGAGGGCGTGAAGTTCTCTCATGATATGGGCCAGGCAATGCCGCACTTCATTGTAACATCTCTGGTCTTTACCACAGCGCCCCTGGTCTTTGCAGTCATGATGACGCCCTTCCCACTGGAAGAAGACAGCTGGTTTCAGGCATTCAGGAAACGCAAAAACCTTGAGGGACGCAGCATTGACAGGTATGGCGGGTTTGTCAGCGTGATGGGAGTAGCAGCAGCCATTGAGAATCTATTGCTGACAGCTTATGACCTCGGGTATGGTTCATGCTGGGTTCGTATTCCATACTATGCCAAGGATGCGCTGGAGAGGTTTCTTAACATTGAAGCTCCTCGAGAACTTGTAGCATTACTACCTGTAGGCATTGCAGATACCAATCCTAGAATGCCTCCCAGGAAGCCTATTCAGGATATTTTCGCCCTGGTAGAGTAGGGTATCATTGCCGCTGTTCTGCTCTTTGCGGATCATTCTTCCTGTAGGGCTCTCAGCCTGTATGGGATATACGTACTGAGGATTCGAGGATAGTCTTCACAAATACCATTGAAAAGAGATCCGCGTTCCAGACTCTCTGCAGGGCAGCCCCCTCTACAAATCAGGGCATACTCACATTCCATGCATGAAGGTATATTGAGAACTGTGCGGGACTTCAATATACCAAGTTGATTCTCATTTGCTGAATACTCTGGGAAGAACCTGCCAATGGGATATGAATTCATTCGTATGCAGGGATATATCAGTCCATCCGGGCTGAAAAAGAAATTCCTATCCAGCCTGCATCTATATCTCGATATTTCTGGTGTCTTCCCTGAAAGAATATCGTCAAAATATTCTGATCCAGGAAAAAACACATCAAAGTATGATAGAAGGTTGTGCCTCTCCAGCAT
>JACVGW010000054.1 GCA_018992565.1 Theionarchaea archaeon
ATGCACAGGAGATCAACCACTGTATTTCTCTCTACTCCCATAAGTAGGCTTCCAGCATGGTAGACCGGTGCATCTGCAACAGGCAACGTGTCAATGTCCCAGAGCACAGTTCCTGAGTCAGCGTCCAGACATGTTACCCCATTCTCCGTGGAAACAATGAGATATCCATCTCTATATTGAACATATTGATGAGAGCCATGACTCAAAGGTATTCTCCCCTTAGCAGTGTGATTCCACAGAGTTTTTCCAGTTTTGCTGTGTATGCAGGTTACTGTCCTTGAATTCGTGAAAAAGACAGATCCATCCGCCAGTATTGGGTCTCCTAGGTAGAACCCCACGTCCCTCTTCCATTTCACATGACGTGCCCCAACTCTAGCTTCTGGTGAGATTGCAGATCCACTGTGAGGGAAATAGGGGGAAAAATCCTCTTCAACATGATATTCAGGAACTATGGGAGAATAACACCCCCAGCGGGCTATCTTATCGTAATCTCGTATTCCGTGATTTTTCCAGTAATCATCCAGTTCCACCAGGATCTTGAAAAGGGCAGAGGGTATCTTTCCATTGAATTGCACGAATTTCCGCCCATAGAAGTCAACGTTCCAGGGTATGAAGCAGTGAAAACTTGAATGTGAACCCAGCACAATCTTCCCGGGGGTAGAAGTTATGGTGACCTCAAAATAAGGATAGAAATCGAATATAATATGGCCATCATACGAGGTTTCAAATTCTTCAACTTCATATAGGTCAGTAAGACTTGCCATCAGGTACTGGATCTGTTCTGGATTAATGTCCTCTCCTGTATCAGAGTGATATTCTCCATTTTCGCGCGTTATTGTGTAGTGTTTTTCATCTGCTCCCGGGAAGTACACAACTTCATAGGATATCTCAACCTTCTCAATACAAGCAGGTTCTTCTGCGATTTTGGTTGTAGGGAAGAACAATCCCGCTTGAATCAGGATGATTACTACAACAGCTGCAGCACATACTTTGAGAATATCCATACATTAAGTATGATATCCCGATATAAAATGCCATGGATTGGGAAACAAAAATCTCTTTGTTCATTATAGCTCTATTCTCAATTATCCACCGATTTTAGAAAATTAGAAATGGAACACAGTCCCTTCAAAGTACTCGTGGTCAAGTAGTCATCAAGAATACTGGGATCTCTTGTATCGGAGACAGACTACAGCATTTGAAAATTCCAGATTTAGTCCTGTTTCGTTGTCCCATCAGTGATAACCATGCCAGGAATGGGGATTCTCCAATACTCCTCTCGGGGAATGCTGGCATAAATGGAATGAGATCTAAAATCGCCCAGAGCATCTTCAAGACTCAGAATAGGGTAAATCTATATCGGAAATTGCTGGGTTTATATCTTTTCAGAACTATGGATGTATCAGATCGGCTTATTCCTAATGGGAAGATCTTCTCCCTCATGAATCTCTCAAGCTCCTTGAGATTTCTGAAAACTCCTCTACAGGTCAGATCATGATCCCCTGTAACAAGGTACAGATTGTGTATCTCCTCATACTCTATTATCGCCTCTGCAATTTTCTCTATTTTGTCATGAGACGATGCATTGATTCCAAATTCCACGAGGGCCTCATAGCCGATATTCTCTGGATTCACTTCTATTGTATATCGTGCTATTGTTCCTTGTTCGACCAATCTCTTCACCCTTGCTGAAATCGTGGGAGGTGACACTCCAATCAGTTCTGACAGTTCCCTTGAGGATTTTCTAGAATCTTTTGTGAGTTCTTCAAGTATCTTCCTGTCAACTTCGTCGATCTCCTGATGTCTTGAAGCATTCATAAATTCTCTTCTCCATATCTCTATCTTTAAGATATCGTTTGCCTCTTATAAATCTAGCGTTTCGTTGCAGTCAAAAGGATTTTCCTGCCAATCCCAACCTTTGAAGAGTCTCTGCTCTTGGTACGCCATTTTCATCCCAGCCTCTGACTTCATAGTATTCCCGAAGCATAATGCCAAAATCCTCGCTGGACAGCTTCCTTCCTTTTGCAGGACCTTCAGGTAGAGGGTCAGTGTGAATTCTATCTGGCAGACTATCATCTTCCTTTCTGAGTCCCTCTCTTATATTGTATATCCTGATGAGATTCCAGATTCTTTCTCCAGTCTTCATGAATTCCTCTCTATCATAGTCCCACCCTGTAGCTGCATTTAGCAGAGCGATATATCTGTCCACACCTATCGTTCCTGTGGCAAAGTCACACGCTATGAGAGAGTACAAGGAGGCCGTAATGTCTTGCTGATATTTTGTAGGATATGCCTTGCCGTGAGGTGCAAACCTTTCAACGATCTTCCCGTCGGGGGTTTCAGATCCGAGATCAAAAGATATTGGCCAGGCTCTCTGATGACATCCCCCTCTATCTGCAGTAGCATATGCTAATCCCATTGAAGGTGCAGCTCTTATAGCCCATCCAGGTAATTCTAGCCCTTTCACATGCATTGCGAATTCTCTGCCGCCTATCTTTTCTGAAGCTCTTCGTGTTCCTTCTGCAAGCATATCGCCGAGTCCTTTTCGATACGCTATAGCCCTGATCATCTCAATCAAAGCTTCTTCATTGCCAAACTCTAGCTTCAGTCCATCTGTCTCTTTGTCAGTGATCAATCCTTTTTCATAGCATTCCATGGCCCATGCTATTGTACCTCCAGCAGAAAGCGTGTCCAACCCAAGTTTATCACATAGCATGTTGGCGTACGTTACTGCCTCAAGATTGTCAACACCACAATTAGCTCCCAAGAGTGCTGTTGTCTCATATTCTAATCCCTCAACGACAGCTCCAGCGTATTTCGAATCTCCCCTGATGACTGCGAGATGTCCACAGTGTATCGGACATCCAAAGCATGCTTTTCTCTTGATCCAGATTTTTCTCTCCATTTCTTCCCCTGCCAATTTCTCTGCTCCCTCGAACGTTGATGATTGATAGTTTCGTGTTGGGTACAATGACGTATAGCTCGACCATATCACACTTCTGCCAGTTCCCCATCTCTTCATAGTATAGAGGCCTTCATCTTCTTCTATAGCTTTGTAACACTCCTTCACATATTTATCGAATGTGTCCACATCGTGTATTTCTATGAAGCCACTTCCTTTGATCGCTATAGCTTTCAAGTTCTTTGAGCCCATGACAGCTCCCACGCCTCCTCTCGCAGCTTGCCTGTATAAATCTATGTTTACACAAGCAAACCTGACAGAATTTTCGCCTGCTGGTCCAATGGAAGCGACTCTTATTCTCCTATCGTTGTGTAAATTCTTTATGGCTTCCTCAGCGGCAAAAGAATCTTTTCCCCAGAGCGACGTTGCATCTCTTATCTGGATGTCTTCATCCTTTATATAAATGTACACAGGCGTTTCTGATTTCCCTTTGATCATAATATAGTCATATCCTGCATGTTTCATTTCTGAAGCGAAATGCCCTCCTACGTGTGAATCATTGTATGTGTTGGTTAAAGGTGATTTTGTCACAAAACACATCCTTCCTGTAGCAGGGATCCTCGTCGCCGTTATAGGGCCCGTAGCAAGGATAATCACGTTTTCTGCTCCGAGAGGATCTATTCCTGGCTTCGTATTTTCCAGTAGCATCTCTGCTGCGTAGCCCTTGCCACCAATAAGAGGTCTTGCATCATCCGGACTCAGGGGAGTTATTGTTGATTTCTCATTTCCCAAATCTATGCAGAGTTTCTTTCCAGCAAAGCCCATAATATACACCTCACTCAACTATTACAAGTTTCTTCTTCATGTTTTGAGCTATCTCACTAGGGTTGGCTGTGGCATCAAATGGTGTCATTCTGTATTCCAATGCGTTCTCCGGACACCTTTTCACGCATTCTGGGTATCCGCCACACAGGTCACATTTGACTGCTTTCCCGTTCTCGGGATGGAAGAAAATTGCTCCGAGAGGGCACGCTTCCGCACAAGCTCCGCAGCCAATGCACTTCTCTGAATCTATTGAAATTGCGGCAGTTTCTTCGTCCCTGAAAAAGGCATCTGTGGGGCAAACGTCAACACAGGAAGGATTTTCGCACTGTTGGCACACTACTACAATGTCTAGCCCCGGAAAAAAGGGGAATATTTGAATACGAGAAGCCTCTGGCCATACTTTTCCCTCTTTTATCCGAGAACAATGGATTTCGCAGATCTGACACCCATTGCACTTCATCTGATCCACAACAATTGCTCTATGGGTCATTCATATCCGCCCGAAGACATTATCTACAGCTTCCAGTGAAGTATCAATATCTTCTTTTGTGTGGGCTGCTGAAAGGAACCAATTCTCCATTTCTCCCTGAGAATAGTATACTCCTTCTCTCAGAAATTCCTTCCAGGCTGTATGGTATTTCTCAGCATCATGTTTCACGGCTTCCCTGTAGTTCGTAACCTTGTTCATGTCTGTGAACCATAAGTGGAAAAATGGTCCTGGTCCTTGTGGAACAACAGAAACACCATGCTTGTCCGCGGAATCTTCTATTCCCTCCACCAATTTCTTCCCGAATGACGTCATTTGTTCATATATAGCACCATTTCCCCTTTCCAAGATATTCAGAGTTGCTGAAGCCGCAGCCATCGAGAGTGGATTTGCGTTGTATGTTCCACTGACCCATGCTCCATTTTTCAGTATTGCATCTTCCATAATGTCCTTTCTCCCTCCATATCCAGAAAGAGGAAATCCTCCTGCAACTGCCTTGGCAAAGGTAGAAAGGTCAGGTGTGATGCCAAACAGCTTTTGCGCTCCACCGAGGTTTACTCTGAACCCGGTGATGACTTCATCGAAAATGAGTAGTACATCATTGTCCTGCGTTATTTCTCTCAGCGTTTCCAGATACCCCTCTTCAGGCATGATTGTTCCAGTATTCCCAAGGATAGGTTCTGTCAAGACTGCTGCTATTTCGTTGCCATGACTTTTTATTGTTTTCTCTACGACGCCGGGATTATTCCATGGCAGGACGATATAGTTGTCAACATAGTTCTTTGGAAGACCTGCTCCATTGGGCAGAACAGTTGGAGAATTCTCTGGTCCAGCTTCTGATAATGCGGGATGAGTGCTCACTTGGGCTTCTGTACACCCATGATACCCTCCCTCGAACTTGATCACTTTATCTTTTCCGGTATATGCTCTAGCAATCTTGACGACGTGCGCAACGCATTCTCCGCCGCTGTTCGAGAACTTGACAGTTTCTATACAAGGAATGAGCTGTGTGATTTTTTTCGCGATTTTTGCCGACGTTTCAGATGGGGAACCAAAACAAATTCCCTTTTCAAGCTGTTTTTTTACAGCTTCATTGACTTCCTTATTTCCATGTCCCAGGATATTTGGACCATAGGACATAAGGTAGTCTATGTATTCGTTTCCATCTGCATCATAAATTTTCGATCCTTCGCCTCTTTCCATGAAAATCGAAAATGGCTTGAACAACCTTGCTCCACTGTGTACTCCACCTGGCGTGGTTTGTTTTGCTTTCTCGTGAAGTTCTTCTGACTTGTCGAATTTTCTTTCTTTCATTTTGGTCACCTCTCCTGTCTTAATCCCATGCCTATAAAAACTTTTCTATTAGAAACATATTGCATTGATCACTTACTCTTGAGAAAGCAATGACAACATGGTTTTAGCATTTGAAAAATCTTCCATACCCTCATAGTAGAGAACTTTCGAATTGTAAAGCTTTTTTACAGATTTTGATAATATTGCTCTACGTCATACTTCAAGTAGCTTATCAAATGAAAAGCAAAACCGAAAAGTTTTTAAGGAGAGCAGATAATGTACTGCAGGTGTTCAGAATGAAAGATGCAAAAACCTTCTATCCGGAAAGAAATTTTGGAACAAGTGGACGCATGAAAGGAATTGGATTCTATCCTCCAAGGAAGGAATTCACTGTTGCGCCATTCAATTCTTATGAGTACAAGAGAAGGATTGAAAATGCGAAGAGACTCATGGAAGAAAAAGGCATTGATGTATTGCTCATCACAGAGCCTGTTACTATAGATTATTTTACAGGATTTAGGAAACCGTTTCCATCAAAGCACAGACCACGAGGGGTTTTGATCCCGCTTGATGGGGAACCAGTGATGGTTATTGCCATGATGAGTGCGATCCTCGCTGAGAAATCAGCCCCGTGGTTGAAAGACATTCGAAAATGGGGAGGTCCACCCTACATGAACCTGCCATTCGACCCCTTAGATGTATTCATTGATATAGTACAGACAAATGGGTATTCAAAAGTCGGAATGGAATTAGGGCATCTTACGAGAATGGACATGTCCAATGTTGATTTTGAGAAAATTAAGAGCGGTATTGGCAGTGAAAAGATTGTTGATGGATCTGAAGTGATATGGGAATGTAGAAAGATCAAGTCCCGGAATGAGATAGAAAAAATGGCAAGATGTGTTCACATAATGTGTGAAGGATATCGGTTGGGATTCGAAAGCTTGGAAGTAGGAATGACAGAAAGAGATGTCGCAAGTCTGATCTGGCAATTTTGGGTAAAACATGGTTGTTTTACGTCAGAGGTTACAGGCTCATTTCTCATTAGAGCAGGCAAATCCAGGTATTCTATGCTATCTTCGCCTCCGGTTGACAGGAAATTTGAAAGGGGAGATGTCATCTTCTTCGACGGTGGACCGAATTATGAAGGGTATCAGGGCGATATCATAAGACTGGCTTCCATCGGAGAACCGAATGATAGACAGAAGAAAGCATTCAAGATAGCATTGGAAAAGATGGATGCCGGGCTGGAAGCAATGGTACCAGGGAATACATGGGCTGACGTTGCCTTGGCAGCTCAAGAGGCAGAGAAAAAAGCAGGTGTTGAAAGAGACTTAATTCGAAGACATGGGCATGGGATAGGCATGGATCTTCATGAACCCCCAAATATCTATGAGAAAGATGCCACTCCCGTTGAACCCGGAAATACTGTATCATATGAACCCGCTGCATATGATTACCCAGAGTGGCAGGTTCTTGGTGGCAAAGTCGAAGAACAGATCGTGATAACCGAACATGGTCCAGAAATCCTTTCAAAAGAACTCGAAAGAGAGATGTGGATCTTGTAAATCCCAATCACCATCGTGAGGTGTCTGTCATGTTGATGCGAAAGATGACGACATATGATGTGAAAAAGGCTGTAGATGAGGGGAAATGTGTCATTGTCGGGTTTGGTTCTTTTGAGCAGCACGGACCAGTGCTGCCATTAGACACTGATGGGTTCATAGCCGAACGCATCGCTGATGCCGTCGCTGAAGAAACTGGACAGATTGCAGCTCCGGTGATGCATATTGGCTATTCTACCGCCTGGTTCAAATATCCCGGTACAATCACATTTAAGAGTGAGACATATCTCCACGTCGTTCTGGATGTCTTGGATAGCCTGATAGAGACGGGGTTCAGAAAAATTGTCATTATAAATTCTCATGGAACAAATCCGGAATTGATAAAGAGTGCTTTGAGAATAATCATGGACAGGTTTGAATCTCATGAGAGAAAGGTAGAATTCCTTTTCTTCAGCTATGGAACAATTTCTGACAAAGAAGCTATCAATAGAATCAGAAAATCTGAAAAAGGCGGAATGTGGCATGCAGGTGAGCTTGAGACAGCTCTGTACATGTTTCTTGATCCAGATCACGTGAAAGAGGAAGAAATTGGAGATCCGAATCTTGCGGGAGTAGACATTATGATGGAATATCCGCCCTACACCTATGCGTCAGAATGGTTTGATCCAAAAAAGTACAAGGGATATTTTGGCGATCCATCTGCCGCAACAGCTGAAAATGGAAAGAAATTCTTTGATATTATTGTGAAGGACATTTCAGATACTGTGAGAAAATTTTTGAATGGTGAAATCACGGTAAGGTGGGAAAGAACCTCAAAGGAGGTAGCTAAATGAAAAAGAGAAGAGAAACAACAATACAATTGCTGGCCTGCTCAGTGGCAGTCTTGATTGTCGTATCAGGATGTATTGGCCAGGAGGAAGAGAAGACTACAGAACCCACTATAACAGCCGCACCAGAGGGTCCGGTATCGGGAGGCGCTTACATAGAAGCAATGGCAGATGATGTCCAATTTTTGGACCCGACGCGTACAAGTACACGAGCATCCATTTATGTGACGAGGACTATCTACGACTCCCTTGTGGTGTATGGCGACGATATGTCTATTCAGCCGAGCCTGGCAGAATCATGGACCGTATCTGATGATGGATTGCAGTACGTTTTCAATTTGAGAAAAGATGCAAAGTTCCACTGTGGAGAACCATTTACTTCTGAAGCAGTCAAATACACAATCGACAAGATTATGGACCCTGATGAGCACTCTCCTATCGCATATCTCTATCAGGAAATAGAGAATGTGGAAATCCCTGATGACTATACTGTTGTGATCAACATGAAAGCACCGAATGCGTTGCTGCTGGAGAACATCGCTCATTATAATTTCGGTCTTATTGTATGTCCAAAATGTTCGGAGCAATACGGTGAAGACTTCGGAGTTACTGCAGCATGCGGTACAGGCCCCTTCAAGTTTGAGAGCAGGGTTCCCGGGTCCAAGCTGACAGTCGTAAGAAACGAGGAGTACACATGGGGACCCAGTTGCCGTTCAAATACAGGTCCACCATACTTGGATTCGATAACATGGAGAATAATACCAGAAGAGGCTACACGACTTATTGAACTCGAGGCAGGAAATATCGATCTAGCCAGAGACATTTCACCTGAAAGCTTGGCTGAGCTGGTGGAAGCAAAAGGTGTCAATCCTCTCCTCTATAAACCTCTCAACAACTGGTGGTATTGTTTCAGAATCAAGGATGGTTCAGAAAGGAGCCCATTAACTGCAGACATAAACGTCAGAAAGGCAGTAGATTACGCAATCGACAAAGAAGGCATCATAAAATCGTTTATGCCAGGAGCGATCCTGGCGGATAGCTGGCTCCATCCAAGCGTATGGGGCTACGATGCCAAAATCAAGGACTATGTGCGCTCCTACGATCCAGAAAAGGCCAAAGAGGTACTTGAGGAAGCAGGATGGACAGACACAAATGGAGACGGCACGAGAGACAAGGACGGAAGGGAATTGATCTTGAAATGTATGACATTGCCGACAACGACGTGGCAAAACATCTGTACAAAGACGCAGTACGACTTGAGCCAGGTTGGAATCGGAATGGATATTGAAGTCTACGATTCAGCTTCGTTCTTTTCCTTGGCTACAAAAGGAAACTGGGATATCTATCTCATGAACTATAGGTTCTCCAATGCAGATATATTGTATTACCAGTTTCACAGCTCTCAAGCACCTGCACCCAATAGGATTCCCTGGGAAGATGAAGAGACAGATCGCATACTGGCCATCACACGGAGTTCCACCGATTCTCAAGAAAGACTGGATTCATACTTCTGGGTACAGAAAATGGCAGTTGAAAATTGCTTAACAGCAAACCTGTTCTATGAAAAGGGAATCTATGGCGTGAGCGACAACCTCCACATTCCTTCAGTTCACGATTCTGAAGAATTGGACAGCTACATTGGGATCTGGAAGGAACCGAGCACGAGCCACACAATAGTGCTATCTGCATGCCTGGCTGGCATTTGTTTCATCTTGGGAGCAAATCTCATGGGATGTAGTGTACTCGATTTGCTTTCAAGATTCAAATAATCTTTTCTTTTTTTTGTTTTTTTAAGGAGGTGAATCAGCTATGAGAATGAAAAAATACATCTTGAAGAGGTTGTTGTGGATTGTTCCGCTGATCTTTCTAGTCCAGACTTTGCTTTTTCTCCTGTTAACAGTAATTCCAGGAGATATTGCAGTTCTCATTGCAACACCGAATGCACCGCCGGAGACCATAGAAGCATTACGTGAAGAACTGGGATTAGAAAGACCTTTGATTGTACAGTATATTGATTATGTTACTTCAGTTTTCAGAGGAGACTTAGGAAAATCTTTTATTTTCAGATTACCAGTATCTGAAATACTTGTAGGGAGATTAATCAATTCGCTTGAATTGGTGACTGTAGGTATGATGATTGCGGTAGTAGCCGGAATCCCTTTAGGTGTTATTGCTGCTATCAAGAGGGATTCTCTTTACGATAGGTTCATTTGTACAGGTGTTCTTTTTGGTATCTCTGTGCCTCTGTTTTTCATTGAACTCATGACGATATTGATATTCGGATTGTATCTGGGATGGTTTCCAGTTTCGCAGCGTGGAGGCCCAATTTGGACTGTGGAAGGATTGCGGCATATTATTCTACCTGCATTGTGTCTGGCAAGTATCTGTCTAGCCATGATAGTACGGCTGACGAGGTCGAGTATGCTCGATGTGTTGTCAGAGGATTACATACTCACTGCTCGATCAAAAGGATTGAAGGAAAGAGTTGTCATAGTAACACATGCTTTGAAGAACGCCTTGATCCCCGTTGTAACGGTGATTGGACTACAATATGGATTTCTCTTTGGAAATACTGTCGTGACGGAAGTGATTTTTGATTGGCCTGGAATAGGAAGGCTAACATATGAATCCATAATCATGAGAGATTTTCCATTGATTAGAGGAGCAGTGCTTTGCATTGCTTTGGTTTTCATAGTCATTAACTTACTGGTGGATTTAATCTACTTGAGACTGGATCCCCGAATAGAGTACGATTGATATGTGAGGTGAAATGATGCAAAAAAGAGAAATATTGGATTTCTTCACGAAAAACAGGAGCATGAGTGTAGGGATATCTATATTGTTGATCTACCTGATTGCAGCTATCTTTGCACCTCTACTTTCGCCGCACGATCCATATGAACAGAATCTTGATGTGAGGTTGAGCGGTCCATCAAGAGAATATCCTTTTGGAACAGATCAATTTGGAAGGTGTGTTTTTAGCAGGATTCTCTACGGTGCGAGAATTTCTATCACAATTGGAATTGCAGCAGTGCTATTTGGGCTCATCATAGGATCTGGGTTAGGTATAATAGCGGGGTACAGAGGAGGATTAACAGACCTGGTCTTGATGAGATTAATGGATGTTCTCATGTCCATCCCTGCATTAATACTTGCCCTGGCGGTTGTGGCTGCACTCGGTCGCAGCATTCCAAATATGATACTCGCAATAGGTATAAACGCGCTTCCGTTATTCGCTCGATTGTCGCGATCATCTGTGCTCTCGATACGAACAATGGAATATATTGAGGCATCAGAGGCCATAGGCACAAATTCGTTTAATATCATCAGATATCATGTCTTCAAGAATTGTTTTTCACCACTTCTCATATTCTCCACACTGCATACTGCCAGTGCCATTTTGATGGCTGCTGCATTGAGTTTTCTGGGATTGGGTGTGCCTCCTCCGACAGCTGAATGGGGTCTTATGACAGCGGAAGCGAGAGTATATCTTCGACAAGCACCGTATCTTGTGATTTTTCCCAGCATGGTAATTCTTGTACTCGTTTTGGGATTCAATCTTATTGGAGATAGACTCAGAGACATGCTAGATCCCAAATTGAGGTTCTAGGTGATAACTATGGATGAAAAACCTCTACTGGAAGTGAAAAATCTGAGCGTAAACTTCTATATAAGACACGGAGTCGTGAATGCAGTAACTGATGCGAGCTTTAAAATCCGGAAAAACGAGATACTGGGTCTTGTTGGTGAATCCGGATGCGGAAAGTCAGTCACTGCCTTATCTATTCTGCGTTTGCTTCTGGAGCCTCCTGCAAAGATAATGGGAGGCAGAATCCTCTACAAGGGAGAAGATCTACTAGAGAAAACTGAAAAGGAGATCAGAGAAATTAGAGGCAAAGAAATTTCAATGATCTTTCAAAATCCCCTGTCATCTCTGAATCCGGTATTGACAATAGGATTCCAGGTTTCTGAACCTATCATTCTGCATCAAAATCTAAAAAACGATGAAGAAGTGAAAAGAAGGACTGTGGAGATACTGAGGCAAATGGGTATTCCTGAAGCCGAGAAGAGATTGAAAGAGTATCCCCATGCATTCAGTGGAGGCATGAGGCAGAGAACAATGATAGCAATGGCGCTTTCCTGCAACCCTTCTCTTCTCATAGCGGATGAGCCAACAACATCACTGGACGTGACAATTCAATTACAGATACTGAAATTGATGAGGAACTTGAGGAGAGATGTTGGCAGTTCAATATTGCTCATAACCCACGATTTTGGGGTTGCAGCTCAGCTCTGTGATACGATCGCAGTAATGTATGCTGGTGAGACTGTAGAATATGGAAGTGCTGTTGATGTCTTGAAGGACCCAAAACATCCTTATACGAAATGCTTATTGCGTTCCATACCTCGAATAGATGTGGATATAGAAAGACTTGAGCCAATCAAAGGATCTGTGCCAAATGCAATGAATCTTCCTGATGGATGTCGATTCCATCCACGATGTCCCTACATGATCGAAGACACATGCGAGAAAATAAAGCCTGAAGCCAGACAACTCACCGAAGGCAGACTAGTACGATGTCATTTATATGGAAGGTGATCACAATATGGACTTGATTGAAATGCGAGATGTCAAGAAACATTTTCCCATATACAGTGGAATATTGCCCAAGGTAGTGGGGCACATAAAAGCTGTGGACGGAATTTCCTTGAGTATTGAACAAAATGAAGTCCTCGGCCTCATAGGCGAATCTGGGTGTGGAAAGACCACGTTGGGCAAAGTCGCCCTGAGGTTGTTGGACCCTTCCGAGGGAAGTATCTTTTTTGAGGGAATTGATATTGCCAAAAAAAAGCATGATGATCTTCTCAGTTTCAAAAAAAAGACGCAGATCATATTTCAAGATGCTCATTCTTCGCTTGATCCCAGAAGCTCTATCGGCCTGAGCGTGGAAGAGCCACTGAGAACTCATAAGATGTTTCAAGATAGGGCTAAAAGAAAGGAACGAGTAGTTGAGCTTCTCGAAGAAGTCGGGCTCGAATCGGAGCATTATGATAGATATCCGCATGAATTTAGCGGAGGACAAAAACAGAGGATCTGCATAGCAAGGGCTTTGGCTTTAGACCCTAAATTTGTGGTTGCAGATGAACCAGTCTCCTCTCTGGATGTTTCTGTGAGAGCTCAGATATTGAATCTCTTGAAAGATCTTCAGGCAAAGTACCATCTCTCAATATTGTACATAAGCCATGATATTAGTGGTGTAAAATATATCAGCAACAGGGTTGCAATTATGTATCTTGGAAAGATTGTTGAACTTGCAGATCAGAATGAGATTTTTAAGAACCCGTGCCATCCATACACGAAAGTCTTGTTGTCATCTGTCCCTGTTCCTGATCCTGAAACGAGAGAAGAGGTCAAGTTGCTGAAAGGAGAAGTACCTAGTCCGATAGATCCTCCCAAAGCATGTCGATTCCATCCCAGATGTGATTGCTGCACGCCTGAGTGTAAGGAAAGAGAACCAGAATTGAGGAGGATCAAGAAAGGCCATTTCGTGAGATGTCTTTCTTTCAAGGATCTCGGGTAGTTGCATGATGAAACCAGGTAGCGTGAGAAATCATGCGTTGTTCTCATATTTCCAGCTGATAACTGGCATCTTCCTCATTTCACTGGGGATCATATTGATGCTCAAGGCAAATCTTGGCGTGGGACCATGGTCTGTCTTCTACATAGGCGTATCAACCCGTCTTCCATTGACTCTTGGAAGAGCAATCCAAGTAGGTGGGCTCTTCATGATACTTCTGGCACTCCTTCTTAAGACGTATCCTGGTATAGGCACAATACTTCATATGTTCTTTATGGGATTTTTCATTGATCTCATAAATCCTCTTATTCCTGAGATACATTTTCTCGCAAATCAAGTTGCAGTCTTGGCCTGTGGGACTGTCATTTTCAGCATAGGATCAGCGTTATACATAAATGCAGACCACGGAGTTGGGCCAAAAGACAGCATGGTGTTGGGAATATGTAAGAAAACAGGAAGAAGCATTAGATTGATTTACAACGCCATGGAAATAATGGCCCTATCTGTAGGATACTTTCTCGGGGGTCCGGTGGGAATTGGTACTATCGCTGTTGCCCTTTCAGTTGGGCCGATCATACAATTCTTCTTGAAGTTTCTTCCAGAAAAAGAAGTGAGAAAGCAGAGTATACTACGATCAATATTCCACTAATCGTTTTCAGTCCATTTCAAATGAGTGGGGTGTGACAGCCCCAGGAGAGAATTCAAAGATGAACCCAGCGAATTTCATCTGAATTGATCTGTAAGAGCAGAGACGGTGATCTGAGGAGCTGCCTGTATTCTTTTGCAACCTGTCGTTCAAGAGAGAAGTGATGGGATGAAAGAAAAGGTACTATGTGGAATCGTGGTTGTCGCTCTGATCCTCACTGCAGGACTGCCCACTATGGTGGTGATGGCAGATGATGACGACAATTTGTGCTGGGATTATCCTGCACGATGCGATAGCATATTCAGTATGTCGACACGAGATCTGTGACCCTCTCCCCCCAGGAGATGAAAAAAAGCATGTTACTCGTTCAGCAGACATGATTTCATTGACTGCAACCCATACTGCCTCCAGGAAGTGTGCAGTAGAGCATCATGATGTATATTTCCTTTCTTTTCTTTTTGATGTTTCAAGGACGTAAGCCTGCCTCCCCTTGTAGATAGAACAGAATTGGCAGCTTTCTTCATGGAAAAATCTTAGTCAATCCATTTCCCGGCACCACTTAGCAAACATAAACGTTATATATGGACAACTCTTAGCTCATATGGTGATTATCAATGAAAGAGTTGCTCATGGGAAATGAAGCAATTGCCAGAGGTGCTGTTGAAGCTGGTGTGAAAGTAGTTGCAGCGTATCCTGGCACTCCTTCCTCTGAGATTCCTAATACCATCTCAAAGATAGCCAAAAAGTATGGCATCTATTTTGAATGGTCTACTAATGAAAAAGTCGCGTATGAGGTTGCCTTTGCAGGGGCTGTCACAGGATTGCGCTCCATGGTGACCATGAAGCATGTTGGACTGAATGTAGCCTCAGATGCGTTTATGGCTTCTGCAGAAGTGGGTGTAGAAGGAGGGTATGTAGTTGTTTCTGCAGATGATCCTTCTTTACATTCTTCCCAGAACGAACAGGATAACAGGTACTACGCCCGGTTGGCTAATATCCCCTGTATTGAGCCGGGTTCCCCTCAAGAAGCCAAAGATTACACCATCAAGGCATTTGAAATCAGCGAACAATATAAGATGCCTGTTATGCTGAGGACCACCACAAGGGTGAACCACACTCGTGGCGATGTAGAATTGGGCGACATACTCTCACTGGAACGCACTCCAAAATTCGAGAAGAACCCTCGCCGGTACGTTACTGTCCCCACCAATGCGCGCGTATTAAGAGAGAACATCATCAAGAAGATGGACTCTTTCAAATCAGATCTGGACACTATAGAAGGAAAAGGGTCTCTGGGAGTTATTGCTTCAGGTATTGCCTATAACTACGTGAAAGAAACCCTCCTCCTGCTTGACGTTGAAGCAGAAATCTACAAGGTTGCAGTCACTCATCCTCTCAGCAACGCTATTATCGACTTTCTCAACCGACATGATGACGTCATTGTGGTAGAGGAACTCGAACCTATAGTAGAGACGGAAGTACGTTCCATGGCTCAGAAAGAGAATATACCGGTGACCATCTATGGAAAAGACATTGTCCCCAGGGCCTTCGAGCTGAATACTACCCGGGTGGCCAATGCCTTCAGGAAGTACAAGAACCTTCCATTAGAAGAAGTCCGTGAATTTGACATACCCGCGCGACCTCCCATTCTGTGCCCGGGGTGTCCACACCGCGCTTCCTTCTATGCCATCAGAAAAGCAGCCCCCAAAGGCATCTATCCCTCAGGCATCGGGTGCTACACACTGGGGTTTGTCCCCCCTCTCAGTGCTGTGGACAGCTGCCTTTGCATGGGTGCGTCTATTGGATTTTCTTGCGGCCTATCAGAATTTGTCTCTGACAAGATTATCTGTACCATAGGAGATTCCAGTTTCTTCCATGCAGGTATCCCTCCCTTACTGGATGCTGTTTACAACAAGCACACCTTCGTGGTAATGATTCTGGATAATGAGACAACTGCCATGACAGGTCATCAACCTCATCCCGGAACAGGTATCACTGGTATGGGAGAGTCTGTGAGGAAGATCTATCCTGAGAAGCTCACAGAAGCCATGGGTATCAAAACAGATGTTGTGGATCCCCATGATGTCAAGAGGACTATTGAGGTGCTCAAGGAAGCTGTCAAGTCAGATGAACTCCGTGTGGTCATTGCCCGCAGAAAATGTATCTTTTTGGAAGGTGCAGAAAGGAAGAACCCATATGTGGTTACTGACGAGTGTACAGGATGCAGACTGTGCCTGAACCAGCTGGGCTGTCCCGCCATTGAGTTTGTAGAAGGAAAAGCAGTCATCAATGAATTATGCAACGGATGTGGTGTTTGTGCCCAGATATGTCCTTCCAATGCAATTACGGGTGATTAGATGAAATATGATATTGTGTTAGGTGGCGTTGGAGGTCAGGGCATTTTACTGGCCTCACAGGTCATTGCTCAGGCAGCCATGAACCGAGGGCTGAAAGTGATGATGGCAGAAACTCACGGAATGGCCCAGAGAGGAGGATCAGTGATTTCCCACGTCAGGCTGGGCGATATATATGGCGCTTTGGTTCCAGAAGGTCATGCTGATCTGGTGGTGGGATTCGAGTATATGGAAGCATTCAGGCAGCTGAAATTCCTTGCCAAAGGGAAGAAACTTATCATAAACGCTCATAGAATAAAGCCTGTGACTCTCGAGACGTACCCTGAACTGGACTTCGATCTCGGGGACTATGACGTCCTCAGGCTTGATGCGTCCAGGATAGCGCTCAATCTGGGAAACCCCATTGTAACCAATATGGTTATTGTGGGCGCCATGTCTCAGTTTGCCCAGCTGCCTGCTTCACAGCAGGAAATCAAAGATGCTATACGAGAAAGTGTACCTTCCCAATTTGCAGAAATTGATTTGAAGGCTTTCGAAGAAGGTGTCAGGGCAGCGCAATGACGCTTTCCCCCGCCTTTACGCGATCCCCTTCCTGTGCTATTATTTCGAATCGTTGAGGTAGAATAATGACAACTTGAGAACCCAGCACAATCCTCCCTAACCTTTCTCCTTTTCCAAGATAATCCCCTTCTTGTACGAAGCACTGGATTCTCCTCACGAATTTCCCTGCAATCTGGATGATGATCATCCTGGTTTTTCCTTCGCTATCGTCAATAACCACAATATTCCTCTCATTAGAAAGGGCCAGTTTACTGGCCATCTGGTAGCCCCCTTCAACATAGAGGATCTCCTTGACTGTCCCTTCCATGGGGCTTCTGTTAACATGAATGTCTGTGGGTCCCATAAAAATGGCAACAAGATAGCAGTCCTCTCTTATTAACCCCTTGAGTTCTTCCAGGTATATCTCGTGCCCATTTTTTGTCACGAGAGGGACGTTCCCCGCCTTCACCGTCTCTATGGCAATGATCTTACCATCTGCAGGTGAGACTATTCCTTCTGCTGGAATATCTCGATCAGGGTCTCTGAAAAACTGGAATATGAAAATCAAGAAAGCTATCACCGGAATGATGACCCACTTCTTTTTCATGGTTGACAAGAGAGAAAGAGGTATAAAAAGGTTGTGTAAAAGCAGTGTTCAGGATTTGCATTGTTCCAGCATGCTAACCAGTACATAGGACTTTTCCTGCTACGTGAGGTGAAAGATTGCAGGTATATGACTCTTTGTAATGTAATTTATTTCAAGTCTTGTACAAAACCAAAAAACCGTAGTAGACTCTTGAAAAACAGCAGGCAGACCTTGCAGAAAAGCACGAGATTTCTGCGGTGAATATCTTCACAGAGAGATATTCATGCACGTGTGTTCAGCCGTTCTGTTGCACATCGTCATGTGATCTGGCAGGAAGTGCAGGATACAGGAGGTGAGCAATATATTAACAATATAGACTAACTTTATTGTTAATCATCATTTCTGGTTTTTATTGTTTGTTAATGAGATGATAGTCTTATTAAGATGTAGGTGAACAGAGTATCATGGTACCGTGGAACTCCTCTGTGAGGGAATCTCCTGTAGAGTGGCTACTTGAGGATAAAAACCCTTCTGTGCGATACTGGACACTGAGAGATATCTGTGGCAAGAGTGAGAACGATTCAGATGTGAGGATGGCAAGAGAAGACATCATGACGTCTCATCCCGTTACTGAAATACTGAGAAATCAGGAGCCTGAAGGGTTCTGGATCACACGGGAAGATCCATACCTGCCGAAGTACAGGGCAACCTATCATCAGTTATTGATTCTCTCTGAGCTGGGTGCAGCACCCTGTGAACAGGTTGAAAAGGCAGTAGACTTGTTGTTTGAGAATTACCAGTATGATAGCGGTCATTTCAACTGGAAAATGCTGAAGACAGCCAGAGGGAGGGGAAGCAGTCTTGTTGATGGTGCATGTCTGACAGGGAATATTGTGAGAGCACTCATTCATTTTGGCTACCTTCATCACGAGAAGACGCAGAAGGCCATCCACTTTCTGGTGAGAGTACATGAAGCAGGATGGCCATGCAGGGCGTATCCCATTGACAGGGCCAAGGTATTCCCTGAGAAGTGCTACATGGGAGGAGTGAAACCATTGATAGCTCTCTCGATGATACCTGAGGAGGAGAGGACAGCAGAAATGAGAGAGATCATTGATGAAGAAGTCGAGATCTATCTGGAGAATGAGGTTTTCATGTACCTGAGAGACGAAGGGGGAGAGAGAAAGCCCAAGCCCGGGTGGACGAGATTTGGGTTTCCTCTATTCTATCAATCTGATGCACTTGAGGTCCTGGATGTTCTAACGAAGCTCGGAGCAAAGGACGAGCGAATGCAGAAGGCTCTGGACCTGGTACTCTCCAAGCAGAGTGAACACGGAAGATGGAACTTGGAGAATACATTTAATGGGAAGATGTGGGTCGATATTGAAGAAAAGGGTCGTCCATCAAAATGGATTACTCTGAAGGCTGTGAGAGTGTTGAACCGAATGTATGGGTAGGGTAAGGTAGGGTAGGGACTGCAGCTACCTATGGCGAATATGTATGCAGGTCAACAGCACCTGATTCTTTAATTGTGATATAGGTATCCTTTTTCAGGTGAGGAGTACTGGCATCGTTTGCCCACGATCCGGAATTGGCCAGTTTCTGATTCAGATCTACATAGGGACGGTGCGTGTGCCCATAGACGATAAAACAATCTCCAATCTTGTCTTCAAATTTCTCTCTCTTCTTTGCAGCTTCTTTCTGTATCCTGTCCAGAACCCTCTTTTCCAGTCTTTCTGAGGGCAAGTTGACGGCATTTCTGAATTTCCGCTTTAGTCTGCCTTTCTTGGGTGTAGTGAGATGAGGGAAGCACATTCTATACAAATTCCAGAGGCCATCAGCAGTGCGTCCCGTGTTGTCATCTCCCATGCACAGGATGTCGGCAAACTGCTGGTAGCTGTCCAGACTGTCAGGGAACTCGAATTGGTGCCCGTGCACAAAATAGTAGGTGTAATCTCCATAGGGAATGAGAGCTTCCATCCCAACGTCCAGGTTGTATTTCCTCTTAATATTCTCGCTTACCTCAATCATGTGATAATCATGGTTTCCCACTACATACTGCACGTTCTTGGATTTCTGCATGTTGCTCAGCAATTCCAGGATGTCGGTGTAGTCAATGAGCAGTTTAGCCGGGTCTCTTCTCCACATATC
>JACVGW010000055.1 GCA_018992565.1 Theionarchaea archaeon
ATCACCGACCCATACGGTGACTGTGACATCCTGATCATCGCAGGTGCTGACAGAGACGCCACCAGAGAAGCAGCTCAAGACCTGATTGACCAGCTGTAAACATATTTTTCTTTCTTTTTTGTATTTTCTTCTTCGTTAGAG
Organism: Theionarchaea archaeon; assembly: GCA_018992565.1. Classification (GTDB taxonomy): domain Archaea; phylum Methanobacteriota_B; class Thermococci; order Methanofastidiosales; family SZ-28-30; genus SZ-28-30. Next base: position 142 of record JACVGW010000055.1, read on the forward strand.
AGATTACTTTTCATACCATTTCTCGATATCAATGAGTCCTATTCTCTTTATTCAAGAGCACAAGTTGTTTGTACACATTCTCTACCTAATGAAGACTTCACCACACACCGATGAATCGCGTGTATCTAGGCTACTCCTCAAAAACCCAAGAGCTGACTCCAATCTCTTGGCCACTTAGAAGGAAGTTGTCAGTCACTAATCACAATCGCCCAACACTCGGGGCCTCGCTGCGCTGGACACCACCCTACCAACATACCACAGAAATCTGTAATCAAAAATAAAAAGTGAAGAAAGAATCACTCAACCTTCTCATGATATACTCCTTGTGAGAAACGGTCCAAAATCATTGTTGGCTTCGAAAATAAAAAGTGAAGAAAGAATCACTCAACCTTCTCATGATATACTCCTTGTGAGAAACGGTCCAAAATCATTGTTGGCTTCGAAATCTCAACATGCAAAGGCAGTTCTGCCACAGTATCCCCGGTCTCTCTATCCACAACAACAATGACCCACTCTCCTACAGGGAAGTCCAGCTTGGTTCTACCGATGAATACAAAAGCCCCATCCTCGAAGTAGAAAACACTCCATCCACCAAGATCATGACACCAGATATAGAACTTCACCGAAACAAGTTCTCCCAGACATCCCTCACCCTCAACAGGGACATTGGCAATACTAGTTCTATCTCCATCAGGGTACTGTAGATAGAATTCAGGGCACAAAAAGGAGCCTTTGCACCCTTTGGATAAGATTGTCGCCTCTATCACGTCAATGGCCGGTACCTTGTACCACATTCCTTCCACCAGCAATGAAATATCATTGTATTCTGTCTCCATACTAGCGTATGAGAGCACATTATCGCGGCCTGCTTGTACCATTCCTACAAGGAATAATACACACACTGCTCCCGCAATTCCAATTTTCTTCGTATTATCAACTCCTGTATAGTTCAGGCTCGACGTACCAGTCAATGAATTTCCACTCATTATTCTCCCACCGGTACTTGTGCAATATTGTAGTCTCAACCGGTTCCTGTCCTTCCTCTGAAATTCTCACCTTGATAAGAACGGTGGCGATGCTACCCTGGATTTCTATGTACTCAATTCCTAGGTATTCTATCTGTCGACGTATGTCCACATTTTCCTGAAGCATGATCCACACCTCGGTTTGAGCTGTCTCTTCTGATCCTGTACTCTCAATGAGCCTATCCTTGCTCTGCTGACTGAGCAAATCCCAGTACATGGTCTTATACTCTGGCTGATCTACATTGTTGAAAACCTCAATAAAATGCTTTACAGTAGGTTCAACCTTGCCTTCTTTCAGAGAATATTCACTCCGGTTCTGAAATACTGACACTGCAGACAGAATTACCGTCGCAGCTACAATTGCACAGATGAAAATGATAATCTTTCTTTGCATAATATGATCCTTCTTCTGAGACATATAAAGGTTTTCCTGCTTTGAATCAAGAATACACTGTCTTCTTAAGGGAAGATGCATGCTGGATTAGGGAACAATCAGGGGATCATCAGCAGCGCAGTAGTTCGAGGTTCTGAGTTGTCATCTGTCATCCACGCGCAACCTCTCATCCACGCGCAACCTCTCACTTAGGGTAAAACCATCCTGCACAGCAAAACATTTTTATACGTTTCCCCGGATGGCATCTCATGAGATCCGTGATGATGCTGATAATTCTCCTGATCCAGGTTGGATTTCCGCAAATGAATGAAATCGCGGAGCAATCATTTGAGGGACATGCCCACGTTCTTCTGACTGCTGATTTGGAGCACGACGGGTCGAAAGAAATCCTGGTGTATGATGAGACTGCACATGCAGTGAAGTGCTTTGACTGCTTTCTAGCCCTTTTATGGACTCTAGAAGTGGAGTATCCTGTCACTATAGCAGCTTCAAGAGATGTGGATGGTGACGGACTGCAAGAGGTCTTCTTCCTTGAGGAATTGAAGGGAGATACCTTCTATCCATACCGAATTGTCAGAGTGGAGCCTGATGGCACTCCCCACTGGAGAAAATTCATTGAGATCAATGTTCATGCAGACCTCCAGTTCCACTTCCTTGATGCGGACGGCAAGCCCGGAGATGAGATCGTTATTGCCAACAGAATACTGGTAGAAAACGGGTTGGAACGATTGGCTTTCCAGCGGGATAGAATCATCATCAGTACCATGGTCTTTGAGGGGAGTCCTTATTTTCTGACTTACATACCAGAAGAGGTTTCATATGAACTCTACACATTTAGTACCGAACCTCTGTGGAAAGGGAAAGAGTGCCAGATAGAAGGCAGTGAGGCTACCATGGACATGGTGCTGTGCACCCTGTTCATGAATGCTCACGTCTGTTCGTGCAGAGAGGACTGGGCTCTGAAGCCTGGGGAAATTGTCATGAAGAACGTGCCTCTGTGGGCCGATGTCACAGGTGACGAAGAAGAAGAGGCCCTTCTTGTCACCGATACCACGATCCAGCTTCTAGATAGTGAGGAAGCCATTGTGTGGACCTGGGAGTGCCCTGACCCTGTGGATAGTGTTTCTGTTATGGATTTCTTGGGGGACGGTACACTGGAAATCGTAGTGACCACTCCTCTACGGGGATTTCGCGTTCCTTCTGCATATATCATTGATGGCCAGTGCAATCTCTTGGCAGTTCTTGCCATCAATTTGCCAGAGAGTCAATTCCTCTTGGAAGACTTAGATGGGGATACTGACAGAGATATATGGATGTGTGACCTGAAATCCAGAGGGAGCACTCTCCGTGTCTACTCCAATAGTGCAATCAGTGGCCCACTGGATGCCCTGAGTCCAAGGGGCGTGCTCCGGCCCATTGATCCGGCCAGCCCTGTCACTTCTTTTTGGAAGTTCTTCGCAGAGTACCGGGAACTCGTGTTGGTGACTCTCGTAACTGTTGTAGGTATTGTCCTTTTCGTTGTGGGAAGAAAGAGAAGAAAAGGTAAAAATCAGGTCAGAAAGGAAAATGATACAGTAGAATCTCTATGAAGCAACTCCGCACATGTCCATCATGCAATCGCTCTTTCGAGTAAAACTTATAAGAACCCTGTCCATCACGCTCTTATGAATGAATGGATATTTCTGGTAGTTGGTATCATAACTGCTATTATCCCCTTGGGTATTGCCCTTTCTCTAAATCGAAAATACAAGAGCTCCTGGATCCTGTTGATTTTTGGGGCTGCCATGTTTGTTCTGTCTCTGGTACGGATTCCATTGAATCTTGGTGCACAGAATATCTTCAATGCCTACTTTGCTGGAACTCCACTTCTGGTAGCAAGCGCTCTGTTTCCTTCAGCAACTGCAGGCATATTTGAAGAAGGATGCAGGTACTTAGGCTACCGGTACTTGTTCAATCCTGATAGAAGGACGTGGTCCAATGGATTGATGTATGGAGTGGGGCACGGAGGAATCGAGGCAATCATATTCTTAACGCTGAATTACGTGATTCTCTTTGTGGTGCTACGGTCTGCTCCCGGATTGTTGCCGCCTGAGATAATGTCTCAGGTAGCAGACGTTTCTGCCTATATGCCTTTTGTGGCTCTTCTGGAGAGAATATTCGCCCTGTGCATCCAAGTAGGGCTTTCTGTTCTGGTGCTCCAGTGCTTTCTTCAGAAGTCCTTCAAGTACATGGGATATGCTATTGGACTCCATCTGATAGTTGACTTTCTGGCGGTAATGCTTGTTCAGGAATCCATTGCAGCGGCAGAAGGAGTAACAGGCGCTTTTGCTGTTCTGGGGCTCTACATTATCTGGAGATTCAGAGAGAACACTCGACCCTAGATACATGGGAAATACAGATATCTTTTTAAAGGAAAAAGGCATAGAAAGTGATGGTAGCATGAGCCCCCCTGAGGTCAGAATGCGTCCCGGAGATCATGTATGTTACATGGAGTGTGGTGGAGAGTCGCTCCATTACCTTATAGATCAGGGAATTACAGATAATCAGCAGTGCCTGTTAATGGGGGGTGAAGCATTTCTGAAGCGCATGAAAAAAGAGATTTCAGAATTTCGGGACATGGTCACATTTGTCTCCTGTGACAAAGAGAACTCCAGGTTCAACCCCACAGCACTCCTGGATACAATCAAATCACACATTGAGAAAGCAAGAGCTGACAGGTCCTCATTGAGAATAATCCAGGATATGAGCTGGATTGAATCCGGGGATATCGACAGGGACGAGTACGCTGAATATGAAGCTCATCTCAACCTGCTATGTGAAGAATCCAGTGCAGTATGCATATGCCTGTATAACACTGCAGCTCCTGCTTCTCTCTTGTGCAACGCTCTGAGAACCCACCCCTTTTTGGCGATAGAAGAAACTCTCTATCCAAATTGGTATTATGTGACACCCGAAATCTTCCTGCAGCATGATGAATCAGAACTGGTGAGATCGTATCTCAAGAAGGTCACGAATTCCGACCTTGAACCTGCGCGGAGAAAATCCCCAGACAATAAGCATCTCAGGGACACCACCGAGCAACGGAGCCAGGGAGAAGCCCTGGAGTTTCTGGCTGGTGTTGTAGAAAATGTCATGGAGGCAGTCATTGTCACCGACAGCCAGGGAGTCATCACCTATGTAAACCCTTCAGTATGCGATATGTTTGGATATTCCAGAAAAGAGTTGGAGGGAAAATTGGCCAACATGCTTAACTCCAAAAACTCCCCTGTGACGTTCCAGGAAATACTCCACCAGAAAAAGAATTGGGAAGGAGAAATACTTGCCATTCGAAAGAACGGGGAACGATTCCCCATTTGGTTGAGGCTCTCCCTCCTGCTTAATGATGAGGGTAAGACTACGGCTTTTGTGTCGGTGTGCAGGGACATTACTGAACAGAAAAAAGCAGAAGAAAAACTGCAGCGATATGCATTACTTCTGGAAATGAAGGTGAGAGAGAAGACCAGGGGGACAGAAACATTGCTCAAGACCAGCTATAATCTGAGAAGTACGTCCAACTGGCGAAAGGGGATAGAGACCATTACCAAGGGGATTGTGGAAGGGCTTGGGTTCGACCGAGCTGCAATTTTCTTTGTCAATGAACGTGAACAGACGCTGGAATGCAAGGGACAGCTCAACATGTCTGAGAAGTTGCTGAGAGTAAAGATTCCTCTAAGAGATACCAGATATGCAGTGGGCAGATGCATTGCAGAAGGGGGACCGCTCCTGGTAAAAGATGGATTATCTGACCACAGGGTGCAGATACATCTGGAAGAAGAGGCTGGGGAATTCGTGTGGGTTCCCATCTTATTCCAGTCAGAAGTCCTGGGAGCTATTGGGGCAGACAGAGCCAGAAGTCAGGCGCCCATTGAACCTGAAGATGTGGATATGCTGGAGCTTTATGCCAACCAAATTGCAGAGTTCATTGAAAGAACCAGGCTGGTGGTAGAGCCGGAAGTGGAGAAGCAGGTTTCTACACCCCTCAAGTACGATCTAGAACCCCGTGAAGTGTATATTGTGGAGGAAGAGAGACCGGAGAAAGCATTTGACATTTTTACAGACCTGGTCAAACATGGGTTCAAGGGATTTGGGATCTGCAGGACTCATCCCCAGAAGGTTAGGGAGAAGTATGCTCTGGAAAGGACTCCTGTCATGTGGTTATCCGAAATCGAGAGCAAGCAATTGGAGCAGGTGAGCCCGCAGGACATCCCCAAGCTGACCTACGTGGTGTCAGAGTTCATCAAGCGAGCCCAGCCGGCAGTGGTAATACTGGAAGGCGTAGAATATTTGATGGTTCAGAACGATTTTAGAACAGTATTGAAGTTGCTGCATACGCTTACTGATTATGTTGTTACTTCTCAATCCATTCTGTTGTTGCCTATAAATCCAAAGTCATTGCCTGTACACCAGCACGTTTTGTTGAAGAGAGCCTTCAGGACAGTCCCCGAAGAGTAAGATATGCAAACCCAGAGTCCGCATGGTGGATGCGGCTGCCGGGATTTGAACCCGGGTCGTGAGCTTGGAAGGCTCAAGTGCTAGCCACTACACTACAGCCGCTTGTGCTCAAGTTCTCTGTTCATTTATAAGGTTTTCCTCCTCATTCCTCATTCCCTGCTCCTCTTCCAGCCCTCTATCAGTGACTGCCTTCACGTACCACAGAGTACAGCCGAGAGCTGCAGCCATTCCAAGAAACCTGAAAATGAAGAACCATATGTCCTCATCAGAGTAGCAGCCCAGCTGGTATGCTGCTTCCACAACAACCTGTGTGGCTTTTCTGAATATCTCCTGGTCGAAGTGCTCTATATCATCATATCCAGTATGAATGTACGGAATGACTTTGCCAAATCTATCCTCATGGAAGTAGAGGGTTCGATCTCCCTTTTTCCAGACAATGCCACTCTCTAACGAAGGTTCTTCTGAAATAGCCGGATACTTGGTGGCTTCTTCGTCAATGGCGGCAACATCAGTGGTAGCTATCCCAACTCTGGAGAAGGAGACAAAATCAGAAATCCCTCCCACATCTTCCAGATGCAGCCTCTGCGAAGAATATCCAAGGACCTTTGAGGCTAGAGAAGACACATATCGATCCACGTAATAATCCGTGCGGAATTCTGGATTCCACATATCTGCGTAGCGGGGAATCTCGCCCACGCGGACAACATTCCCTGAAGCTATGCTGTCCACATTTATGCACACGCATTGTGGCAGAGGATATGCCTCCACAAAGGCTGCAGAACCCAGTAGCCCAATTTCCTCTGCATCAAAGAACGCAAAGTACAAGGTGGCAGTCGTCTGCTTACTGGAGAGAATCCGGGCGCATTCCAGCAGTGCAGCCACTCCTGATCCATTGTCAATGGCACCATCAGTAAAAACAGAATCATAATGGGCGCATAGAAGGACTGTCCGTGTATTCCCCGGTCTTATGCCAATTATGTTGTATCCCTTCACATCTCTTCGATTCGAGGAGAACTTGACATATAATACTGACTTTTCTGTTTTCCTTTGATCTAAAATGAGATAATCCTCGTAAGATATCGAAAAGAGTTTCTCTCGATTAGGGGAGAAAGCTGGCTCGTTATTTCTGTACATCAACACAATTCCTTCATCTGGAGTGCTCTCATACGCAAATGCCTCCACCATATGCAGAGGAACTACAGCATCGTATGAAGCAACTGAGGTTACGGGAGGAATGGCCCTGTCAGTGAGGTTGATCTGATCCGGAGTGGACAAATCTCCATCATAATCCACCAGCAGTTCATACTCTGTTATCTGGAAGGTGGTAATAGGAAATTCCTGTATTTCAACGATATACCCATACCTCTTGAGAGTATCTGCAATGTATGAGGATGCTGAGAGGCAGCCCCCGATGACGTCATCATCTATTGTGCCTGACCCTGCCAACCGGGGAGCATAGGCTACAAGAGCTTCTACATGCCTAAGGGCTTCTTCCATGCATACTTCTTCTGTAACATGCGGTCCATACTGGTAAGGGTACATAATAAAAAGGGCGAAAAGAGAAGCTACAGCAAGAAATACAACTTTCATCTTCTTCATGAGTATCCTATCTTCTTCAGTAATGCCTTCCTTTCCTCCCTCTGGGGTTCGTCTTCAATACACTCTGCAGATGTCCCGTCAACTACTCCTATGACAGCTCTTCCCAGATCAGTTGTGGCCACCACAACCTGTAGTGGATTCTCAGAAGCAGCATACACCCGGCATGTGGTAGGATAGTTTTTTACTGTATTCAGTACATTGATGGGAAATGCTTTCTGCATCATGATGACAAATACGTGCCCCGCTCCAATGGTGCAGCACGCCTTTGCTGCACACTCTTTGAGAGACTCACTGGTTCCTTCTACCCTGGTGAGCCTGGGTTTGGCTTCATTCATGGCAAGGCCAAACTCGATTCCTGGAACTGCAGTCTTCAGGGCCAGGGCCAAATCATCCACGGTAAAGATGGAGAAATTCCCCTGACCAATTATACATTCAATGCCTTCTGGCTTCTCTACAGGGATTATATCAAGCATGTCACCACCTCATGTGTCTTTCTTGTGTTGTTCTTATAGTTATCTGCTGTATGCTCGCAGTGCCCAGATCATGAAAGGTTACCCCAAGAAATGCAGGAAAAGCTGCAGGACTAGGTCACCCTTCAAGAAAGCCACTAGAGATCCCAGGAGCATATAGAGAATGAGAGGAGAACCATAGGTCACCCATATCCTGTCCTGGTTGCATGTTTCTTTAAATCTCTCTACATCCATGTCAATATCTGGCATCAGGTGCAGATTTCCTGTCTCATCCTGGAGAGGCAGGAATCGGTAGTCCAGAGCTTCCCGTGAACGGGGAAATCCCGTCATATAGAGGAGGATCTTTTTCCACCATGAGATCTCACCCTGATATCTGTTCTTTGTCACTACGTTATAACTGAAGACTGCACCCACCTCCAGCACTTTGATGACTGCCAGGTTATTGAACACGGAAATCACAAAAAGAGGACTTGCAACACCTGGATAGGTAGGAACCAAGAGAGACAGTGCAACTAGTGCTTTTATGTCAGCGCCGCCAAATAACCCAGAGATCGCCAGCACGAAAGCCAGGCCACATGCTACTGCTACCCCGAATCCCATGAGCCTCCACTCGGAGTCCCACAACCTGAACACAATCCCTGAAGCACCCATGACCAACCACAGGCTGTCGGGAATCTCCCTGATCTTCACATCATAGTAGGAGCCGCATAGGAGGAACCCAACTGTCAGTATTGGTGTGATGGGCAACATTGGCTAAATCAATCCCCACTCTGCCACTGCATTGAATAAGAGGTATCCAGACGCAATCAGGATGATGGCATGCTTCAGCCCAGCAATAATCCTTTTCTCCGCCATTTTTCCTGCTGCTAGTCCGATGAACAATCCCTGTAACATGAGCATCCTGAAGAAGAGGGTCGTAAACTCTTCTGTAGAGAGACCGCTCTTGATGAATCCTGCTCCTGCTCCTCCAGACAACGGCTGAATAAAGGTCTTGTACAGAATAAGAATGACCACCAGGAATACAAAGTAGGTAATGTAACAAATCAAGATGTAGGGTTTGATCATGGTATCGGTTTCTCGCTCAATATTCTTGAGTTCTCTGGCATTTCGCGAGGCTGCCTGCAGAATCTCCCTGATGTCTCCTCCTGCCTTGTTGGCTTCAATAATCAGGTACGTTAATTTCTCAATGTAGGGGCTCTTGGTTCTCTCAGTAAACCGTTTGAACACATTTTCAAAAGGAATGCCCCAGGAAATCTGCATGGCCATCTTCTCTATCTGTTGATTCAAAAGCCCATATTCTCTGTCTTTAGTAACATATATTGCCTGGGGAATACTCATTCCTGAATCCACCCCTGAAGAAACATCGGCAAGGAAATTGGGAAATTCGGACTCCATCTTCCTCATACGGGAAAACTCAACATATTTTCCTGCAGCAAAAGGAGTAACTCCAATAAGGAATGAAAACAGGATGAGATCATCAAAGAACGGCTTTCCGAGATAGTTCATAAAGCTATACATGAATAATCCCATGGCAACGATACCAGGGACAGCAATGAGAAAAATATCTTTCGGTGAGATCTGAAGTTCACTCTTGTTTGCCATGGTTACTCCTCCGGAATAATTGAGTCAATCATGAGCAGGAAGAGCAATGACAGGCCTGGTATCCCAAGATACACCACCAGCATCATCATGTCCTGCATAGTCAAAGGTCCGAAATTTCCTCCACTGATCATGGTCAGCGTTGACATGACTATAACCAGGAAGATGGTGCCAAATACTGGAATGGTAATATAGCTCTCAGCAAAGAGCCCCAGGTTTTCTGCGAAGTCCTTCATCATCTGCCTGTACTCTACCATCATGTTTTCAGCCTCATTGTGCAGGTACATTTTGAGGTCTCCTCCTGAACGCACAGTCGTGGTAATGCCCATGAGCAGTTCAGAAAAACGCCGGGAGGGCGTATTCTGCGTATAATCATGAAGAACAGTGACAATGTCTTTTCCAAAGAATCTGCAGTCTCTGGTTATGTTCTTGGCTTCCTCTGCTATTTCTCCGTAGAGCTCAGATCGAGCCAGGGAATCAAATACGGCATCTGGGGGAACACCAGCCCCTGCCATGGCTGCCATGTACGGGACAGCAAAGGGCAGCTTTGAGTCAATAGCCCTCTTCCTGGAATCACTTATGAGACTGGGATAAACATAGAAAAAAGCGAACATGAATAGAGGGGTCAAAATAGAGGTGAGGGCCATTGCCAGGGTGATGGCCAGTCCTTCTTTTCCTATGAGGGACATGAATATGGCCACTGTCAACATCATGAGAGGAGTGATAATGGCAATAATCAATGCTGCATAGGAGAAGTATTCCCCCACCGTAATGCGGATATTTGCCCTTCGAATATTCGTCCGCAAGTTTGCCGAGCCGCCAAATAGAGGATCCATGATTGGGCCAAAGATCTTGTAGGCCAACCGGGAAAGGGCAAGAGCAATATTCATGCTGTTGCCTCGATCTTGCTGAGAACTGATTCAGGATCCCTGTAGTACTCAGCAATGATTTCCGCTACATCCTTATAGAACCTGATCTGGTTATTGTGCATCCAGCTGATGATCTGCTTTCTTCTTTCGATCTCCTTGAGAATCTCCTCCATGGACATCCCCTTCTCTTTTTCCAGTCGCTCCAGCAGGTAGCTTCTGCCAGTGAACCTGAAGGTGTCCTCAAAGGGGTTCCACTCATACAAGGTATTGGTAATCACCTCTTTCGTGGAAGGGTCCAGATCCACCACTTCCACAATGTCAGTGATTCTCCGAGTGATTTTCCCTCTGAGCCTTACCCTGGCCTGGAGCAAGACAATGTCAAGGTTCTTGATGAGGATACGTGGGCAGTTGATAGGCTCTGATTCCAGACGGTGGACCACACCCTGGGGAGAATCAGCGTGAATGGTGCCCATGGCTGCGTGGCCTGTAGCTATTGCCTGGAAGAGGGTGTATGCTTCTTTGCCTCGTACCTCCCCCACCACAATATAGTCAGGACGTTGTCGCAGTGAAGCTTTCAGGAGATCAAACATATCCACTTCACCCATTCTCTTACCAGAAGCTGTAATCGGTCCAAATCCTGCTCTTGTAACTGCAGGAATCCAGTTCTGGTGAGCCACGTTAAGCTCTGCAGTGTCCTCAATAGAAACGATCTTGGCCTCAGGTTTGATGAACAGGCAAAGGCAGTTCAGCGTGGTAGTCTTACCAGAAGCTGTTCCACCTGCTATGAGGATAGATACTCCTTTTTCCATGAAGAACCACATCAGAGCCAGCATGGAAGCAGAGAATGTACCAAATGACATCATATCTGGAGGTGTTAGGGGGTCCTCTCTGAATTTACGGATAGTAAACGTAGATCCATGCATGGTCACCTCCTTTCCCAGAGAAAGCTGCACACGAGAACCATCAGGAAGAGATCCATCCAGCAGAGGCTCTGCAATAGACACGTGACGCTGGCAGCGCTGAGCCAGCTTAATGATGAAGGAATCCAGTTCGTCTGCGTTCTTGAAGATCACGTTGGACTGCAGATTCTCAAAGTGGCGATGGAAGATGTAGACTGGAATAGCTGGGCCATCGCAGGAGATGTCTTCAATGTTTGGATCCCTCAGAATAGGATCAATTCTGTTATATCCAACGAATTCTCTGGTAACATAGTACGTAAGACGTTCGTAGCTTGATCTGTCCATGCGCATTCTGTACTTCCTGATGACATTATTTACCTCTCTGCGCAGGTAATCAGTCAACCCACCTTCATCCAGTGTCTTGAAGTCAATGTTGATAGTCTCATGCAGGATGGCATTGATCTGTTCCATCTTTAGTTCATCCTCCCTGGTTAGCCCGGGTTCTAGCACTTTGTAGTACATTTCCTTGGCATCAGTATCATAATACACATTCACATATGCATAAGGGGGGTTGATGGGATAGGTGATATTAAGCTTGTTAAGAGGAATTTCCAGAACGTCAGCATCCAATAAGGGTGATGCGAGCTGGACTCCACCTGCATTATAAATATTGACTGGCGGCCCAAATTTGGATTCAGGTTCTTCCAATTGGAGTTGTTTCTGCTTTGATTTTCTGAGTGTGAGATTGAAAGCCATAGTATCACCTACTTACTATCAGAATAGTAGTCCTTCCTTATTAAAGGTTTCCATACCTGAGGAGTAACGTTCAGCATCAGATTGGAGATTGAGACTACTTCATGCAGTAACATAGTACATTCTGTATTGACACCCTCCTTTATAAACTTTAATACCCTACCGAAAGTATGTATTCCCCTGTAGAGAGGGCCCTCCACGTACAGGATATGGTTTCTTCCGGAGATAAAAGGAAGTACTACCGGTTTAGACCGGCGCCCTTTTATGGAGGCATTGCCACTGCAGACTGCGTGGGGTGCCCCCTGACGTGTGTCTTCTGCTGGAGCGGCTTTCCCCGTGATCACCCAGAAAAAGCAGGGGACTGGTACAGCTCTCAGCAGGTCTTTGATGAGCTGGTGAGCATTGCCAAAAAGAAAAGATACTCCAGCTTGAGAGTAAGTGGAAATGAGCCCACCTTGGGCCAGGAACATCTCATTAATGTGCTGAAAAGAGTCGAGAAGACGCCATATCAGTTCATCTTGGAAACATCCGGAATACTCATCGATGATCAGTATGCAAAAGCTCTTTCCAACTTCAAGAATGTACATGTACGGGTCTCCCTGAAGGGAGCGTGTGAAGAAGAATTCACTCACCTCACCGGATGTGATCCTGAAGGGTTCAAAATGCAGCTCTTAGCACTACAGAATTTGAAAAAGCACGGTGTACCCTGCCATCCAGCAGTGATGGTTTCATTTTCAACGCCGGAAAAGGTAGAAGAGCTTATAGGGAGGCTGTCCTATATTTCCTCATCATTCTATGTGGAAGAAGAACATGTGATGCTCTATCCTCTGGTGAAAAGGCGATTGAGAAAGGCAGGATTTCTCCCGTAACTCCGTTAACACATCATTCTCGGCGAGGCGGATGTCATTTGTGATGCTGGTTCTCAGCATTCCTCGAAACTCTGGCTGCTCTGTCATATATTTGAAAGGAAGTGAAATGGCTGTTACAATGAAAGAATAGAAAATAATTTGTCACAGAAGGACAACCTTTTTAAGCCAAACGGAAAAAGAGCCATGATGATAACCATTCCCGATGAGATCATGAACTTCCTTGGTAAGAAGGGAGGACAGACACTTCTCATAAAAGGGCGCGCAGGGAGTGGAAAGACCATTCTCTCACTGTCTCTTATAAAAGCCTGCAAGAACAACGGCATCTACCTGTCCACCCGAGTGAGACCTGACGATCTGTACAGGGATTGTCCGTGGATCAAAGACCAGTTGTCCAAGAGCAATATTGTAGATGCTACCAACCCTCTCAAAGAGAGAATCGCTGTTCAGGAGAGAGATTTCTCAGAAGTGATTAAGTACGGCTCAAAGGAAGACTTCTTAGTGGCCCTCTATGAGCGAGTGGCCCAGCTGGCCCATCCCGTGGTGGTCATAGACTCCTGGGATGCTGTCATATCCAATTTACACACTTCTGAGGAAAGGATGGAAAAGGCCATCATTGAACTGTGCAAAGAAACCCAGACCAACCTTATCTTAGTTGGAGAGCATCCTGAGGAAACCAAGCTGGACTATCTCATGGATGGTGTCATAGCACTGGAGCGCACCCGAATTGACGACAGACGATTGCGGGTTATCCATCTGGTAAAATTGCGGGGTGTCGAGATCCACCAGCCTCAATACGTATTCACACTTGAAGACGGCATGTTCAGGAGTTTTGGACGGTTTGAACCCAGGCACATTGATAATCCCAAGATGTGGATTCCACTTCCCGACTCGGAGAAGGCTTTTTCTACAGGATGTGAGAATCTGGACGAAATTCTGAAAGGAGGATTCAAGAGGGGAAGCCTCAACTTGTTTGAGGAAGAACTTGATGTTTCCCGGACAGCTGAAGGATACTTGTGGAGGTGCTGCCTGTTCAATTTTCTGGCGCAGGACCGAGGTGTGGTTCTGTTGGCCGGAGAAGGAGTCAGTCCACAGAAACTGAAAGAGCTGTCAGTGCCCTATGTCGGAGAAGAGGTGTGGAACAGGCTAGTGCGCATTGGGGTATATGATATTGAAGAAACAGATGAATCCTACATAATTTCAGTGAAAGGAACATCGGAAGAACGGTATGCAACCTGGAAAGCTGTTCTGAGTGAACTCAAGACAAAGACCGGACAACCTATCCAGGACTACACAGCCCTGGATACGCTTGAATTCAGAAGCGGCGTGGAGAATACCATAAAGAAAATGGGAAGAGGAGTTCGAGAGCTGAAGAATTCCGGAGATCTGCAAATCGCCTTGCTCAAACCTGGGCTCGAAGTGTCAAAACAGATCATCAACCTGGCTGAGACATACTTCAGGGTCCGATCCATGTATGGCACGGCATTGTTGTATGGGGTCCATCCAGAAACAGGGTTCTACGTCATCGAAGTTGATTCATCAAAAGGAGTTCCTCAGACTAAATTGGTACCTATTGTGTGAGAATTCACGGGGATCGTGGGATTCTGTCGGGTTTTCTTCGTACAGCCTATTATAGTTGACTGCTTTTCTCAACAGAGCAGCAGTACAGCAGTTCCACGGTCAAGAGCAGCCTCACTATCACGCCGCGAAATTGTATACCGCTCCCTGCAGCACGGTGCCATGTACAACCATCCCTGAAGCCCCTGCACCTTCTCCCGAACTTCAATCATGCACTTCCATTCAGAATGGTCCAGACCTCTACTTCCACAGCCCTCGTTCTGGAATTCCTAAGGAATCCAGATGATAGAATGCTTTTTCTCTGACTCCGGGATGAGACGAGAATCGCGGTCAGACAAAGGCAAGGCGTACAACAGTGCTTCCATCCTTTTCTACACTTTGTGAGTCGATCAAAACAAAACAGCCCCAGCAAGAAACAGCTTACTCCATGAAATCCAAAAAAGGCCTTATAGCAGTCGTTCCTGCTGATATCACTGGCTGAAGTGATTATTCCACCATAGAAACGTTTCTATATCAAGACAGGCATCACAACACATGCTGCCTGCTCTTCACTCCCAACAGGGACGAGGAACCAGTAAGGTTAAAAAGGAGAAGGCTTTAGCTGCTGTATGCACCCACTCATTGAAAAGGGCATGAATGAAAAGAGGAGTCTGTTGGAGCCTGAAGCCAAGACATTGCTCAGAGAGTACAATTTGCCAGTACCTGAATTTCAGATATGTTCTACACCAGAAGAGGCTGCAGCTGCTGCTGAACGGCTGACATACCCTATGGTGATGAAAGTCGTGTCTCCCGATATTTCACATAAAACAGATATTGGAGGTGTGAGAGTAGGGTTACAGTCCAGAGAAGATATGAAGGCAGCTTTCAAGGAAATCAAGGAGGCTGCACAATCCCATGGGACCTTTGCTGGAGTTATTGTATATCACATGCAGGATCAGGGCACAGAAATCATCATTGGGGTCACCTATGATACACAGTTTGAGCACGCTCTCATGTTTGGATTAGGGGGCATATTTGTAGAGGTGCTGAGAGATATCTCATTCAGGCTTATTCCCATTACCGAACACGACGCTTGGGAGATGGTCCATGAAATCAAAGGATACCCTGTGCTTACCGGGGTGCGGGGCCAACTTCCCAGAGACATTGAGGCAGTTGTGGATGCGTTGCTCAAGGTCTCTCTTCTGGTGGAGGAAAATCCTCAGATACATGAGCTGGATTTGAACCCTGTGTTCGTTTATGACAAAGGAATATCCATAATTGATGCCCGGATCGTCATGTGATACTTGTGATACTATGAGAATGGTCATCGCACTGGGTGGAAATGCCATAAAGAAACCCAGAGAGAAAGGCACAGCTGCTGAACAGCTGAGGAATGTGCAGGAAACCTGTCAACATATCTGGGAACTGGTGAGAGATAACCAGGTGGTAATAACCCACGGAAATGGACCCCAGGTGGGGAACATACTCATCCAACAGGAAGCCAGCGAACCCTATGTCCCTGCCATGCCACTGGATATCTGCGTTGCAGAGAGTCAGGGATTAATAGGGTACATGATTCAGCAGTCACTGAGAAATGTGCTCCAGACCCACGGCGTCCACAAGGATGTGGTGACTATCATCAGTCAGGTGGTGGTCAACAAGGAGGATCCAGCTTTCAAGACCCCTACAAAACCCATAGGGCCCTTTTTCTCTCAGGGACGAGCAGAAGAGCTGAAAAAGGAGGGAATATCTGTTATGGAAGATGCAGGCAGGGGTTACAGACGTGTCGTTCCTTCCCCGGATCCCCTGAGGATGGTGGAAGCGCCTGTGGTTGCATCGCTCCTGGATCTGGGCATTGTTGTCATCGCAGCAGGCGGGGGAGGGATCCCGGTAGGAGAGAAAGCTGCTCTCCGTGGAATTGAAGCAGTAATAGACAAGGACCTGGCCTCAGAGCTGGTAGCAGAAGCGATTGAGGCAGACTATCTTATTATTCTCACCGATGTCGAGCAGGTGGCCCTGGATTACAACAAGAAGACACAGCAGAATCTCGAGATCCTCACAGATAGGGAGGCTGAGAAATATCTGGCTCAGGGTCATTTTGCCCCGGGAAGCATGGGGCCCAAGATTCTCTCTGCCATTCGATTCTTAAGAGGTGGTGGAAGGAAAGCAATCATCACCTCCCCTGGCAAAGTACGTGATGCCCTCCAGGGAGAAGGGGGTACTCATATAATACCTCATCAGAGCAATCAGTAGTGACCACACAATTGTCTGCGCCTTTTCGTCATGTTCTTCCTTTCTTATACTTCCTAAATACCACTGCAGACAAGGTGAGAAAAAGACCAGGCGAAAGATTAATAAAGGGGCCGAAAAATTGTGGAGCAGGTGATGTTATGGAAATGAGCGAAGAGGAGCTAATAGAACTGGACAGAGAAAACATCAGAATGGAAATGCGAGCTGCAGGGCTCCCCATTGACGAAGAAGAAGTGGAAAAGCTCAGGATAGCCATGCTCAAGGCGATGGTGCTTCGTACTATTGCTTCCGCTGCCCTGGTTCCCGAAACAGAAGATGAGGAAAAAGCCCATCTACTGGAGGCAATCTATACCAATGCTCTGGCTTCTTTGCTCTAATTTCCAGGGTTCGTAAAAAAATCTTCTTCCAACCTTTGCCTTACTTTTTCATAAAAAGTCTCATACGGGAACTCAAGAGTCTGCCGTTCTTCATCATAATATTCCATCAGGATGCTTTGGCTCTTCCACCTGCCTGGAGGATTGCTGCGCATGGGGAACAACTTCCTGTCAACCAGTTCATCATACTGGTCAAGTTCAGTCATCAGTTTTCCTCCTAGGAAAGGGTCACCCACCGCATAGATTACACCATAGGGTTCCCCTCTTTCTACAGACTGAACCATACAGACTCTGGTGAAGATCCGTGTGTCTCTACCGAAGTTGAAGATGATGCGGTTAGTGGCTTCCACAGAATCACATCTCAGAAAAAGCATGAATCGAGAACATTTTGGGCCTGGAAATGGCCAGATGTAATACACCTTCTCCAGAATGTTCTTGTTCATCAGCTGCTGGTAGGCCTCCCTGAATTCCCTTAGCGAGAGATCCACATTCCTCAAATCTCTCAATTCAGCTTTCAACTCCTCTCTTTTTAGCTCCAGATGCTCTTTGCGAAGCAGTTCCTTTAATTCAGCCCTTCTTCTCTTCTTGAACTTCTTTTCAATGCGTACTATCCTCCTTAGATCGCATGCACCGTGACCATTCCATACGCGCATCAAGAGAATCTGAGCCACTTTGTTGAGAGCAATGCCAGAAAAGGACCCCCAATTTAGATCAGGAATGGGAACGTCCTCCAAGAGATGTCCAAAATCAGGTTCAGAAGAAGCTTCCGTACCATCAACTAAAAACGTAGGATTTATCAGTTTCCAATTTCCATCCAATTCAAAAAGATGATAGTATTTGATTATCTGGTTGTCTTTCAACAAATCAAGAATGCGTCTTAACCTATTGAGATCTGTATTCATGAATCCTACCATATATTTCCTGAAGATGCCTTCTTCAAGAGGAAAGAAGTAAGTCCAGCAGTTGATCTCCTGGAGCATGGAAATAATATATTCATAGGGACGATCAAACATGACAAAGGCAAATACTCGGGAGACCTTGTTTCTGAAGATTTTGCCGAAGTCGGGATACATATATGGACCTCCTAAATATTCTCTTCTTTCCAATTTTCTTTGTAACGTTGTCACATATTCCGTATATTTAAATCCGATAATACTGGAAAGCTCCTGATTCGTGAGATTTGGCTCCTGCCCCATCAATTGCAGCAACAGCTTCTCTCTTCTGGACAGATCCCTTCGCACCATATAACGTTCATGGAACAGAAATATTTAAATATTATGCCGACGTCACGTACAATGGTGATACAAATGAGAAGCCGAAAGATTCTTGCGGCTGTGCTGGTGGGGCTGCTACTGGTAA
>JACVGW010000133.1:0-1233 GCA_018992565.1 Theionarchaea archaeon
TCTGCTTTCTCCAATATCATCTGCTCATCAACACCTAAGAACCTGCGATTTTCCATGATAACCTTCCCATTGCAGATTACCGTATCCACATTCCCACTCTGCAATGCATACACCATATTAGACGTAAAATCATGATAAGGAACAGCATTTGGCTTTTTCACATCAACCAACACCAGATCAGCCAGATACCCCTCTGCAACAACCCCTGCCTTCAACCCCAGAGATTCAGCACCATTAACCGTTCCCATCCGCAACACATCCCCAGCAGTCACAGCAGTAGGATCACCCGTGTGGACCTTGTGCAACAATGCACAGACCTTCATGACCTCAATCATATCCAGGCTGTTATTTGAAGCAGCCCCATCCGTAGCCAGAGAAACAGTAATCCCTTTCTTCACCATGTCAGGTAACCGCATAACCCCTGCAGCAATCTTCATGTTAGATACTGGATTATGAGAAACCTTCACCTGTCTCTCAGCAAACATATCCAGCTCCTCATCATTCAGCCACACACAGTGAGCGGCCAAAAACCTCTCGTCCAGAAACCCTCCTTCATGCAAAAATTCCACTGGTGTCATCCCTTTCTGTTCTATAAACTCCCTGACTTCCCTCTCCGTCTCACTGACATGCGTGTGGAAGATCAAATCATGTTTCCTCGCAACCTCCAGACACTTGTGAAACGTCTCTTCAGAGCACGTGTACAATGCATGGGGAGCCATTACCGGGACCACCAGATCACTTTTCCCCCTAGCCTCTTCTATAAACTTCACTGCAGTCTCAAAAGGATTTTCTGACTCAGGTGAAGGAAAATCAAAAATACCTGATCCCAGATACCCCCTCATGCCGATTTCCTCTACTGCCCGTGCAACATCTCTGCAAAAAAAGTACATATCAACAAAACACGTCGTCCCGGATTTCACCATCTCCATTGCGCCCAGTAAACTCCCGTAGTATGCAGCTTCTCCTGTCAGTCCCTTCTCCGCCGGCCACACCTTCGTTTCCAGCCATTCCTGTAAAGGTAGATCATCGCCATACCCCCGCAGCAAGGTCATGGCCAGATGCGTATGCGTATTAACTAGTCCCGGTATCACCAGATACCCTGTACCATCTATGACAATGTCAGAACGATCCTTTTCCTCTCCTACTGATTCAATGAATTTCCCTTCCGTGGTGACATTCCCCACAGAACCATCTAGAAACGTGACATTCTCAAGTAAGATCATGACAGTTCTT
>JACVGW010000133.1:1333-4422 GCA_018992565.1 Theionarchaea archaeon
GCGATGAACGCGTTCCACAAGGAGTATCTCAAGATCTGGATCCCAAACCAACAGGAGAGCTACAGCTGCAGTTGCACCCTGATCCTCATCACGTTCATGCTGGCCAATGAATAGATTCTCTTTCACTGTACTGCTGGTTGGACGTCTCTCCTTCTTAAATCCTGCGGATAGTCACTGATCCTCAATGGCTGTAATGGTTTTCATGAGGGCTTCCATGACTGTTGAGACCTGTGATCTCTTGTCTGGAGGGAAGACCACAGGAGTACCTTCGCCATCGTAGGGGGAGCCACCAGCCTCCATGAGAAGATCCTGGATTTCAGGGCAGAGAAAGCTGGGTGTACTGACCTCCAGCCGATACTGAAACCGTCCGCAGCGGGTTACTGCAAAGGTCACTTCATGATGAGACCTGAAGATTCGCGACAGCAGAGTATAACCCCTCTCCGTAGGAGAATAGTCACTTTCCATACTCTGGACAATCCCTGTTTTCAGAAAATATGTCAAGGCAACTTCAATCTCCGAAGGAGAAGCATCCAGATACCCTGTCAGCTCGTAGAGAGAAATAGGAGTCCCCTTCCAGTGAGCAGGTCCACTTGTCAGTGAAAAAAGCGTTCGTAAGACAGTTTTCCTCCATGGCGTGAAATCCACTTCCACCACAGGATGGACAATTATCCATGCCCATGGTGTTTTTGAGGATTTCTGGCTTATTTTTTCTCCTATCTTCTGAAGAACTGCTGCACAGTCTCCCGTCCCACAGACAGCTTCAGGCAGAGCTGACATGAGACCTTTCAGGCAACGAGAAGCTCCTTCGAGCTGGAACTTTCCGGTGCGCCTCATCACAGGGGCCCTGCGAAGCCCTGAAGAGATGGCAGCCTTTCTCAGTTGAAGAGGTTGAAAATCCGTGCGGTAAACGTCCAGGTTGATGAATCCTTTTCTGCAGTGTATGCTGCCTGCCAGCAGCGAGTGTTGCTCACTGATACGGTGGCAAATATCGCTCCATAATGCCGTACCTATGTCCAAACTGACATATGTATCCTCTCCGGGAATGTAACGTATTGTGGAATAGTCGCGCTGCCTGTCAAATTCCTCTTTAATATCTTT
The DNA here is from genome assembly GCA_018992565.1 of Theionarchaea archaeon. Lineage (GTDB taxonomy): Archaea > Methanobacteriota_B > Thermococci > Methanofastidiosales > SZ-28-30 > SZ-28-30. The sequence goes on from JACVGW010000133.1 coordinate 2,432, forward strand.
TTTTGTATACCCCTTATTGTGAAGAATGGTTATCAAATCCTGCCTGGAACAGGGAGAATTCCCAGTGATATGGTCTTTGATCTCCAAATCCAGCAGGGTGAAGTATCCAGTCTCAAAAAAGGATGAAACCACTCTTTTCGTATTTTCCGAAGACACACATTACACCTTCCTACTGCAAATACTCCATGTAAGCAACGGAGTCAAGAAATATAAGGCTTTCCTAAGAATGCCAGTACAGGTCCAGGGTGGGGATGACGGATGGGGAACTGCATAGATGCGTGAGGGTTTATATCCCTGGTGTCCCAGAAGCATTCATGTCAGCTCGAGTTGTTGTTGAAAAAGGAACTACCAGAAAGTGGTATGGGCGGTGCACTGAGTTCCCGGGGACTATTGCATGGGGCGAGAGTAAGGACAGGCTTCTCGCAGAACTGGAAAAGGAGTTGACCTATCACATATCCTGGTTACGTCACCACAAAGAACAGGTGCCTGCCTTTGAGAGGACGACTCTCACCCTTGATGAGGAGATGCATAATATCTGTGAGCTTGGAGAATCAGGTGGTGAAGTGGCATTCTTCCAGTGGGACAGAAATCCCGTGACACCTGAGGACATGCAGTACTTTTTCAGGCTGATGGCCTACAATAGAGAAGACCTTCTCACAGTTGCAGAGAACCTTTCTGACGATCAGCTCGCCATAAAACCGGAGGGGAAACTGCGCACCATCACCGATATTCTACACCATATCTGCAATGCTGAAGAATTCTACCTGTCCCGATTGGGTCCAGACGCAGATGCACTCTACCAGAGACACGCCGGACTGCCCATCACCACTGTTGATGCACTGCCCATCTTTCAGAGACTCCGCGTCGTGAGATCGGCATGCTGCAGAACACTGGAAGATATGATTCCTGGTAGGGGAAGTTCAATATTCACACGAGAAGAATATACAGAGCACCCTGATGAGAAATGGACAGCTCACAAGGTCATGAGGCGGTTTCTTGAACATGAAAGAGAACACATTTACAACATTCAGGAATATCTGGGTGAGCCTCTCAGGACGATACGTTAGTGGGAGAATCAAGATTCCTTGGAAATGGAATAAGAGACCTCACAGAGCACCAGGAGGAATAGGCAGTCAACTTGAATAGCAGGAACAGCCTGATCCAGAAAGGCTGTGAATCAACCCTCTTGATGTATGACCATGAACATCTTCTGGGGAATAGACACATTCCAGGCTTGTTTAAAAAGAAAGAAAAAATAGAGAATTCCAGATTGCGGGGTTATGCTAGTTCCATAAATCCACCTGTGGACGCAACACACGTAGCATCCAGGTAGTCTTCAACTCGGGGTTCCATTTTCTGCACCTCCTTTCGATTATGTAAGTATATCAGTACTATTGTTTATAAATATTTCGAATCGTCGATAATTATCCAGTCAGGCCTCTGAGAGAAGAGTATAAATAGCCGGAAAAATCTGACACCATGAGTGGACTTGTGACCACTGTGTTCCTGCACTTTTGCCTATCTAGTATAGGATACCTGTACAGGTTACCTCTTAAAAATGCCCCAAACTCTTAAGTAGTCACACTCCCTTAAATATACTGTAATGACACCGGAAAGGTTCATATTCCTGTAATCCACAAGAATGAGGAGGATAACCATGACTACTGTAAGAGTGAATTGTGCGGGGGAAACGTGCCCCGTTCCATTAGTTGAAACCCGAAAGGCAATCCGGAAAGCAGTATCAGGGGATATTGTTGAAGTTACCGGGACGCATCCTGCATCCAAGAGGGAGATACCCATGGCAGTAGAAGCCCAGGGACACCAGGTGCTTGAGGTCAAAGACGAGGGAGATACCTGGACTATTGTAATAAAGGTGAAATAGAAGGTGATTTCATGAATAAAGCAACGCTAGTTGTCCACAGCGGAGACCTGGATAAGGTGTACAGTGCGTTAATTATTGGAAATGGCGCCCTGGCCATGGGCATGGATGT
>JACVGW010000056.1:0-7289 GCA_018992565.1 Theionarchaea archaeon
CAACGGAGCCAGTCCCCCAATACCATAACTGGTAAAGAAGCTCAGCCCATAGGCCCTCCCTCTCAACTCCACCGGTATACTCTCGGCAATCAATGAGTTCTGGACTGGCTGGAATGCATACACAGAAATCCCCAGGAGGGCAATAGAACCCGCAAGCAACAGTGAACTCCCAGCAAAAAAGAACCACATCAAAGCACCTGCTGAAACCGTGTTGAACACAATGAGCAGAGTCCTCTTGCTGTACTTATCCCCGGCCCATCCTCCTGCTGCCTGTCCCAGAATACCTGTGGCTTCTTTCAACGTAACCAACGAGGCAGCCACAATCAAAGGCAAGAACTTCACCTCATTTATTATTGTAGGCAGAAAGTACATCAACCCATTAAAATACAACCCCTGAAACGACGTCAATACAAGTAATATTCCAATATTCCTGTTCTCAAAGGGAATCTTCCCCATATCTTTCAACATATTACCAACAGTGTCCTCACGAACAGGTTCCTCCTTGAACTTCACAAAAAAGACGATAGCTGCTGCCACAAGAACCCCCGGGATAGCCCACAACATGTACGTGGTCCTCCATCCCAGCCCCAGGCCCACCAGGGAAATCCCCAGGACAGCCACCATCTCCGGAGAAGCCAGAAATCCCGTAAGGATGGGAGTAATGGCCTGTCCCATATTTCCCACAATCCCATGGATACCCATTGCCTTGGAGCGGTGTGCCTCAAATGCCTTAGAAACCAGTGATATCCCCGAAGGGTGGTACAGTCCTGCGCCAATACCCATGACAACAAAAAACAGGGCAAGCGTGGTCTTATTCCAGGCAAGCCCCACCAGGACTGCAGCTGCAGCACACAATACCATGGACAGAGCTGCCACCTTCCTGGAGCCAATCCGGTCAGAAAGAAATCCCGCAGGAATAGCATTGAGCCCGAATAAAAACCCAAGGAGAGAAGCAATGGCCCCGATCTCCGCAAAACTCATATCAAATTCTGCCATTATCAAGGGCATCAGTATAGAAAATACTATCACATACGAATGATCAAGTGAATGAGCTAGTGATGTGAACACCAGGACTGACTTATGGTTCATACAATCACCTTTTAACCCACCTTAAAAACCTTGTGGATAGAAGATAACCAGGAAATGACCACTCACACTCACTCGCCACCCCTCAATGTCCCCATTTTTATAACTTTCTACTGCGAAAAGTTTATATATAACCATCAACAATGAGGACTGCAGGAAAGGTGAGATGTTTTTCCTCCTTACTCTCCTTTCCTTTTTTTTCACCACTGCATCTCCTGATATTCCGAGTACCTGGTCTCATGTGCCCAGCTCTTCCTTTCATCCAGTTTACTTCTCACGATTCCTTTGTAAGAGCCAGAACGTGGTCTCAAGCACTCGGTCTCCATGAAAACAGCTCTATCATGTCTTCATCAGAGCCACCTTGATCGTCCACAGGAGACTGAATACCTTTATATCTTATACCTCATTATATTCTGTGGAAACGAGGTAGAAGAGGAAGGGAACCTGAAGGAGGGTCTCATGTGACTTTAAATGACACTGAAAAGAAGCTTCTCACCCTGCTTGGAAAAGATTGCTCACTTTCCAGGTCAAGACTGCAGCACTACCTGCAGTACAGAAGGATGAACACCGTGAGCAGCAAGATAGCCCACCTGAGAAAGGCAGGGTACATGAGAGGACCCTTCTACCATATTAACCTGAATGCAGTGGGGAAAAATCGCGTTTACAACATACTGGCTGAAATCAGGTTCGATCCCAGAGAGTACAGTTCTGCCTTTGAACTGGTCACTGTCATTGACTGCTGGGAATGGATTTTTCCTACCATGCAGGGAGATACTCTCTTTATTGTTTTCAGGTCCAACTACTATGCGTACCTCACACGGCTCCTTTCCCTCATCAAACAGGCGGGACTCATAACGTATGAGGTGCATTCTTCCCAGAATCGATGGTTTGTCCAGAATCCTGATTTCTTTGGGGAGATAATCCCGCAGGTCTCCAGTGGGTTCAAGGATGTGACTATTGACCTGGCGTACCCGGGACCGCACTCTGATATTTCGTGGAGGTTCATTGACCTGCAGGTGATGCAGTACTTGCAGGTGAAAACGTGTACTATCAGTGAAATACAGCGGATAGAAAAAAGAGTCTATGGACGGTTCTGGAGGCGCAGCCAGATCAAGTACAGCATGGAGAAGATCTGTGGGGCTGGAATTGCAGAAAGAAAACACTATAATATCTCTCCATTCCCCTGGGTTGAGAGCCTGGGGTTCTTACTACTGGTGGAAGGTGATCCAGAGGACGTGGTCAGATTCGTGGTGAATTTTGGCCAGGACTGCAGGATGTACAAAGCATATACAGTGTGCAGGGACATGGGATTTATCTGGTGTGTCACAAGTCCACAGGTAGGACCTGAATTGATGAATACACTTGGGAGTCTCTCTCCACGGATTAATATCCGATGTCTCCAGCTGAAATCTGTCCACGACCCCCTGAAAAGGTCATTCAATGACGAGCACTTTGACATTGAGACGCAGCGGTGGACATTTCCCTTTGCGAAGTATAAGGAGGAGATCCAGGCCCTCATTGAAAAAAAAGAAAAATGAAAAGAGAGTACGTTCTTTTTCATGCCTGATCTAGCAGGGACTGCCAGGGTCATCTCCTGGTTTTCCCCCTGAGGGGGTCACTCCCCCGAGAACATAAGGCAATCCAAGTGCGCCCATAGTGTACATTTTCTCACCTCATATGTCAATTTGAATACATATATAAAATCAATTTTGAATTTATCAAGAAATAGTTGTTTTATTGTAATTTGCTTCAATAGAAGTCCTGATTCTTAATAGTTGTCTCATTTCTTGAGATTCTACCACTAGAAATGTTGGTACAGAGGACCTGCTTCACCTTGCGAATACGATCACTCTGTATTCTCAGGAGAATCGTCCAGTACCATGAGATCTTCCATCTTGAATGTGGAGAGCTCTCTGTATCTCTTCTCAATCTCCTGTGACGTCCCCGTCTGCAGTGCCCGTAGATACGCCCCTTCCAGGAAGTCTCCTTTTTTCTTTCTGTCTATCTGCCTGATGTTGTGTTCCACTTTTTTCATATCTGCAGGTTCATGCATTTCCCTGTAGAGGGCCAGGCTTTCCTCCCACACCGTCCTGGCTCTGTCCAAATCTTCCTTTCGGGCATAGCAGAGCCCTTCATTGTAGAGGGTTGAGGCTCTCCGGGATATGTTGCTACCTGCCAGGGTGAGGGCCTCAGAGAACAAGGTCAATGCTTCATCAACATCATCATTCATGTAGAGACAGGAACCCAGATTGTTCAGAATATCAGACAGCAGCAACGGATCCTGGAAGGTCTGGAGAATCCTCTGGCACCTCTTGTAGTACTGCTCAGCCACCGTGTATTTTTCCTTCTTGAATGATACATTTCCCAGTCCTTTTAATGCATATGCTCTTCCCCGCATGTCTTCACATTCTTCACAGATTCCCTCCATGCAAACGTAGAGCTCTTCTGCCTTATCCAGGTTATTCTTCAGTTCGTAGATGATACCCTGGTTGTACAGCACCCAGATACGCTGGGATGTCTCAAGACCATCCGGGATGCTGTGCTCCATGGCATAGAAAAGCGAACCATCATCCTCTTTTTGCTGGTCAGCCACTCTCCTGAGCACTTCCTTGAGGCTATTGTCCCATTCCTCTGCTGTACGCAGTTTCCGAGTCGCATCAATTCGTGTCATATAAAAGATCTCCTCCCCCTTCTTTGACAGCCTATACTGGTTTTGGTCAATATGACTCCGTTTCTTGTACTGGATATACCCCTTCATTCTCAGGTGTTTTATGTTCCGGTAGATATTTGCCCTGGATGTCCCCTTTATGTCAGGTAACGCGGTACGGAAATATGCTTCAATGTCCCCTGTGGTGGCCCTTCGGCTCGTTCCCACCACGTGGATGATGTGAAACATCACTTCCCAGGGCTTTGCTTCAAGTTCGGCCATGGCACTGGTGAGGGTCTCTTTGATGTGATGTCGCGAGTCTTCTGAAACCTGCTGGAAGGGTAGTCGTTCCTCAAAAAGGTTCAATCCCCTGGAAGTCAGTGTGTAAAAGACAGGAATATCTTTTTTTTCGATTCGTTCCAGATATTCACCAATAAGAAGTCGCTGCAGCACTGTCTGAATCCTCTCGCCTCCCACGGTCTTCACCTGGTCTTTCAGAATTTTCCTCCCATGACGCCGTGCGAAGTCCAGTATATCAACCATGAGTTCAACATCTCGTTCCTCATGGCTGCCGGGTGGAGTCATAGTCTTTTCTGGGAGTATTATTTAATATGGGTTTTGTCTCTTTGCAGAATTTGAGACTTTACTATAGAAAGAGCATTTATGTGATATATGACCACTGGTGCAGCTACTCTATGGATTTGATTTCTGGTTCATATTCTCCATGAAAAAGTCAATAATCTCCATAGATAACTCTGTTGAAACCTCTCTCTGTACCAGGAGGTCCAGCATCTCCTGTCTGAGGTTCTGGGTACCACGGTGTTCTTTCTGGTTCACCATGGTGAAGAGAAGGTAGAATGCATGAATAACTCCCGGGGCCACGATGACATCGTGCTTACCCACCCGTGCAGGTGGTCCCTGTAATCCCCTGACTGTTGGTCCTCTCAGGTCCCGGGCTGCAGGCCTCTTCCCCCGGGCAACTGCACCACTCTGGAGGGCCTGTGTAAAGGTTTCCCACGCAATGTCAAAGGTTTGAGCTTCATCAGGATAGTATCTTTTCATGAACTCACACGCATACTGCTTGACATGATCCATGATGCAGGGTTCTGTGTTCATGAGAGTCCTCCCGATACAGACAGTACTTGATGTACTAGATATCACCAATTCTTTATAAGGTTTTTTGACTGGTTCTGGAGGTTGACAAAACCTATAATAATGTGGGATTGAATAGTACTGCAGTGTCAGACGTGAGAAATAGAGCGGGAGGTATGTATGATTATCCACCCAAGAATCCTCTACCTGCTTTCTGCACCCCTGGTAGCTCTGGACGGCTGCCCATTAGATGCACTTGACATGGAATCAGAGCGAGATGTCATTGTGCGGGAACTGGCTGCCTGCAAGAAAGAGGTCCTGGTTCGCATTGGTCATGCCACCACAGAGGAACTGGCCAGGAGCATTGCAGAAGAATTCAACATTCTGTATGTGAGCAGCCATGGGCGTGAGGAATTCCTCTTATTTGAGGACGGAAAGGGGGGAAGCCATGCTGTGACAGGTGACTACCTCAAAAGACTCATCCAGATGGGGGGGCCTTTTGAACTTGCTGTGGTCACAGCCTGTTATTCTGAGAAAATAGGTGAAATGCTTGTGGAGGCTGGTATCCGGCACGTTGTTGCTATAACATGCGACACCCCCGTGCTGGACCATGCAGCTATCGTTTTTGTGGGCCAATTCTTTCGCAGCCTTCTTCAAGGAGATTCTGTAAGAAAAGCATTTGAAATGGCCAGCCTCCTGGTGGAAGGAAATCCTGAATTGAAAAAAATAAAACCCCAGCTGGAGTTTTTGGCCTCAAGAAGGGGAATGCCATTTGTACCTGAAGAGGACAAGTTTGTCCTCCTTCCTTCAGACAGTGCTGTCCATGAGAACGTACTGCTCTCTGCAGAAGTCCCGGAGGGGGATCTCGTGGTGGAGGAACCTACAGGAAGAACCTTCCTCCTCCCGGTGAGACCACACTCCTTCACAGGGAGATCTTTGGAGATGTATGATATTATCAATGAACTGGGCATGGGGCGGCTTGTCACCATCACGGGAGTGGGGGGGATTGGGAAGACCATGGTCGCCATAGAAGTGGCCCGCTGGTTCTGCACACGGGCTCAATTCCCGGATGGGGTCTTTTATGTGGACCTGCGGCAGACAGACACTGTGGAGGGTGTTATTGATGTACTTGGGAGTGCACTGGGAGTGCAGTCAGCTGAGCTGGAAGATGTGGTTGTACATCTGGGTGGACGTCACGTCCTGCTGGTACTGGACAATGCTGAAGACATACTCTGGCAGGATGAACGTTCCATGCAGCAGGTTGTGGACTACATCCTCAGGTTCACATCACATACCACCCTGCTGGTTACAAGCCAGCGCCCCGTTGGGGGAAACCTGCATGAATCAGAACATATCTATCGTCTGTGTTCCTTAGAACAGGATGATGCTGCCCTCCTCTTCCTCTTAACTGCAAGAAGAAGGCTCTTCAGGGAAGAATGGGAATCAGGGACGTTCTTAACGTTGATGGAGCAGCTGGGAGGGCATCCACTGTCTATTGTGCTCTCAGCATGTCAGCTGGTGCCAGGCGCAGCCCTGGAAGACCTGATGAAGAGGATAGGTCGGTACAGAGCAAGAGCATTCAAAGTGAGAGACATAACAGAGAGAGATAGAGACCACGGAGAAAGCCTGGTGGCCTCTCTGTCCTCAGCGTATGACAGCCTCTCTGATGACGCAAAGACCCTCTTTGGTGTGCTTTCTCTTCTGCCTGCTGGAGCGCAGGAGGAGATGCTCACGTCTATATGGGGGGATATGGCCTGGGAGTACATCCGTGAGTTGAATGAAGCCTCACTGGTGGAAATGAGAAATCGGCGGGCCACCCTGCTGCCACCTGTCAGGCTCTTCGCCACCACTGTGACAGGTGACGAGATCAGAACCCAGTATGGCCCCAGGATTCTGGAATTCTTGGGAACGTACGTGAAGACACTGTACAAACACCATACTGCAGGTGACGCACGGGAGTATCGGTCCTGTTTTTCTGTGGATGAACCAAATCTCCGTTCTGCCATTCATCTCCCCTGTGAACCTCCTCAAACAGAAAAGGAACGTTCAGCCATTGGATTGCTGTCACCTCGCCTCATGTACCTATATTTCTACCATGACAGGCTAAAGGAGGCCAGAGAAGTTGGCGAGAGAATGTTATCTATCCTCGAGGGACTGCATGATCACGTGGGTAGGGCAGATACATTGCTGGTCTTGGGACTGGTTTCGGTGGAGAGAGGTGACCTAGAAGAGGCCCGATTGCAGTATGAAACAGCTCTCTCAATCTATGAGGAGGTTAGAGATACTAAGTGGGAGGCAAACACGCTCTGGAAACTGGGCGGGCTCTTCATGCTGTCAGGTGATTTTGGAAAGGCTCAATCCACGTATGAAAGAGCTCTCAGGATGTATCATCAGATTGATGAGAACCTGGGGGAAGCAAATATCCTCCAGGACCTGGGTGACCTCCTCATGCTGTCAGGTGATT
>JACVGW010000056.1:7389-13978 GCA_018992565.1 Theionarchaea archaeon
CACTATAGAGCAGTGCAGTGGCTCATCCTGTACGCAGTTCAGCTCAGAACTCAGAATCTTGAAGAAGGTGCCATGATGTGCCTGGAATATGCTGGAGAATTTGCAGCCAGAGCACGAAATCAGTCCCTTCAATCACAAGTTGAGCAGCACCTCGGGAAAACATAGTACAGAATCCTCCGTACATATCCTTGTAGAATACTACGAGTTCACTCTGCATTCTCGCTTTCGAACTGGAACGAATTTGAACGGGGAAGAAAATGAAGGAAAAAATTGCCTTTCTTTACTGTCATGAAGGCAGCCAGTTCTTGATGCTGTTGGAAGCCTCATCTACCAACGTTGTAGAACACTGCAGCAATTCAGTAGCCTCTCCCAGGTACTGAGCAGCCAATGTGGCAGCCGAGTTGAGGTCTTGTCCGTTCGGTGGAGATACCTCCTTTTTGAGTGTTTCAGCTCTTTTTCTAAGATCAACTTTCATCCCGTGGTATATGTCTGCTCTTTCAATGAATTTCCTTCTAAATTCAACTGCACGTGAGCTATTCTTTCCAATCTCCTCATCATATGCCAGCAAGATATTGTAGGTAAGCCCGATCATGCCTCCTGGATGCTCTGGTTCCGTCGGCCACACCTCTTCGGTAACCGCCCTGTTTTCCAGGTTGCAGGCACTTATAACTACTGAGCAGCAGCTCTTTATAGTGTTCTCGTCATGAGAGCCTGCATCGCGTGCCTGTGTGGCGAAGCCATTGATATTGATTTCCGATCGTGAGGCCTCGCTTGGGACACCTGCTGAATCAGAGGCCATCTCCATGCAGCGGATGGTGATTTCTCCCATAGGCATTGGCCTCTTTTCATTGGGTGTAGTCCCGGGTCCGTGAAGACTGGTAAATCCTGACTCAGGAGAGCTCGGTTCCTCGTAGACACTTCTTGCCATCCCAAGAATGTTCTGCGCCAAATCCACAACAGAAACCACAAGACTGTCACTGTCTATTCCTATTTCAGAAACAGAGGCTACCATTTCCTCTTTCACGTAGTCTCTCCCGGGACTCGCTATTGCTGCCTCTGTTCTCGGAATAATACTGAATAAAAGGTAGGAGACTGTCTGCATGGTATTTCTCAACCGTTTAAGGACTGCCTCTGCATCCAGCCTGATCTTCTTTTCTGCACCATCAATAAGCTGTCTATTGAACCTTCTAGTTTCTCTTTGAAATTCTTCTGTCACGTTCTCACCTCCTTTGCAGCGATACCAGAGTGATCCAACCCCCATCAACTTCAGTATGAAAATGATCACAGCTGCCAGGAGTAATCCCAAGAAAACAGCAGATATATCCCAGACCACTGTCATACACGAGACGCTGAGAGCCTCTTCCTCAGCCCCACAGAACCCCTGCAATGCAGTATGAAGATCTGCCCGTAAAGCAGCACAGGAAAAAGCCATCACCAGCCCGTCATATGTAGCAGCTGCACTCCACCTGAGCACATCCGCCTTGGGACCTGAGAATCCAGTAACCCACAGGTTCAGCCTCTCATTCAGAACTATTTCTGTGAAAAAGACAGCGGAAATAAGACAAACTATGTCTGTGCCGCAGCACGTAACCTGCATAAATCCAGCACATTCCATCCTGATACCTCCTGCTAATTGCCGCGCAATTCTCTTCATACTTCTACTGGTTATTGGAAATATTTCTATTTAAGCCTTTCTACTTTCTGAATATTCAATTACCGGACTATTGAATGAACTTTAACAGGGTTGATGTTCACACTGTGAAGAGAAATAGATAGCTCTTGCATGAGATGTTGGCAGCCTGGAGTAATCTCGAGAAAGAAAAGTGAAGGAAAGACTGAATTTCAGGTGCACAGGTGGACCATTTGTGAGAATGGCGACTTTTCGCGGAATGAAGCAGATTTCTCTTAATCTAATTTCTCAACAATAAGGAGGAAATCTACACGATGCCACCACAAGAATTTTAGAGTAATATTCGGGACTATTGCCACGACCTCTCCTTTCAGGCCATTGAGGAACTGCTCCAACCTGCTCTGATCTTTTGCCATATCGATATCAAATCGGTGGACTCTGTATGAATTCAACTTTCATCATCTCCTTTCATGATCTACTCTTGAAAAGGATCTATGACTTAAAAAGATTCCCCAGTTTTTTGACAGAAATGGGGTAAATGACATGAGAAATGACTCTTTCCCACAATGCAACACAGGGTACATTCATTTAGGTTGGGCACCCGAATGAGGCGAAAATCAGGTCTTAATTCCTCTCTTTCTCCTTCGTATCTTCCTCACGTAGTACACCAGTGGATTCTTGACCCGCAGCAGTACTAGAACATCATCCTTGTGGAGGTTATGCAGTATCCTGTTCACTTCTCCCAGATTCACACCTGAGGCTTCCACGATCTTCTGGGGGTTCCTGGTCCTCTTGAGGGTTAAGAGCACCTTTTGTGCATCTCCTGTATTGCTGCTGATGAGCTGGTCCAGTCTCGTGCGATCTGCTATTGCATAAATCCCCTGGAGACACAGCTCGTCTGGCTTACAGAGAGAAGGTGCATTCTGCTTGACTTTGGCGCAACTGGGAGGGAGGTACCATTTTGATGCACCGAAATCCCCGGGAGAAGGAGATTCAGAAAGGCCAAATCCCAGGTGGTAGAAAACATTTGCCTGCTCAATGGGCTGGTCCTGAAACAAAGGGGGATCACACTTATTACCTGCTTCGATGATCAGGGGAGCTACTTCCTCCAGAATGATCTCAACCTGCTCAGGAGAGAGTTCAGGTTTCTTTTCCTGGTCAAATGCAGTCAGGGAAGGATACACCCTGGCATAGGATAGAAAAGCAGTCAGCAAAACGGTAATAGCATAATTTCTCAGTCCAGAGGATGTGCCCTGCAGGGCCTCCCTGACGCAGGGAGGAAATGCGCTTTCATCAAAGTCTGCAGCCCCCACAGGCGCTATTGACACAGCAGGAACTTCAGAAGAAATAAGGTTCAGTATCTTGGCGAACACAGGAGGAAGGGCAACATGCTGGGTTCTGTGTTCCTCCCGTTTCTCATCTATATATGCCTTCAGAGCTTTGGTAAGCAACTCCAGGTACACATCAATGAGCTGTGATCTGGTGAGAGGAATCCACCCTCCCACGATGTAATACTGGGTAAGGTCAGAATCAGCAACATCTACCCAGCGCACTGCATACTGCAGATGGTCTCCCTCAGGCACCAGACGGAAAACGTCTTCCCGTGGAATTGTGATTTCTGTTTCAGAAAGAGTGCAAAGAGAGGAAATACCTTTCATAGCGTCCAGGACGTCCAGCCTGATTTTCTGGTTGTCGAGCGCATACCATAACCTCTCTCGTATGGGTTCCACTACCATTTTCACAACCAACCCTGCCTCACGAGAATGAGAACCCTTCCTGGCAACAGATACCAGGGGGAAGAGCTGGTAGAGAACCTCCTTTGAGGGATCAGTCTCAATTGTAGTACTTCTCCGGGTATCCTCAGAATCCGAGGTCATATCAGAAAGCCTTTTCTTGATTTCGGGGACAATATCCTTTTCCTCATAGTGAGTATTCTCAAGCATGGACTTATAGATGGGATCCAGTGGATTGATCAAGATTCGCTCTTCAGGGAGAAATAATTGCTTTCTGAACCACTCTGCCTCACCATACTTCACCACGTGACCACCTTATGGGAAAGCCTGCTGCCATCCCGGGCATAGAACTGGATACTCTGTTCTGTATAGGGAAACCCAATTATGGCATGATACTTTCCAAAGACAGAGAAGAACCGCAGATCGCTGGGAGAAGGGGTAACATTCGCAGAAGGATGAGAATGAGCAGTTCCACTAACAGAAGAATCAATAGGGAGGTTCCAGTAGTTGACGATAGAGCCTGTCTTACCGAATATAGTCCCGGGAACCAACAAAATCTCAGTAATCACTCCCTTTTGTTCTCTCAAGAACCCTGCAAATTCATCAGGATGTGTGCTCTTACAGGCGTGGAGCAGAAATTCCAGCGTTTCATCCTCTATCTGGACTTCCATGTAGGTTCTGTACTGTCGAAAATTATAAAGGTTGCCCTGCAAAGAAATGAAAGAGCACTGGTAATCTGGTTCAAGCCAGAACAAGGGCGAGACACCAGATTCAATAGAAAAGATGGCCGTTGAAAATGGAGTATTCCAGGCAACACGTTATGGGAAATCGAAGAAGATGGTTGTCATCAAAGCTCTGAAAGCTTCTCGGAACCCTGACTCGCCTTCTAGGACTCTGAAAAGTGATTTTCTTTTATGTAATTGTAATATTCTTCATATGAGTATGTGCAATCGAGATAGTCCAGAAATCGCCTGTTAGACATGTGGAGTTGCTTTGCCATTTTGGAAAGGAGTTTCTTGCTGATTTCACTATGAGAAGACCCCCTACTCACTATGGTACTCACAGCTATTTTTCGGTCAACTTTCATGGAGTATATTTCATGATTGCTGCCCTCGCTTCTCTCGAAACCCTTATTCGTTAAAGCGGATCTTATCTTACGGATTTTCATGCAAATCACGATCAAATTCCTAGCTGAAGATCTTGATGAGTTTTTCTTTTATCTTTAGAGTTCTTTCGGACAATTCATTGTCTGGAACTTTCCTATAGAACAAAAAATATTCATACAGGTCCTCTTCGAATACCTTTCTTGCTTTTTCAACAGTATCATCTACTCCTACTACTCCCAGCTCCTCATTGCTCACTACCCAGAAATCATCTTTGTCATCGTACTTCTCAAATGATACTTCAGCTCGTATTGGTTCCTTCAGCAGATTCTCACCGATGTGGTCAATTATGAGCTCTGCGTTTTCTTCAATTCCGTCTATCTCTATGACTTCAGCGTACTTCTTCTTTGTTCCCACTCCAAACACCTTGACGGGGACTCTCTCAGTTAAAAATCTGATGACTTTCGTCCTTCGTTCCCTGGGTAGGCTTATCTTCGAAAGCCTGTTATCAAATGTTTTTATCCAAAAGACAGGATCAGGTGAATCATCTTTCAACCTGACAATAACACCCTCGACTTCTAATCTGTCTGTCTCAATCTCTTCCTTCAAACCATCGGAAACACGATCTTTCAAGATCTTCTTATTCATTTCAATGGCAACAGCCTGCCCTGCGGAGTCCTGGAAGATTATACTTTCCTGGATTTTATCCCCTGGAAGCAGTTCATTCAAATAGTTGAAGACTGTGAATCTGGCTGAATGGTCAGGTATGAGGTCTCTGACTTTGGATCGGTAGTCTCTTCCTCCATCCTGCAGGGAAACCAGCAATTCCTGCAATTTGTAGAAAACATTCTCCTGTCTTGATTTCATCTCTGGAGATTCATCACTCGGATGCAACATAAGTTGCTCATGGAAAGTGGACATCCTCAGAACTACACTCCCTTCCTCGAATGAGACTCTTAGAGAATACCTGTCTTCTATGTTCTTTGTTCTCCTGCCATACATTCGACCTTCTTGGTCATAGTATTGTCCCAAAGAATAGACCAATCCCTGAAAATTCAATAAGATGTTTCCAATGAGCTCTGCAGGTGCTCTGTCAATGGAGATATTATCTCCTTCAATTTTGTATAACACAGTCAGAGTATCCTTCATTTTCATGCAATGGCCTTCGTTTCTTATTACAGAAAGAACATATAAATCTGTTGGTACAAACGACTAATGAAAAGGATTACTGGCAGAAGAATTAGGATTCATCAGGATAAAAATTCCTTACTCTATGACCCAAAACAGTGCCTAATTAGAGAATTCACGAGCACTATGATCACTCGAATCCTTGATCATCAGCTTCTTGAAGGGCCTGTACACCCTCATCCCTCCGCCATTCAGCAAAGGTGGATCAGAAACGTCTGGGGAATTGATGGTTGAGAATTCGAACACGAAATGTGCAATTCTATTCTATCCAGGTTCGCGAATCTCGAGATAGAAAAGTGAGAAATTCGTGAAGAGTGTTCAACAATTCTCTACATTCAGAATTTCGAATCCATAGTCCATAGAAAACTACTTATAGATCTCTATCCTGCCTGTGCACGGTGTAACATGTATCAGCAGAACATCATCACTGCTTTGCTGCTCACCACTGCAGCAGGCCTCTCCACAGGCATAGGGAGTGCCATTGCCTACTTTATAAGAAATCCCAAGATGAAGTATCTCTCTTTTTCCCTGGGACTCTCAGCAGGCGTGATGATCTACATATCATTCATGGAGCTCCTTCCCAGTGCAATACAGGGAATAGGTGAGCCCTGGGCTGTCCTGATTTTCTTTGGAGGGATTGCACTAATCGGAGTAATTGACTGGCTTATACCTGAATCCAAGAATCCCCACGACTACAAAGGACCTGCAGAGATTGAAATCCCTGGAGGAGGTTCTGCATCCAGCCAGCTCATGAGGACTGGTGTTCTGACTGCCATTGCCATTGGAATCCATAATTTTCCAGAAGGACTTGCCACCTTCGGCATGGCTCTCACCAATGTAAATCTGGGTGCAATTGTTGCAGTAGCTGTTGCCATCCACAATATTCCTGAGGGAATCTCAGTGTCTGTACCCATATTCTATGCCACCAAGAGCAG
>JACVGW010000056.1:14078-18186 GCA_018992565.1 Theionarchaea archaeon
TCACAACACCTCTCAGACCCACTCAAAGGATAGGTTTAAATACTCGAATTTTAGTTTTTAGTAAAAAGTAAAATATGTGATCAAGATGATTGAAATAGACGTACGCAGGCTCCTGTCCTCTTTCGCCAAAATGTCAAAACAGTGGGGGATAGGAGAATCAGCAGGAAATGTCTGGGGTTTTTTGCTCTATGAAGCCAGACCACTGTCCCAACGACAAATCGAAGAGAATATCAAGTTCAGCAGAGGACTCATCAGCAGAAGCCTCACCAGGCTCGTTGATCTGGGGATAATTGAGAAATTCAAGAAAGGGAGGGAATCTTACTATTCTTCAGATATCTCCTTGGTGGGTGGATTCGACAAGATTATGGAGAATTTTCTGAAAACTGAAATAGAACCTGTTATGAACTACCTGTCGAAAAACCTGAACAGAACAGAAGATGAGACTACTCAGGAGAAGATTCGCAGGATGATAGGCGAATACGAGAAACTGGTTACCGGAATCCAGGTTTTTTCCAAAATTATGAAAAGATATTCCTCTCCTGATGCTAGAATTCCTACCCAGGCTGAAATAGTAAAAGTGTTTGAAAATCACTTCAAGAGCCGCCAGAAAAGTACAGATGGGTGCTGAAATGACTTCTGGGAATATCCCGGGAATGAATCGCAGTGATGTACAGGAAGGACGAAAGATGAATCCAGAATTCCCGAGCGATTTTCTTTCACTACTCTCCATCAGGTTGACAGGGAGCATGCGCGGATTCTGTCTGGAAGGTGATTGAATGTCATTTGACCGAATCTTACTGGTGAAACCCAGAGGAAAAAGTGGGTTAGGGTTCTCTGCTGATGTAATTCCCATAGGACTGGAGTATATTGCTTCATCCATAGAAAAAGAAGTTGAAAAAGTCTGGATAGTTGATATGGAGCTCGAAAAGCTTTCATTCGAGCAGATACTGGATCTTGTCCAGCCAGATTTGGTGGGCATAACAATGTCTGCAACAGATCACCATGAAGGCCTCTGTCTCGCTGGAACAGCCAGGAAAGCCGGCAGTACCACTGTGGTAGGCGGTTACCACCCTACTGCAATTCCAGACGAATTGCTCTCCCACTCACAGGTTGATATTATCGTCAGGGGGGAGGGTGAGTCTACCATGAAGGAGCTGGTTCGGACAGACTCTCTTGAGGATGTATCCGGTGTCTCCTACAAAAAGAATGGAAAGATCACACATAACCCTGACAGGCATGTCGTGGAGAATCTGGATTCTCTTCCGTTCCCCGCAAGGAACTACAGGAGGCACAAATACAGAGATCACCTGGACAATAGTGGCAGAGAATTTGACGTGATTTCAATGTCGCGTGGCTGCTGGGGGAGGTGCATTTTCTGTTGCGAACCTTATATGAGTAACAGCCACATGCGGTTCAGGTCGCCTGAAAACATCATGAAAGAACTGTCTGAAATCGTATCATTTCATCAGGGGAAGAAGCTGCGAATTCTTGTGACAGATCCTCATTTTATAGGCGACCCCGTGAGAATCAACCGGTTGTGCGATCTACTACAGGAACAGAGCCTGGATATCATGTTCTCTGTCATGACGCGTGTAGATGGCATCGTCAGGCATCCTGAACTTGTGAAGAAGATGTGTGATAGTGGTATTTTGAACTATGAAATGGGATTTGAAAGTGTGAGCCAGGAAGACCTGGACAATGTCAGGAAGGGGACAACGCTTGACATGCAAAGGGAGGCTGTAAGAATACTACGAGAACACGGGGCAAATGTATCTGGTACCTTTGTTATCGGGTTGCCAGGCCAGGGCACAGAGCTCATAAAGCAATTTCCTGTCTATGCCAAAGAAATCGGACTGATGAACTGTGCATTTGGCATAGCGACACCCTTTCCCGGGACAGGATTCTATCAGGAACTGGAAACGAGTGGTCTCATCTTTGAACGTGATTGGACGAAATATGATGAAATGCATTCTGTGTTCAGGTCAACACCACTGACAGCGCGAGAGCTGGAGAGAATGCAGAGCTATTGTACAGCACGGTTCTGGACCCTCAACACATTCCTGGATAGAGCCAGCATCCTGAACAAGAGAGCTGACGAAAAGATGTCACTGGTGCAGTTCGTGCATGACGTAGTCTCAAAAGCAAAGTTTGCCAGAGATGTTGGCTACGACTTGAGAGCTCACGGAATGAAAGACCATATGGAAGTATTCTTGAATGCACTCACAGATGCTGAGCTGGAAGAAAATGAAAGGAATATGCGTATACACGACATTATAGAAATGTCCACATTTCTGAGGATTCTGGGACCACAGCTCATTCAGCTTTCTTTGATGTTCGATGGACAGGTGGTCAGCTATGTCGTGAGAACTACAGACCGGAGCGTGGAATATGTGAGAATAATCCGTGGAAAAGAAGACGGCTCATCTATAGGTATGAATTTTAACCTGGATGAGGTGACTACTAACTCCTTCAAGGTTAATTCACTGCTCAATCCAGCAAATTATGTCTCCACTTTCAAAAGGATAGAGGGTGAAAGGAAAGTCCTGAATGGATTCAGATTATGTCTTGCTCTGACATTGTGCCTCAGTCTTTCGCATGCAAGAGAAAAAATGCTGTCCTGGAATGATACCCTGAGAGAGAATGAGATTTTGGGTAAAATCCTCAATGGCAACATACCTGGTGGTGAACATGATGAATAGAGAAACCGGGCTCCTGGAAACATACAGCCTCATAAGAGACCTCTCGTCCACAGGTTCCCGTGTAGACAGTGAACTGCTTGACAGAATGATGTACAGTGCAGAAACACTGCCACCACTGGGAAAAGAGTACTGGTGGTTTCTTTTCTTTGGCCAAAATAATGGAACCCCAGTGCAGTTCATGCAGTTGATATTCAGAAAATACGGGAAAAAAATGCTGTTCAACAATGAGGAAATGACATTCAGGAGGCCAAGAAAAGATGGGTTGAAAGCAGTCACAGCTGGCTGGATATATGATGGGAATGGGCTTCAAGACCTTGGAGACACCAACGCTTTTGTAGAAATCCTGGAGAACGAGGTTATCACAACAATTTCAGAGAGAAAAATGACTTTTGCTGGTAAGTATCCCCAGTACAAATTGAAAATTGAAGATATCGTAGATCTTGACATCACCCAAGGGGAGCACCTCATAACCAGAGAAGCGTACGGAGTGTTCCTGCCTCCTTTTGGGATGGGGTGGGTTAATATCTTCCTGGATGCACGCGGAACTCTACTCGGCAACCCCTTTGAAGGGACAGCGCATCTGCAGAAAGTGGTGGGAGCCACGATTTTTGGTCCATTTCACTGGGGAAGAGTGGTTTTCAAGAATGGTTCATCAGTGACACTCTTCTGCCTCAAGACAGGAAAGAACTCAAAGACCTATCTTCGCAAGTCTCTGACTTTTTGTGATTCAGAAAGCGGTACCATAATGAAGCTCACCAATCCAAACCTGGAGATAGTGAAGGAAGGTGACACGTGGGTTATCAATGGCCGGGATGGAGAAAAAGAACTTGAAATTGTCCTGAAAATCTATGCCACAAAGCAGTACTCCATGAAAGGAGGAGGTTCACAGCAGTATATTGAATACGTGGTTGCACCTCAGGAATTCAGATTCCGCCTGAAAGCTGAGAACAGAGTCATCACATTATGTGATCTGGGTGGGGGCGTGGGGACATTCGAGGACGCATTTTGGTAGCCAATGGAACTGGCTGGACGACGTCTGACTTTCAGAAGGTAATCCCAACTCACCTCACGTTCTGATGGTGTTATTGATCAACCTGCTGGACGTGAGAGCAGCAGTACAGTAACCTGAGCTGACAGAACATTTATATACGGGCATCGAATTCAACTCATTGTCCGTTGATACAACGGTAAATCTGCTCTGAGATCCAGGAGAGTACCATGAATGTGCTGAAGAAAGACGAAGGAAGGCTCTGCGGGCTGTTCTATATCCATACAGCTCTGGACGCTACATTTGCCGTGGTGTGGATATACTGGATGGTTTATCTCCTGGACCGGGGATTTTCATACAGTGTCATTGGGCTGGCCCTGGCAGTGAATGGAGGTCTAATGGCTGTGCTGGAAGTCCCCAC
>JACVGW010000134.1 GCA_018992565.1 Theionarchaea archaeon
TTGATGGCAGTCTCAATGTTCTGATAGCAGAATGGACAGGCGGAAACCAGGGTATCAACTCCTGTGGATTCAGCTTCCCTCACCCGTTCTGCTGCAGATTCGGTGGCCCAATCCAGGAATGCTGTTCTCACGCCACCGCCTGCACCGCAACACCATGAGTCCACACCATGTCTCTTCATTTCCACCAGTTCTACACCTGGAATTGCCTTCAGCACGTTGCGAGGGGCTTCTGTCACCTCGTTGTGCTTTCCCAGATGACAGGGGTCATGGTAGGTCACCCGCAAATCAACTTCTTTGGTGAATTCCAGATTGCCTTCCTTGATCAACCGATCCAGGTACTGGACAGTATGTAGGACTTCAGGCTTCAGCTCTGCAATTTCAGGATAGTCCTGGGATATCGTCTTGAAACATCCTGCACATGAGGTAACAATAGTATCAATGCCCAGGTTGTTGAAGGATTTTATATTGTCCTCTGCCAGTCCCAGGCCAATCTCCCGTTCACCCATCCTCAGCAAGGTAGAACCACAACAGCGCTCATCCTTTCCCAGAATGCCGAACTTTATCCCTGCTTTGCTGAAGATTCTCGCCGTATTCTCTGCCAGTATCTTGAGGTTAGGATCATACGAGGCTGTGCATCCCACGTAGTACAGGACGTCTCCTCCTTTCTTGATATCAGGTACGTCCACATCAAGCTTCCGCGCCCACCGAGCGCGTCCTGACCTGGGCTGCTGCCAGGGATTGTCATAGTTCTTAATCGAAGTGACCAATGGCTTGTGAGCGGGGAGACTTCCCAGCCCTTTCTCCACCAGCCGGGCGCGCATGGCTTCATAAATATCTACAGTTGGTATGTCATTCTCGCACTGCACCTTGCAATTGCCACAGCAGGAGCACTTGTACAGGATGTCTGCCAGCTCATCATCAAGCTCCAAGTTCCCATCCAGGTATGCCCTGATAATCTGCATTCTGCCTGAACCGTAGAACGCTTCCCACTCGAACTTCTTACCTGCAGGACATCCTTCCGGGAATCCTTTTTCAGGTTCATCTGTCCAGGTTGACTGGCAGAACTTGCAGTGTATACACGTGTACACATATGGAGCAAAGTCCTCTATCTGTTTCATGGGTATCCCTCCAGGAAATTCATGTTCAGACTCCCCGGATGCATGATTCCATTGGGATCAAGCAGCTTCTTGAACTTCACCAGCATGTTGTAGTAATCAGGTGCTCTCTCGTACATCATGGGAGCATGAACGAGCTTCCTGGGGCGGTAATTCAGCCATCCTCTGTCTAGGAAGATTTCTGAGGTAGCCTTGTCAAATTCATTGACTGCTTTCACTGATTCAGGATCCTGGGCACTGTAGCACACAATGGGCATGCCAATACAGTCTCTTCCATTCTTGATGGATGCTACCCAGTAGATGGGATCGAACCCGTACTTGGGCATTTCGTCTTCACAGATTTGACAGAACTCGGCTGTGTCTTTCCAGGGTAAGTACCAAGTAATGAACAAGAATCCACCGCCTTTCTTGCTGGTCCTCTCATACGATGCATAGGGGATGGCAATCTTGTTGGGTTTCTTCAGTCGCGTCGCCTTTGCCTTGGGATGAATAGGCAGTATTTCTGCTTTGGCTCCCTTGTTTCGCCATTCTTCTACGATTTCCTTTATAGTCTGCTTTTGTTCTTGTAGTTCAGGCTCAGTTTTTGCCCAGATTTCAAAGTTCATCATGTAATTGGGAACGTAGTATTTCTTCTGTCTCCATGCATCAATGTCCAGCAGTCCCTGCTTTTCGAGTTCTTCCCTCTGCCTGACACCAGGTACCAGCCACCAGGGACCCCCCTGAACCATGACACCAATCTCCTGTTTTAATATGTCAAGTGAGATATCCTGCAGCTCTTGGGCTGTCTCGAATCCAAGAAGCTCCAGGTCGATGTAGGGCATGTGTGGAACTATCTGTGTGGCCAATTTGGTAATGACACCCATGGTCCCCTGAGCTCCCAGGAAGAGCCCCGTCATATCAGGTCCAATACCCCATCGGTAGAAAGGCTTGGCTCCTGGCAAGGCCCACGACCCGGTCTTGAGAACTTCACCAGTGGGCAGGACCACCTCCAACCCCAGACACAGGTCCGCCTGTGGTCCGTATTTGCTGGTGACCACAGAGAACCCTCTATCCAGCGTATTTCCTACAACACTTCCTTCAGAGGGGGCTCCGTCAGGTATCGGAGGTACCCACTCAGGGTAGTGCTCTCTGAAGTAACCCCAAATCTGGCCATTGGTGACACCCGGCTCCACCACCATGTACCTGGAGTCAAGGTCTACCTCAATGATCTTGTCCATCCTGGACAGGTCAAGCAATATCCCCCCAGGAATAGTAGGGGTGGCAGTACCACCAGATAACCCCTTGGACTGGGGGGTTACCGGTATTTTATGTTCATTAGCATATTTGAGGATTTCCTGAATTTCTTCCACAGATTCCGGCCGAATGATGACATCTGCAGTCTCAGAATCAATATCCATAATAGATTTTGCAATATAACTAACTCTGATAGGTTTTGAAGTGGTTACAAAGTCTTCTCCAACTATGGTTTTCAGTACATT
This sequence comes from Theionarchaea archaeon, assembly GCA_018992565.1. Taxonomy (GTDB): domain Archaea; phylum Methanobacteriota_B; class Thermococci; order Methanofastidiosales; family SZ-28-30; genus SZ-28-30. The sequence continues at coordinate 2,594 of JACVGW010000134.1, forward strand.
AACGTGCTTTTCCTCTATCATAGATCCACCTCCCTCAGACTTCTAGAGAATGTTTATAAATGTTTGTGAAGGTTCTCGAAAAAGAGGAAGAAGGCAAGAGTGGAGAAGAGGGGAGCATATTTATATGGCGGAGACCTAATTCATTCTATGCCTGAAGACGAGAAAGTAGCCCTTGAAATTTCTATTGTCAAGAAACGAAAATACATCACCTCTACCCACAGTATCAATATTGATCATATGACAGAGGAGGAAGTGGATGAATTCTCCCGGATTCTGTATGACAAGGCAGTCATGCTCTTGATAAACTACTATCCGCAGGGACAGGTGAAGAAAGGGGAATCTAAATGAGAGTTGGGTTTTTCCAGATGGAGCCACAACTCCTGAATACGGAGTATAATGTGAACAAAGCATTGAGCTGCGTGGAGAGAATAGATGCAGACGTGGTGGTGCTCCCTGAACTCTTTCATTCCGGTTACGCCTTTCAGAGTATGGAGGAAGTCCAGAAGGTTGCAGAGCCAATTCCAGGGTACACCACAGAGAAGCTGCAGGAAGCATCAACTGACAGGAACATTGTTATTGTGGCAGGAATCTGCGAGAAGTACAAGAATAGGTTCTATAATTCTGCAGTATATATTGAAGGCGATATCCTTAGGGTGTACCGGAAAATCCATCTCTTTCTTGATGAAAAGAAATTCTTTCAGCCGGGAAGTGAATTTCTGGTGGTCAATTCTATTGGTGTGATGGTGTGTTTCGACTATTTCTTTCCGGAGTCTGCCCGTACGCTGATGTTACAGGGTGCCAGACTGATTGCTCACCCTTCAAACTTGATTCTGCCATACTGCCCGGATGCTATGGCTTTGCGCTCTCTTGAAAACCGCGTCTTTTCTGTAACCTGCAACCGTGTGGGTGAGGAGCGGGGGCTGCATTTCATTGGACAGTCACAAATCGTAGATTCAAAGGGGAACGTTCTGTATCGGGCGGGAGTGATGGAGGAAGTAGCTGTTCGGGAGATTGTGTTGGAAGAAGCTGATAACAAGTTTATCACATCCAGGAACAACCTGCTGGAAGACAGGAATCCTGCTGCATACAAAGTGATAACTGAACAGAAGAAATAGAAAGCTGATTCTGCCAGACGGGGTGGTCACATGTCACCGCTCGTTACGCAAGAAAACACATGTAGGAATCCCTTTCAATGCTGAGATGTGATCTGAAAAAGAGATCCCCTGTTCTTTCTAATTTTGTACCTCGTTGCTGGAAAGGGCAGCACATATTCTTCTGTATTGGCATTCAATGTATCATTTTCAATTCAGTGCATGTAGACTATTCTGTACTCGTTCACAGACTTGAACCTTTTGGATCTTGTGAGTCAGATATGAAAACTCACGAGGGAGTGTATTGCAATGATATGGACAAGCCTGGGAATTGTGTCAGTGTATGATGGCCTATCGGCCAGCAGAAGTGGCAGGGTGTTGGGGGCTTCTCATGCAGACAGAGTATCTATGTATTGTGTTTGGCGGGCTGTACGTGGAGCAGAATTTTAGAGGGTGATGTAACTGAAACTCCAGACAATATGTCTCTTGAACAGTCTGAAGGCACAGGAAAAGGCTTATAAGCAGTAAGGATGGTATGATGATAGGCGGGGGTTGCCGAGACTGGTCAAAGGCGCTGGACTTAAGATCACAGAAAAAGGGTTTAAGCCTTTGATAAGAAATCCAGTTCAGAAGTGATGCGTGGGTTCAAATCCCATCCCCCGCA
>JACVGW010000057.1:0-3017 GCA_018992565.1 Theionarchaea archaeon
TCTGGAAAATCAACGCTGCTGAATCTGTTGGGGGCGCTGGATAAGCCTTCATCAGGCACAGTCTTCTTCGATGGAATTGACTTGTCACGCGTTGATGAAGCAGTGCTGTACCAGTTGAGGAGAAAGAAGGTTGGATTCGTCTTTCAATCCTTCAATCTGATTCCAACTCTCAGTGCCATTGAGAACGTATTGATCCCTCTCGTTCCTACAGGTACTCCGAGGGTGAAGGGATACAAAAAAGCCAGAGAGCTGCTGGAGACTGTTGGACTCCAGAAGAGGATGCTGCACAAGCCTTCAGAGATGTCGGGAGGGGAGCAGCAGCGTGTGGCCATGGCCAGAGCGTTAATCAATGACCCATCCATCATTCTGGCAGATGAACCCACGGGAAATGTGGACTCAAAGACAGGCAAGGAGATCATGAGCCTACTCCAGGATTTGAACCAGCGTATGGGGACCACACTGATCGTTGTGACGCATGATCCTGAAATCGGAAAAGCAACTCAGAAGTCAATTCTGTTGAAAGATGGGAGAATTGTGGAGTGATCACATAGTAGTCAAGTCAATGCGGTACATATCCATGTCCGGAGCATATGATTTGACTGTCGTCTGACTCATGATATGTATGGTGTGTCCCAGATTCTGGCGGAGAGCATGAATTCTTTCATATTCTCTTTCAATGTCAGAGGTAATACAGTAGTAATGAACTATCTTCCCGTGAGAGAGGGCTTCTGGAAGAAACTCAAAAGCATTTTGAGGCAAATTCATGATTATCCTATCTGCATATCCGAGGAGAGCTATCTTTTTCCTGGCATCGCCCAGAATTGGGACTACCTTATTCACTTTGTTCAGAACAATATTCTCTCTCAGGAGCTCAATAGCCCGGGGGTTAATATCAATTGCATATACTACTTCAGGCTGCGCATTCTTGGCAATCATGATGGAAAAAGGACCCACGCCGCAGAACATGTCAATGACAACCTCACCTGGTTTGACGTCCTGGGCAATTCTCCACCGTTCTGTTGATAGACGGGGATTGAAATAGACCTTTTCAATATCCACCTTGAATAGAAGCCCGTATTCCTTGTGGATGGTCACTGTTTTTTCTTCTCCAGAAAGGTGTTCATACGTCCGGGTGCGGAGGGTTCCTGAGATCCTGGAAGTCTTTCTCACCACTGTCTGGATGGAACGACGGTTCAACAGGATGTGGGCAATATCCTCCTTCTTGTCTTCCAGCTCTTCTGGAATATCCACAATAGCGATATCTCCAATAGTGTCATAGCTCTTCAGCCCGAATTTACAGAGAGACTCAGGGTGGGATGAGCTCTTCTCAAAATCCATGTCCACGATTTCATATCCTGGAACTTCCCCATTGAGCGGAAAATATAGAAATTCGTCGTTTCTCTTGATCTTATAACCTTTCAAGAGAGCATTTTTCTCTACGAGGTATTTATGAACTGATTCGCCTTGACGTTTTGGCACCTTTAGTCCTCTCATTGGAATACTGTCACCTCCAGGATTTAAATAGTGTCTGGTTTTCAGTAAGCAGAAAGGATTTTAAGGATAGGGCAGTACATAGGTTATGGCTCGTGTGCGGATGGGTGATTCCATCGCAGCAATACTGGCCATGGTAGGGTTCATCCTCATAGAGGGAGATTACTCATTGGCAGGCGTTGTATTGCTGGCAATAGCAGGGGTTTGGATATACAAGACTCAGAAAGTCCAATTACTGGTAGTTTACATTGGCGTTGTAGGATTGGTCTTTTTTCTCTTTTTCAACGAAATGATTGATGTAGATATGAATCTCATAGCTATTTTTATTCCCTTGATTCTCGCCTGGGACTCAGTCACTGTTTATCGAACGGAGAGGAGGATGAAACAGGTAATGAAGAACCTCAAGGTGAAAAATCCCCAGGTGGAAGTCATCCCTTCCAGAGTACCTTCCTATTACTTGAGGACATATAACCTGAAATCGCCGTATCTCGTGAGTGTCGTCTGCGAAGAGGACGTCGTAAGAGGCTACTATGACATCAAGACCAATACCTGGGTTACTGTGGAAAGCGAGTTATTTCCTGTTTTTTCTTCAGTACCAGAAAAGGTGTGGAAGACAGTTGTGTCCACGCATCCTGACGGAAGCCTGCACAGAGTAGAGCATAGAGATAAATTTGAATCTGTGGTAAGAGTTGACATATACGATGAGCTGGGGACCAAAACTAATGCAAGCTGGCGACTTTGTAGAGATTCGTACCAGACCTGGGATACTACAGTCAGAGAATGGAAACCCTGTCCACGTGGATGGCACCCTCCCCAATCCGTTTCGGGCAAAGTAGCTGCACTGCTTGGACTCTCGTGATTCAGCTCAAATATGCAATATTTGAAGGACATACCTGGGTTTCATATATTGTTTTGGGATCAATTGTTTTGTATGCCTCTCTTACAATATCCTCTCCGACAGTGTAATTGAATATGTATGGACTGAACAGTGGGTGGGTGATAAATTCCATCTGTTTTTCTGCGCGGTTCTTTGTGGTCAGTCCCATTTCCACCAGGTATTCCACGGCTTCTTTGGGATCGCAATTTTCCTGGTGGACCATCAAGGCTGCATTACCGCTGCACCGTGACAGTACATTGAAGGCTTCTGAAATGGCTGTTTCAGTATCTACATCAAGCCCAGCCTGGAATTCCCTGTTCAAATATCCATAGACTTCTCTTCTATTTTCAAAAATGAGGGTAAATCCTGCATTAGCCACTCCTTCGCTGATCAAGCATTCTGGTGTATTATACACAAAAATGGAAGCTTCAAGAAACCCCTTCTCCCTGTAGAGAACTTTTTCTTTAATGACATGGTCTGTATGATGACCTGGATACCCTTCATGAGATATGAGAAGAGGCAACCCTGTAACCTGTATGGGGATATCTGTGTTGATTTCCACCCTGGATGTGTACTCTCCCACATACCAGTTGTAGCCACTCCAGGGTTTGTCATGCACCAGGACAAAGTCTATATGTTCTTCTTCAGG
>JACVGW010000057.1:3117-8614 GCA_018992565.1 Theionarchaea archaeon
AATACTCTAAGCGTCGTCTTGATTCCCGTAACCTGTTTTTCAAGGTATACTCTGCGGGCTCTGTCTCCTTCAGGTATAGTGGCTTCCAGATGCTCAGCCTGAAGCAAGAGATAGTCCAGAGACTCCTTTTCTTCTTTTTCGATTCTGGCCTTCAGTTCTTGTGGTCCGCAGTATGCATCAACAAAACCTTCAAAGTGCTTTTCTACTCTCAGAGCCAGAGTGACATAGTCTTCTCCCCATGTTGTGGTCATGGTACGACATCTAGCAGGTCCTTAAAAAGGTTTTACTTCTGTCTCTTAAGAGAGAAAGCCCCAAAAAAACCAAAACTCTTATAAGTCTGATGGACAATAACCATCATGAACAAGGTATGTGCTCTCATCTTGTTTCTGCTCATTCCTTATCTGGCTGTGTCTCAATTAGAGGTTACTTCCTTCACGTTTTCCCCGCAGGAGCCTCAACCAGGAGAACAGGTAACCCTCATCGTCAGGTTGGCCAACAAGAGCTATGATCAGGATATTGAGGCAACATGCAGGCTGTTTCTCAACGATGAATTGTATGATGTGAAAGTTGTCCCTGTCAGCCATCGTTCCTCATCAGGAGTGACTTTTGAATGGATAGCCTATCCAGGACAGCATCATTTTGCGTTGTACATGTCATACTATCAGGAGAATATAGAGTACTCTGACACCTTCCATGAATATCTCACTGTTCAGGGAGCACCTGAAGAATATGACTACTTTTCAGAAGCAGTCACCCTGTTCAATAGTGAGAAGTACTTGCAGGCGAAGGTGGTCTTCGGCCAGGCACAGACGGTATTTGAAGATAGGAACGACACAGACAATGCTGTCCTGTGTGAGGAATACATACTGAAATGTGAGCAGTATATAGAGGCAAATCAACTGTACACTCAGGCAGAAGAGTCCTTTTACCAGAAAGATTATGTCAATGCTCCCATTTACTACCAGCAGGCGAAGTCTCTATATGCAATACTGGGAGATGGGAGGGCTGCTGAATGCCAGGCACGCCTTGATGAAATAGGAGAAATCCAGAGCCAGCGGAAGGGAGAAGGATACATTTCATATCTCTTCCTGTTGCTGCCTGCAGGTGCTTTGGTGATAGCAGTATGGTGGCTCAGAAGGAGGAAGGGTGGGTCTGAATTGCCTGATTATGTCCCGGAGAAAGAGCTGGAGAAACCCCAGCAGAAGAATCGAGAGAAGCCCTTGTTTAGAGATGCGGGTGAACCTGGCATTTTCAGGACTCTTGACACTATTGAGTCGCAGCTGGATACTCAAAGTCCTGACACCTTCAAGTCGCTGGTAAGGGAATTCAGAAAACAGGAACAGAAGTTCGTCCAGGAAGAGCACGAGCTTGAAGAAGCCCAGCAGATTAAACAGAGCATGGTGAATCTCAAAGACAAAATCAAAGAGAAGGGGAAGAGGCTTCAGGATATTCAGAGACTGAAAGACCTCTCCCGCAAGTGTGATGCGCTCATGGATGGGCCAGTGGGTGATCTTGTGGATGCCTATAACCACTATGCACGTCTGCAGAATGAGTTTGATGGAATACCCAGTACAGGGTCTCCAGAAGAGGAAGAATTGAAAGAAAAACTCAAAGAATATTATCAGTTCATTCAGGAGAAAGCAAAGTCTGAGCAATCCGAGTCGCAGTAGCTATGAAGGACTCACATTTTTCGTGCAGATTTTTCTCTCTGTAATGCTGTATCCCCTGTTCTGTGGTAACATCCTCGCCCAAGAGCTCACAGCACAGTATGGTTCCATGTTCTTCTGTGAATCTCCTCAAGAATTCTCTCGTCAAGGTGTCCACATGGGTCTTGGACGATTTGTCCTCTGGATCTTTCCGGCCGTACTGCAGTCCAATGCCCATGACAGCACCAGTCACTGCTCCACATACACTTCCTGTCTTTATTCCAGATCCAAACCCTTCAGCAATGGCCGGGATGCACGAACATGTCTCGCCTTCACTCTCTGACAAGACCAGGAGGACTGATTGAGCACAGTTGAACCCTGAATTGAAATAGTCTGTTGCTTTCATAGATACACCTCCATGGTTTCAACGGAAATGACAATGGAGGAACCTGTCACATCATGAGGAACCAGGACAAGCCCGCCACAGTTACCTCCATGAGGGAAAAGAGTGTCTCGCTGCCACCGACCTGCATTCTCTCCATCATAGAGCAGATCGTCCTTAAGGTACAGCCAACCCGTCTCGCAATTCTGAGATCCAGAAAAGACAAACAGCGTGGCTGTCCTTGAGATAAAAACGAATATTCGGTGCCTGTCGTAGTCCAGATAATACAGAGTGTCGGGGATGAGAGCACTGGTGGGGATGAGTATGTTTGTGTCCTGTATGGTATACTCCACTCTGTGCATACCTACGAGAGTTCCATCTATGATCTGCTGGTAAGTGCGGGTAAGAGAATCAGATTCCCCAAAGTGGATGTAGACTTCAGAGTCTGTGTGAATGTATATGGCGGGGTAGTAGGCGAAATTGAACATATCAAAGATTGCCTTGTTTTCCTGTCTGTTGACCCAGATGATACTCAGATGATACGTTTCATAGAGCTCTTCAACCAGTGGCTTGGCCGTCTCACAAGTTGAGCAGGTGGAGCTGTACAAATAGAGGACCACAGGAGAGAGCTGATCCATCAATTCCAGGATCTGTGTATCTGTGAGGTCCTTGTACATTTGGGGTCCGCTGGACGGCTGGGGTGAGGATGAGGGCGTACTTGATCCAGATGGTGCAGGATTCTGCCCAATACAGCCTGCAGCCAGCAGCAGCAAAATAATCCATCCATACTTCATACGTAGAGCCATCATCTGCATACTTAAAAAGGTGTGGATTTTTTGATTCATGCCCCCTCCCTTATCATGCCTTCAACAGGCTCTGGATGGACAGATATACACCTATGTACCAAACCTTCTCTTTCTCTTTTGGAATTCCCGGATGATTCTGAGGAAATCCACTTTTCTGAAGGCAGGAAAGTAAATATCGCAGAAAAACAGTTCTGAGTAGGCAGCCTGAAACAGGAGAAAATTGCTCAGCCTGACTTCTCCACCTGTTCTGATAATGAGATCGGGATCTGGTCCTGCCCTGTACAAATGGTCTTTTATGACCTTCTCTGTAATATTTTCCACCTTGAAATTGCCATCTGTTATTTTCCTGGCCACCTTCTTGAACGCCTCAATAATCTCCAGCCGTCCCCCATATGCTATACACACATTGAAGAGCTGCTTATCATAGTGGCTGGTTGCTTCCTCTGCAGTCCGGATAGCCTTTCCAACCCTTTGAGGAAGAAGGTTCAAATTGCCTAGGGCTTTCACGCGGATTCTGTTCCTGTGTATTCTTTCATCTTCTGCAATTTCGTAGAATTTCCTTTCGAACAGATCCATTAAGTGATTGACCTCCTTCCTGGGGCGGTTGAAGTTCTCTGTAGAGAATGCATATACGGTAACCTCTTTGATCTGCAGTTCGCTGCACCAGTCAAGAATTTCCTCGATCTTCGAGGCCCCTTGCTGATGCCCCTTCATGGTCAATACTCCGATTTCCCTGGCGAACCGCCTGTTTCCGTCCATGATAATGCCTATATGTCTCGGGATAGTCCCCTTTTGGATCTCATCAATGAGATGCCCTTCATACACATAGTATAAAGGGCGCATCAAGAAGGAAGGAATGTGTGAATAAAGGAAGGATTTTAAGTGCATGATGACACGTTACTTATCTCTTTTTTAAATAGTTTGTCATGGAAGGCCGTATTCAGTGAGGGTTCACTGCATACTGCCATGATCCAGATATAGGCCTGCGAGTATTCTCTGTCTCTACCTGGACTACCAGGAGGTATCAAAGGTCTCTCTGTATGTTATATCAGAGATAGGCTTTCTCCTTCTGGGTTCTGGGTTTTCAGAGGTGTACCCTGCTGTTACAACTGCTACCACTACTGCGTTCCTGGGAAGGTTCAGGGTCTTCTTGACCCTCTCTTCTGAGAACCAGCCAATCCAGCATGTCCCAAGCCCCCGCGCGTGGGCTGCAAGCAGCAAATACGTGACTGCGTTGGACACATCAGAAATCTGCCACTTCTTCAAAATAATCGAAGGAGTATACCATGCTACAAAGACTACAGGGGCTTCCACAATGTGCTTGCTGAAAGGTATCACAGCGTCGCGCAATCCCCCCCGTAAGTTCTCTTTTTTCTGCTGATCCCTGACCACCACAAACCGCCAGGGTTGGTTATTGCTGGAAGAAGGTGCCCATCGAACAACGTCCAAGAGTTCTTCAATAAGACTATCAGGGACAGGCTTGTCCAGATACGAACGAATGCTTCTTCTTGTCTTCAGTCCTTCAATAAGGCTGATATCGTTCATCAGTATCACCAGGTGTTATGTGAACGCTGGTAATGAAATAGATAATGGTTGGCATATCCTGCATATGGACCAAAGTACTGTCGGCCAAAGGTGCTGACGTCTATTGTGGGGTTGTAGAGCTGTGTAATACAGCTCCTGACGTGGGTATCGCAGGGAAATGCTTCCAGATTGTCCAGGGAAAACAGGAGAACACAATCAGCCACCTTGTGACCAACACCTGGAAGCTGGAGAAGTGCTTTCTTGGCTTCCAGATACGGCATCTTTCTCAGTTCATAAAGGGGGAATCCATCAACGAGTGCCTGTGCTGTCTTCTGCACATAGACATCTCTGTAGCCAAGCCCGCATTTTCGCAGTACTTCAACAGGTGCATCAGCCAGAGTTTCAGGAGAAGGAAATTCATATCCTCTACAAGAGGGCAAAGGAGCACCAAAAGCCCTGCACAGCTTCTCTACTATCTGCTTGATGCGGGCGACATTGTTGAAAGAGGAGCAGATGAAAGAGATGAGGCACTCCCATGGGTCCTGGCGAATGAGACGAAGCCCATGTAATACAGTTGTTGCCCTGTGTATGTGGATGTCTTTGTCAATAGTGGATAGAATGGTGTCCAGATCATCATCCAGTCTGAAGTACCATATCAGAAAATCCTCATCACACGTGCAGTGGATGCCATCGTTCTCAAAGAGGCGAATGAATTCTCCTCTGACAATCCCTTCCCATGTACCGTTTCGATTGTGCCACCTGAACACCTGTCCAGAATTCAAGGTGTGGTAAAGATTCAGAGGCTGTGAGAGGTGGATAGTGTGCATTGCGTGTGGTAATGGGTTCACTCTTAAGTATGTCACTCCTTTTTGAGCTTGTCCGGGGTTCTACTTCTTCTTCCTCACAATATCATACACTATTGAGACAAATGCAGCGGCTAGAATGCCGTATACAAGCTCAGTACTGATGACAGCATGGGGAATGTCTCCTGTCTTCTTGGTCGGTGCTCTGTACACTTCCCATTCTTCTGTGTCTCCAACCTTGATGAGCTGGGAGGGTGCCCGTCTCCCTTTCGGTAGTACAAAAACAGAGGCAGACGTGGGGTCTGGCTGGTAATCAGATGCGACTTCCTGCCACAT
>JACVGW010000057.1:8714-18178 GCA_018992565.1 Theionarchaea archaeon
CTTGATGAGCTGGGAGGGTGCCCGTCTCCCTTTCGGTAGTACAAAAACAGAGGCAGACGTGGGGTCTGGCTGGTAATCAGATGCGACTTCCTGCCACATGCCCAGGGTCTGGGGCCTGCCTGTAGTAGCAGTCACGAAGCATCCCATGATTCCGCTGGGAATAAAAACAATCTCGTTTTCCTGGGAATTTCTCCTGATTACCTGTACCATTGCCAAGTTTTCTTGATTCAAATAGGAATCTGAGGGCATTCTAAGAAGTATGAGGAACAGTGAAGGAATTCTGAGGGTGAGCCGTGAGGATGGCTTCTGATTTAGTGGAGGCCTTTCCTCTCTCTGAGTGGAGAGTCTGAGGATGTCCTCCCCGCTCGGGATTCCTGGATCAGTAGTTCTTGTGACTTTCATTCCCCTATCCACCCCTCTCCCACCTACTATGCCCACAGTGGGAGCAGCCAGTGACAGGACTATCAGTGATGTCACAACAAGCACGTTCCTCCTGCGTGGTGAAATGAGTCCCTCAACATGAGACATGAAAATCCCAGAGAGCATAGAAAGGGGAAGCAGTGCGTGGCCAGCAAACCGTCCTGCATACGTGAAGGCCATGGGTACCATGCATACCAGAATACACACAGGGATCAGGAACTCACCTTTTTTCTTTATGGATATGATACTGCCCAGTATCCCCAGTAGCCAGGGAACGATCAGTATGAACACACTTGAATTGGGAGAACTTGCGGACAGGTTGCTTAGATTTCTCACAATGTGGAAAAGCCACGGGACGTAGAGAAGCAGAGAACCTCCTGCTATCTTGGCACCAGCGAGAGTCCTCTTGCTCACGACACTGTACAGGAAGAAGGCACACAACACGATGGGCCCCATGCTGATGTGCGTGTACAGACAGCCAGCCAGGATCACCATCGCTGCCACGTACTTTCCTTTTTCAAACCAGTAAAACAACAAAGGCACTGCCGCAAGAACCAGGGCTGCAGCTGAGGTGACAGATTGCAGGTTGAAATATTCGTAGCAGGGTGCCAGCACCAGTACAGAGTAGAAGGCAGTTCGAGGCGAGTAGATTCCTCTTGAAACCCACCACATGGTACCCAGAGACGCAGGAAACATCACAAAGCTGGTAATCCGGGAAGCTGTGACCATAGTTGAACCCTCTGAAAGGACCATCATGAGACCGTGCAGCAGTGGAGGGTACAGGTGCGGCCTTCCCAGTGGTGCAAATTCCCAAAAATCCCACAGGACAATTCCCCCGGCCTTCTCAAATGAGAGTGCAACTGACGCATGATAGTAAATGTCCACAAAGACCGGAAATATATCCCAACGAGCAATGAGCAGCACAATGGTGGCTGCTATTATCCCACCAGACAACATGTCATAACCACGATTCACTGCGTTCACCCTCCCTCCTGGATGTGCCCACTAATAAACGTTCAGGTTACTTTCTCCCTTTTCCTGTTCTTCACACCTTCATTCAACAGTGCTCTTCTGATTAATCCCTAAAACTCCTCTGCCATCTTGACTTCTTCATCTTCTTTCATTCTCCAGGCAATAACTGTATATCCTGGGGCAATCTTGTGGTATGCCCTCACCATTTTCACCAACTTAGAAACAGCCCCCTCTTCTTCCTCTAACACGCATAAATAACCGAAAGCTTTATATAGTATTGTTAATCAATATTACGTAGCAATCTTCGGAGGTGTTACCAGGATTGCGACTCTGATTTCCAGGGGTTGGGGTTTCTCCTAACACGAGAAAAGGGTCCCAGGAAGCCCCAACCTTTTTTGAAAAAAGTATTTAAGATATGGAAGAGGAGAAGAACAGATGAAATATATCTGGTTAGTAGCAGTATTCATCGGAATTGCAGGGATTTTTCTAGGATTCCAGCGCTATCAGGTAGACCACACAGAAGCCTTTGGAATGTATCCCTGTTTTCTGTGTTCAGCAGTGGAGCCTGAGGTTGAAGTAACGGTATTCTCTGCTGTAGACTGCCCGTCGTGCGATCTTGCGGTCCAGAGGGTACTGAGGCTCTGCAGGCTTACAGGAATTCAGTATGGGGGTACGTACTATGACGGCTCGCAGGAGGCGGGTGAAAACCTGCAGAAGCTGGGATTGGAGAAGAAAACTGATTTTCTGGTGGTGGTTTCTTACAGAGGAGCAGTCATAGGAACCAGTACCAGCACTGACAGAGTGGAGGAGTACCTCTCCGACACCGCAAAGGAGGTGGCCCACCTGTGACATACAAAGCTCCTCGTAGAATTGCCCAGATCCTGACAATTGTTGTGGTGAGTATGGGAGCTATTGGCATCACCTTGTACTATGTGGTAGTACCGTTCCTGTACACTCCTTATCAGTATTCCTCTGTCTCCGATCCACTGAGGATACTGCAGTTTTATCTGCTGGAGAAAGCAGTCCCCTGGTATCCCTTAGGGGTTTTGATTGTGATATTTGCCATTTTCGGCCGGTTTTTCTGTGGATGGGCCTGTCCTTTCGGATTCTTTCAGGATATTGTACATGTGTTTAGAGGCCTGGATCTTCCTACCTCAGTGCATAATATCATGACGAAGGTGAAATATGCTGTGTTGGTAGGGGTATTTGTTGCGTGTTATACCACGGGAACTCCCTATTTTGACCGGGTTAATCCGTTCAGCACATTGGTAGCAGCAATTCCCCGCATGCTTGTGGTGGGATTTGCTGTGGATACGTGGATTATTATCCGGCTTACTATTTTCTTCTTGTTGCTAGTTTCATTTCTGTTTGTGCACAGGTTCTGGTGTCGATATTTGTGTCCAGTGGGAGCTATGGCTGCAATTTTCAACAAGATAGCTCCACTCCACCTTCAGTTTGATCCTTCACGATGCTCCAGATGTGAGGACTGCCTGGAGGTCTGTCCCACCAGAGTGAATATTTTTGAAGTGGTACGTAAGAGACCGACAGAGTGCATCTTATGCGGCGACTGCGCAGATGTGTGCCCCCAGCAGGCGCTACGGTTATCTTTTACTGAAAAGGTCGTTATAGACACATATATCTCCCCTGAAGAATCCTATGGACCTCTACATTACCCTCTCCCTCCCACACAGTATCCACAGAGAGCGTACCCACCGGAGAGAGAGGAGAAACCTATTTCAGACGTGAGCCTGAGGAAGCTGAGGGGAATCAAGGGGAGGATCATCTACTTCTATGAAAATGAGAAAGACATTCCTGCCTACATCCAGGAGATGGAGAATCTTCCCAACATACAGAGCTGGCTGGTAAACATGCAAGAAAGCATCAATTTGGTACAGCATTATATGCTTTCAGGGCCCGCCTTGTACATTAACGGTAGGGTATATACAGGGGAGATGACAGAGGATGCCGTGGTTTCCTTCATGGTAAGAGACTACTTTATGCTGAAAAGGCTGAACCTTGTATTTGACACCTCCCGTTGCAGGCCCTGCAAAACCAGAGATTGCATGAGTGTCTGTGAGAAAATAGATGTCACATTTGAGTCCAGAATTGAGGTTCACCCCTTGGCTGAGATGGACTGCTTTGCCTGTGGAGAGTGTATCGTGGCCTGCAAGAGGGGAGGTGTGGGTCTGGCCTATGGAGAGCCCAAGGTCAATTTCGAACTGAACCTTTCACATCTGGAGTCTCTTCAAGAGAAACTGCTGGAGATAGAGCCTATGACCCTGAAGGCCTTTATTGAAAGAGATTCTGTTCACTGCAACAAAGTCATTACCATGCTCGCTGCCATTGCGTTCTTATCCAGAGGAAGAATCAGTTTTGAGTTGATAGATGCATTGGAAGAGCCTGAAAGAGCAAAAATCAATGAAATCAATTTTCTGCCTACGGTTGTGGTGGGGCAGTTCAAGACTCTGGGAGTGCCCACTGAGGGTTCACTGGTGCTCTTGATAAGGAGAAACGCAAGGTGGAAGGCGTGAAAATGAAAACCGTGGTAGGCATCACAGGTGCTTCAGGGGCAATCTACGGAATCAGGCTTCTGGAGGTTCTACCAGGCGAGAAGTATGTGGTCGTTACTGAAAATGGGAAGGATCTGATTGCTTGCGAGACAGGGTATTCTCTTGAGGATATCAAGAAGATGGGGACGATGTATGAAGATTGCGAACTGGACGCTCCTTTCTCATCGGGGAGCTTTCTATTTGACAGTCTAGTTGTGGTCCCGTGCTCGACCTCAACGTTGTCAAAGATTGCCTGTGGAATTGCAGATACTCTGATTACCAGGTGTGCGTCCGTGGCCCTCAAGGAACGGAGAAAAATGGTGCTGGTTCCCAGGGAAACGCCCTTGAGTACAGTCTTCCTGCAGAATATGGCGGGATTGTCCCTGCAGGGGGGTGTTATTCTGCCTGCTATGCCTGCTTTCTATCATCAGCCTCAGTCAGTGGAGGATTTGGTGGATTTCGTGGTGGGAAAAATCCTGGATCAACTGGGAGTAGAGCATCACCTATTTCAGCGATGGAGTTCTCACGTGACCACGGGAGACTGACGAAACAGAACCACAGCCAGGTCGAATACTGCGGGTTATGCTGGGTTGCAGCACTCAGTTAGCAATCGTGCATAATCACCGGCTCAACATAATTCGTCCTCTGGCACCGCTCGCTGTGGAATTGTCCTCTTGGAAAGAGCTGCAATGCTCTCCTGGATGGAGAACCAGAGAGCACTTCCATGTGACTACTGAGACAGCCATATCCGACACCTTTGTGAACCATCTGGATTTCTGCCTCTAAGCCGTTTCTTTTAAAGGGATCATAACCATGATCTTGAGAGATTTATGGAAGAAAATCATTTTTTTCTCCTTCATGGCCCCCCTTCTCTCTTTTCGGAGTGTAGCTCTCTTCTACTCCTTCTTTCTTTTCGTGTGGCAACCTTTATATAATTCAGAGGACACCTTCAGCCATGAAGACTGCTCTCCTGATGGCTGTTCTTACTGGCCTCCTTATGGCAACAGGCTACATCGTTGGAATGGTAGTTGGCGTTGATCCCTTCATCATGGTGACCATTGCATTTGCCCTTGCCATGGCTTTGAATTTTGTGTCGTACTGGTATTCTGACAGAATCGTACTCAGAATGTATAGAGCAGACATTGTATCGGAGAATATCGCTCCCGAGCTCTATTCCATGATCTCCGGGCTCGCGCTGAAGGCGGGGCTTCCCACCCCAAAGATCGCTATCATCAACAATGAGACTCCCAACGCTTTTGCCACAGGGAGAAATCCAGAGAATGCCGTCGTGGCAGTAACCAGTGGTGCGCTCAGTTTGCTGCGCAGAGAGGAGTTGGAGGCAGTACTGGCTCATGAACTGGGCCACATCAAGAACAGAGACATGTTCATTTCCACAGTTGCTGCTGTTCTTGCGGGGACTGTTGGATATCTGGGATTCATGGGGCGCATGATGCTCTGGACCAGAGGGTCACGAAGAGATTCCTCTTCACAGCTCATTGGAGTAGTTCTCCTGGCTGTTTTCATTCCTCTTGCAGCCTTGCTGATTCGTCTGGCCATTTCACGCGGCCGTGAGTATCAGGCAGATGAAAGTGGAGCTGTTATTTCTGGAAATCCCGATGCACTGGCAGATGCTCTAATTCGTATAGAAGACGTGGTCAAACGGAAGCCGTTGAAACAGGGCAGCCCTGCTACAGCTCACCTGTTCATTGTTAATCCCTTTAAAACGGATAGTCTCATCCAGTTACTGTCTACTCATCCAACCACGGCTTCACGAGTGAAAAAGCTGAGAGAATTGGCGCAGACTCCTTACCGGTAGACCAAACCTTTATATTCATCAAATGCTATTCTCCCCCATGAAAGTCCCCTACGGCAGTAAACTCGCTTGGTACCGCCTGCCCGATGTGTCACTGGCGGACATTGTGAAAAGGGCTGTTCAGGAAAAAGTGACTGGATATATCAGGGTGACCACGGAGAAAGAGGATCTTGTGGACTTCTATATATTCCTCTCACGAGGGAATGTTGTAGGTGGGTATTCAGAATCTGGCAAGGAACAGGTTTTTGGTGATGCTTCGTATAATAGTGCATTCTATCCCTTTGACAAGGGGCTCGTTGATTTGAGAAGTCTTGAAGAGTCAGTAGTTTCCCTCTTGATGGGCAACTACCCTGAAATGACAGTGAGTACCTCTGCTATACCTGATATTCCTGAGAAGGAGAGCATACCGGAAGACACACGATACCTGGTGATAGCAAACATGAAAATACCGCAGGGTGATCTGCTGGACTTTCGATTGGCTGTACATGTCACTGATTTCTGGGAGCTTCTTGACGACCTTGAGCAGCGTGCCCTCACGGGGTATTTCAGGGTCTTTGCAGAAGAAGATGAGGCCCCTAGAGATGGTTGTGTATTCTTCTCAGGAGGAAAGGCTGTAGGTGCTCTGTATGAATCAGCAACGGAGTTGAAGTACGGAGATGAAGCTTTATTTAAGATCTTGTTCATATTTTCCCTGGAAAAAGGAATTATTGATTTTCATGAATTGAAATCCCTCTATCTGAAGACTGTGCTGAAGTATTCTGCCCTCGCGTTGTCGGGAACTCCTCAGGAGGTCTTCCATCGTATCGAGGAAGAGGAACTGGAAGCCATAACGAAAGTGCGCTCTTATTTTGGGATTTCAGAGGGAGATCAGATCATTTCTACCCATGTTCGAGAGCTGGCAGCCCTTGAGATTCTGCTGCGGACTCTCAAAGACAGAGAGATTGAAGGGTATCTGGTGTTGTCTTCCCATCGAGGTGCAGGCATCATGATTGTTCAGGGAGGTCTTCCTCGGGCTGCATTCTACCAGTCAGGTGATACTGACTTGCAGGCAGGGAAAGCTCTGGAGGCATTTATGGATCAAATCCAGGAAGAAACGAATGTCAAGATATTCGCACTGCCTCGAGAAGAAGTGGAGAAAGCACTGGATCGCAAGGAAGCCTCCATCAAGGATTCAGATTCTGTGAGTGAAGCTATTGTGCATGAGCTGGGAGAGGATCTCTTTATTGAGATCCGAGAAGCTCACAGGTTCAAAGCAGAGTTTGAGAAGCGGAGGAAGAGAGTTATTGAATAAAGGCGGAGAATGAAAGCACCATCAGCACAGAAGGTTCTACTTGAATACGAGTTTTATCAATGGTGGCGTAATGAAGGTTGTCACCAGCACCATGGCCACTGTCAGTGAATAAACCAGCGAAGAAATAACACCAGCTGTCAATCCCATGGACGCAATGATGAGCGCCACTTCCAGGCGAGGGACCATTCCAATGCCTACTTGCAGAGCTTCACGCAGAGAGAGTCCTCCCACAAGTGCCATGATTCCCGATCCCAGAATCTTGCCTCCAATAGCGACTGTCACCACCAGAACTGCCATCCCGAGCATAGTGATCTCATGAAGGTCAGTATTCACGCCGATGTTGACGAAGAAAAGAGGAACAAAGAATCCATATCCCAGTGCATTGATCTTACTCTCAACAGATTCCTTTCGTGAGCTCCTGCTCATCACAATGCCAGCAATAAAGGCACCCGTGATCCCAGCTACCTGAGCACGCTCCGCTATTGCAGCCATGAACAGAACGAAAATAATGGCTACAACAAGGGCCACTTCCTGGGTTCGCATCCGTCCAACCCACGAATCCAGCCTATCAGAAACCCAGAACCCCGCCTTTATACTAATTATGAAGAACAGCGCCATGATGACAGTGAGCTCTAGAACCCCCAGAATAGAAAACTCCTGATCAAGTGCAACTCCTCTGACAATGGTGAACACGATAATACCAATGACGTCGTCAATGACTGCAGCTCCCAGTATGGTCATTCCCACATTTGTGTTGAGTTTCCCGATATCCATGAGCGTTCTCACAGTAATCCCCACGCTAGTGGCGGTGAGGATTGCACCCAGGAAGAGTGAATCAGCCGTGTTCCACCCATAAGAATATCCCACTACAAAAGCAAGACAAAAAGGAACTCCCACTCCTCCCATTGCCGCCAGAAGCGAAACCAGGCCTGTCTTCTTCATCTCGTCGAGATTCGTTTCCAGTCCTGCGAGAAACATTAGCAGGATGATGCCGATTTCTGCGATATCTTTCATCACAGGGTCTGGTGAGATGAGATGAAGAAGTGAGGGACCCACCACCAGTCCTGCCAAGAGCTCCCCCAGGACGGAAGGAAGCTTAGCTCTTTCCGCCAATTCTCCTCCAATCTTGGCCATCAACAAAAAAAGCATGATTTGAATCAGTAGTTCCATGATATCACTATTACATGAGTATTCTCAGGATGAGGAGCAAGTCCTTGACACCTATGAGACCAATGCACTTCCTGTTCTTGGTGACCGGCAGATGTCGTATCTTGTTGTTGCGCATGATGCGGGCTGCGTCCTCCAATTTTGCTTCAGGAGAAATGCAAATAGGATTTCGGGTCATAATATCACCAACAGTCTCTGCGCTTCTAAAAAACAGGGACTTGTACCCCAGCCCGCCAATCCCTGTATGGGGAAGGGGTTTTGAAATCAGCTTCATCAAGTCGCTTTCCGTTACCAATCCCACAACATCTCCCTGAGCACTGACAACGGTGAAACAGGTTTCCTCCTTTTCTTTCAGCTCATGCAGGAGATCCTGAAGAGACATATCCTCTCTCACTTCATGGATATCTCTCATAATGTCTTTCACTTTCATTTTTGAAGGAAAAGCAATTTCCCTGCGAGTTTCAGCTTTCTGAGATGTCTTCATCTCCTCGAGAGCTTCGTGCAGAAAACTCCTCTTAATAGGCATTGCTGATTCTTATTTAAAATAGACTTATAAGGTTTTCCTAGTTGTGTAGGCAGCATTCAGTAGGAGAAAGAAGTATCAGGAGAGAGCCAGCGGCCAGAAAAGACTTCCGTATCCGGCACTGATAATGCATGGCGTCCTGCAAGAAGAATGCACAGGAAAAAGAAGGTTCTTAGCTGAACTCCAGAAACCTGGTTTCCACAATTTCAGGCAGAGACTTCAGTTCTCTCTCCAACTCAGGACTCGTGACATCTGCCCTGCACATGTCCAGCATTTTCACTGACGTATAGAGACCAGGGTCATCTTCCACCATTTCACCTTCAGCGTAGATTATATTGATGTTGTGGCTCCCCAGCATAGCATCCACTTTGGCCATGGCTCCGGGGATGTTCCTCATAAGCAAATTCATTTCTACCAGTTTGACCCCTGACGATGCGAGCTTGGTGACCACAGCTTCTCGGGATCGAGTGTCTGCTTCTATGAGGACATATGCGCCTGACTCGATTCTGAGTATTTCTGAGAGTTCTTTAGGAAGGATCAGCGATTTCCCTTTCACTTGGACAATCCAGTAATTCTTCATAGCAACACCTCACGCTCAGATTCTGAAGACGTCTTATTAAGGTTTTTGGCTTTTCATGGTGCGTCACTTTCCACATCAGGTTGTTGACACACAGACTATCAAAGAAAAGAAATGGTTCCGCTTCCCTAAGCTCCAGGTTGGTTCATGAA
>JACVGW010000006.1:0-51281 GCA_018992565.1 Theionarchaea archaeon
TTGCCAGAAGGTACCACTCGTTACAAGCCCATCAATATTGAACTGGTCAATATGGACAAACTCATGCTATCTCTGGAACAGGACATGTTTACTGGATTTCTGGACTTTGATACTGGTGACAATCAGGTTGTAATCCTTTTTGAAAGAGGTGAAATTCTGAGGTCCTTCAGTATGGGAGATGGGATTCCTGTTCTGCAGTCTGTTAATGATATTCTCAGAGACCTCTATTCAGGGGAAGTGAGAGGGGTACTTCTCCCTCCAGAAATTGTTGAAATGATGGCCTGTCTCCTGCTGTGTACACCTGTGCACCACAACCTCTCTTCGTATTTCACTGATTTCAGGACATTGCTCAAGAGCCTGGAGGCACAGCAGTTCAGCGGCTTTGTGGAGCTCGAAACTGAAGGAGGGGTCCACTACATCACCATGGAAAGGGGCGGGCCAAGATCTGCTCTCCATTTTTCATCAGGTCTCCTTATGAAAGGGGCACCTGCACTGGAACGGATCTTTTACGACGTGGGTCGGATGCAGGCCTCTATTAGTGTGTACCCGCCTGCTACGTTACCGTTGATAGAAGCCTTCTCCACTATTTCACTGGGTCTCCTTTCTGCATACATGGACCTCAAGGGCAAGATACTGACTCAGAAACTGTGGAAAAGACTATCAGCATGTGCTAAGAACGTGGAAGGAGTGAGTGCAGGAACCCTTGAATTCAGGCTGGAAGAGCTCCCTAGAGATCTCTGGGAGCGAGAAAAAATCCTGAAAACTCTCATGAAGTGTGAGATAACCCTTTTCAAGAGCGAACTGGGAGAAGAAGCAGCTCAGGCCCTTTATCGCCGGCTGCTGGAAGATGTGAAATCTCCCATAAAAGAAATCTTTGGAGGTATCTTATGAAAGTTGTGTATGGTATAGCTGCTTTCTTTCTGGCAGGTTCCGTGATAATCTATGCTGTCCACCCCAGCCCGGGACTGACTGACATGCTTGCTGTGGCAACGGCTTTGCTGGGGTTTGCTGCCTCAGTCTATACCTGGTCGCGCCTGAGAGAAAGGAAAGGAGAAAGTACTGTGTGGGCCCTGCTGTCTTTGGGATTACTTTTATGGCTGGGAGGAGAAACCCTGTGGCTCTACCTGGAAAGCACACTGCAGGAAGTGCCCTTCCCTTCTGTGGCAGACGTCTCCTGGCTTTTGGCATATCCTGTGCTATTTGCTGCTCTCTTTCTGGAATATAAGAGGCTGGATGTGGATCTTGGCAGGGCAAGGAAAACAAGCATTCAAGCTCTCATTCTTGTTGCTACAGTCATAATGATCTGGGCACTGCTATACTCCATTGCAGTATCCGATGAAATCTCTGTAACAGAAAAATTCCTGGACTTGGTATATCCCATAGGGGACCTGGCATTGCTGTACGTTGCCTTGCTTTTGTCATGTGTGTACCTTGGGGGCCGCCTGGGCAGATCGTGGATTCTGATTTCCGTAGGATTTATACTATTCTCTTTTGGTGATCTAGCTTTCTCCTATCTCACCTGGGAAGAGCTGTACTGGAGTGGTCATCCTGTAGATCTTTTATGGCTCTTTGGAGATATTTTCGTCTTTGTAGGATGCTCTCTGTACAGGCACGCCTATGAAAGACTGGGATAGATGTACCGCCAGAAGATGATCCGAGGTTGACACCTGATGCTGGTCAACCTCCCTCTTTGAACCTTCATGGAGGATGCAGTAATCAAGGGAGAAACCGATTTGGAGCCATGTGTGTACTGCCTCTGTGAACTTACGAGCTACACTGCCCTGCCAACATTTAGCTGGTCTGATGCGCACACGAGAATGGACTATCAAAAAAAAAGAGAAAGAAGAAGAATCAGACTGCTGCTTGAGCATCAACTAGCCCATAGCCGTAGTATGGATCCCATCCTGGAGTTCCCAAGTCTTCTGCTGTTGTGCACAGGGTCTGTCTCACTTGACTGTTTGTATAACCGGGGTGAACAGCCCACACCAGGGCAGCAACACCAGAAACATGGGGACAGGCCATGGATGTCCCTGACATGGTGGTATATCCACCCCTCTTGTAGGTGGAGTAGATACCAACACCAGGTGCTGCCAGTTCAATCTCTGAACCACTGTTGCTCCACCAGATGATACTGTCGTCTGAGTCCATGGCAGAAATAGCCATCGCTGTGGAGTAGCCAGCTGGATAAAGATCTGGTTCCTCATATCCTTCATTCCCGGCTGCTGCTACCAGGAGCAATCCCGCGTCCCAGGCAGCATCAATAGCATCATGGAAGGTCTGATCGTCTTCGTATCCTCCGAAACTCATGGAGAGCACCTGAATACCATTGTCCACGCACCACTGGATTCCCTCAATAATGTCTGAGTCATAGCCTGAACCAGAACCGTCCAGCACTTTAACACCATACAGCCATGCCTCGGGAGCTACGCCAATGACTCCTATCTCATTGTCTACAGCTGCCACAATACCTGCGCAGTGACTTCCATGACCATGGTCATCGTCAAAGTTGTTGGGATCTTTGTACTTCCCGGAAGGTGCAATGGCATTGAATCCGCCTTTAATGTTTGCCTCCAGGTCTGGGTGGTCCATGTCAATTCCTGTATCCACGATAGCTACCTTCACACCGCTTCCCGTGCTGGTACTCCAAGCCAGATCAGCATCGATCCTGTCAACGCCCCACGGAAGTTCTTCAGGGGGAGGTCCGGGCTTGCCTTTTACATCCACTGGGGGGGCCACGTATGGCCTGTAGTGGTCTATCTGAATGTACTTAATGTGAGGATTCCTGGATAGAGCTTCAATAGCATGTTCAGGCAACGATGCCACCACAGCTGGAATCAAATGGAGTGTCTGATGAACCTGTCCATACTGGCTTACCAGCCCTACATCTGGTCCTGTGTTGAAGACTATAATCACCCTCTCAGATGCAGGAGCAGACACTGAATACAATGACAACAGTAGAAATGCAATGAGAGTTCCGGCTGCAAATCTCTTCATGTCTCTCACCTCCTTTTATTTCTCTTTCTTAGGGGTCTTGTCCATATAAGGTTTTCTCTATCAGAGCTAAAAAGAAATTACTGTTGTGTAACCATCCTGTTATACATTACAGTCTGTCGAATTTGGCACACAGACAACTCCGATTCTCCGAATCTGAATTGATTCCGCCCTGAACACATGCCACCAGGCTACAAGGTTCTCGTTGAGAACCGCTACAAGTATGGAAGAAAAACGAGGGAGAGAGAAAATAATTAAACAATGTACTCAGGCAAAGAAAAAACCCACAGGAGAATTTAAATACCTTTTATTGATATGGTAGTGAGGAAGTGAGTATCATGTCATCAGAGGAGAGTGCAGGACCTGCCCATAGTCCAGGCTATGAAATAGTGTATCCACAAACATCCTTGTCCACCGAGAAGAAGGAACGCATCCTGGCGAACCTTCAGAAAATAGTGGGTAAGAGGAATGTCTCCTGCAGGGAAATTGACAGACTGTCATATTCCAGAGACTACTGGCCCATCGCACTGAGATGGATGCTGGAGGGAAAGGTCCCTGCCCTTCCTGATTTTGTGGTGTGGCCAGAAACCACAGACCACATTTCACACATTGTAAGAATTGCCAGTGAAGAAAAAATACCTGTTGTCCCTTTTGGAGAAGGATCAGGGGTGCTCGGAGGTGCAATCCCTGTTCAAGGGGGGATTGTTCTGGATATGAAAAAGATGAGTGCAGTCTTGACTCTCAATGATGATAATTTGACCATAACTGTGCAGCCAGGTATCAATGGTATGAACCTGGAACGTTTCCTCAATCAAAAGGGGTATACCATGGGGCATATACCACAGTCATTGTACTGCTCCACCGTTGGCGGATGGCTTGGTTGTAGAGCAGCGGGCCAATTCTCCACCAAGTATGGCAAAATTGATGACATACTCATTTCTCTGGAAGCCGTTCTCCCCCAGGGGACTATTATCCGGTCAAAACCTGTTCCCAAATCATCGACATGTCCCAGGATCGACACGCTTTTGCTGGGAGCAGAAGGAACCCTTGGGGTTATCACAGAAGCAACCTTCAAGATCTGGCCGTACCCTGAAAAGAGGGCATTGCAGTCCTACGCTTTTTCCACATTGAAGGATGGATTGGAATCTGTGAGAACCATTCTGCGAAGGGGAATCTTCCCTGCTGTGGTCCGTCTGTATGACCAGGCGGAGACAGAAAGGCATTTTTATAGTACAAAGAAGGCAAGAGGAAAATGCATTCTCATTTTGGTGGAAGAAGGGGACAGAGAGCTTGTAGACCTTGAAGAGGCAGTGTCTCACACAGTATGCACAGACCATGGTGGATTCCCGACAGGAGAGGCACCTGCGGCCCACTGGATGGAGACTCGATTCAATGTGAAAGAAATTTCAGAATTTACTCCTCGAGACGTTGTTTTTGATACTATTGAGGTTTCTGTCATGTGGGACAAATCCATGGAACTGTATCAATCTGTAATTTCTGCAATGAAATCAATTGAAGGAGTGATTATTGCGTCAGCCCACGCCTCGCATTTCTACCCCCAGGGAGTGTGTTTCTATTTTACATTCGGGGGGACATCTCTGACTGGTAGTCCTACAGACTTTTATGAGACGGTATGGAATGCTGCTATGAAAGCCTGTCTGAATGCGGGAGGTTCCATAAGTCATCACCACGGAATTGGAATTCTGCGAAGCCGGTGGATTCGAGAAGAGTTGGGACCATCTCATGATATCCTGAAGAGTATAAAGAAAGCATTGGATCCTGAAAATGTAATGAATCCGGGAAAAATGGGGTTATAACATGCTGGAAGAATTCAAGAAGTATCTCTGGGTAGCAAAAGCCATCTCCAGGCTTACCCTGTCAACACAGAAGGAAGTTGTCATCAGGTTCCTCACAGCTAAGAAGAAGTACCTTCCAGAGGACAACCCTAAGGCACAGGTAGAGGATATTCTGAAGTGCGCACTCTGTCCCAACATGTGCCGATTTGATTGTCCTGTGCTGCAGGCTGCGAAGTCCGAAACGTACTCGCCGGCAGGGAGAGCACGGATAGCGTACTTGCTGGAGATGGGAAGGGTTTCCTCTCATGATGCAGTGGAGTTGATGTATGCATGTGCTGCATGCTCTGCGTGCCAGCAATGGTGTCCTTTTGATTTTTCTGTGGATGATCTCTTGATGGGAGTGAGAAGAGATCTGGTAGATAGAAATCTAGTTCCAGAGACATTGATGGATATTAAAGATCAGATTGTCAGGACCCGTACCATCTATCAGAATTCTAGGACTTCTCTGGGGCTGGAGCCAAGAAAGGCAGATATCCTGTATGTTGCAGGGTGCACCGTGTTGAACAAGGAACGCATTATTGCTCAGACTGCCATGAAGATTCTGGAGAAAGCAGGGATTACGGTGACTACGTTGCCAGAGGAATGGTGTTGTGGAGCTCCTTTGAACCTTTTGGGGTTCGAAGATGATTTTAAGAAATTTGCAGCACACAATGCGGATAGTATTAAGAAGAGTGGCTGCAAAAAGATGATCTGCAGCTGCCCGGAATGTGTGTATACGTTCAAAGAAGTGTATGCTAAAGAAGGGCATCCTCTCCAGGTTGAGGTGATGCATACATCAGAATATTTCCTGGAATTGATTGAACAGGGAAAAATACAGTTCAAAGAGCTCCAGAGAGATCTGGTATACCATGATCCATGTGTCCTGGCAAGAAAACTGCATATTACTGAACAGCCAAGGAAAGTCTTGGAAGCCATTCCAGGAGTGTCCGTGAAAGAGCCGCCTCTCACTAAAGAGCATACGCGATGCTGCGGAATAGGTGGGTTGCTGGCCATAACTAATCCTGAGCTCTCTGTGACTCTCCTGAGAGCCAGGGATAGTGAGTTGTGTAAGCTTGCTGATACCGTAGTCACTGCCTGTCCTGCCTGCAAAATAGCCTTCAAGAGGACCAGGAACGCTGAATCACGCGATCTGTCGGAAATCGTGCTTGAGGGCATGAACTAAGGTGAGTTGGGATTCCAGTAGAGAAGAGGTTGGAGACCGTCTTGGTAAAAAGCATCTGGAGGAGGGAGCTCCTATCCCTATTATGAATAGATCTTGTATCTTGGATCCTGAAGTCTCTTTCCCTTCTCTTTTCTATTCTGGTGGGGAATTTCCTCTTTCTTCTCAACCCAGTATGTAGTATAGAAACCTTTAAAATCTAGCCCTTTCTAATGATCCTGAAGCTAATGGAGGGACTGCCATGACTGCAGAGGAGAGAATCGAGAGGAAGTTAAGAAAATTCTTAAAAGAAAAGGAATTCTTAACTGTAACGGTTTCTGTAAGGGATGGAATTGTAGTCTTTGATGGATCGGTTAACACTTGGGATGATGTGATCCAGATAGGTCATTTTGCAGGCTTGCTGAAAGGTGTTAAGGGGGTCATCAATGAGGTCAGACATAGAGACATGAAAGCATCCAGGGAAAAACCTCAGAGGTCTATGAGAGAACATGGAGAAGGAATAACCTTTCCAGAGAAGGCAGATGTGGTCATTATTGGAGCGGGTGTAATTGGCTGTTTCATTGCCAGGGAGCTGTCCCGGTATGATCTTGACGTCATAGTGGTCGAAAAAGAATCAGATGTAGCATGTGGGGCTACTAAGGCCAACAATGGACAAATCCACACAGGGATTGGAGAGAAATCTGGCACTCTCAAGAAAGAGCTCTGTGCCGAAGCCTGGCCCCTTTACCAGAAGATTGCAGCAGATCTGGATATTCCTTACAAGAGAAATGGACTGCTCGTCTTACTGACAGAGGAGAGTCTGCCCCAATGGGTTCCTTCGTTTCTTTCCCGGCCTATTCTCAAGTACCTATTGCCATATTTAGCAGTCAGAAAGGGTAGAGCTGCAGGAGATACACCCCGCATCGTAAGCAAGAAAGAGTTGCTGCAGATGGAGCCCCATATAACGAAGAAAGCAGTGAGGGGAGTACTCATGCCAGGATATGGTGTGACCTGTCCATATAAGTTGACTATTGCTCTGGCGGAAAACGCCGTTGAGAATGGGGTTGCCTTTGTCTTGGACACTGAGGTGCTGGATATCATAGTGGAGGACAATGCTGTCCAGAAGGTGGTAACCTCACGAGGAGATATAGTGTGTAAGACCATAGTCAATGCAGCCGGTGTGTATGCGGATGTAGTGGCAGAGATGGCAGGGGCCAGAGAGTTCACAATTCACCCCCGGAAAGGAAGCATCCTCTTATTTGACAAGACTGAAGGATATATCAAGCACCAGCTCAGCGAGTTGCGATTTCCCCAAGACCCTCACACAAAGGGGGGTGGAGTTCTGGAGACAGTGGATGGTAACATGTTGTGGGGACCTACAGCAGTGGAAGTCCCAGACAAAGAAGATAGATCCGTCAGCAGAAGTGAACTTCTAAATATGGTGGAAAAATACCATCCTGCAGTTCCTGAATTACCCTTGAATTCTGTCATTACCTATTTTGCAGGAGTAAGGGCTGCCACCTACACTGAGGATTTTGTAATTGGACCATCCAGAGTTGCAGGATTCATTCATGCAGCTGGTATACAATCTCCAGGGTTGACAGCTGCCCCTGTGATTGCCAGGAAGGTAGTGGATACATTAAGAGATACAGGGGTTCAGTTGAAGGAGAAAGAGGGGTTTAGCCCAGTGAGGAGAGCACCTCCAGTATTCAAAGCACTATCTGCAGCAGAAAAGGCAGAATTTATCAAGAGGGATTCAAGGTATGGACATGTGGTATGCCGATGTGAACAGATAACTGAAGCTGAAATTGTCAATGCAATCCATGGGTTGATACCTGCTGTTACTCTGGATGCAGTGAAGAGGAGAACCAGGGCAGGGATGGGGAGGTGCCAGGGTGGGTTCTGTGGACCCAGGGTGGCTGAGATACTGGGGAGAGAATTAGGCATACCCTTAGAGAAAGTGACAAAGAAGGGCGGAGAATCGTACATTGTTTCCAGGAAGACTAAGGTGGTCCCGTGAAGGTTGATATTGTAATCATTGGGGGAGGTCCTGCAGGCCTAGCGGCCGCTCTAAGTGCATACAAGGCCGGAGTCACCCACGTGATGGTTCTAGAGCGAGATTTCGAACTGGGAGGTATACTTCCTCAGTGTATTCATGATGGGTTTGGAAATTTCGTTTTTGGTGAGATGTTAACGGGTCCTGAATATGCTCAGAGATACATCGCAGAGATGGAGAATACGGGAATTACAGTGATGCTAAACAGCATGGTAGTGGACTTAGACTCTGATAAGAAGGTGACTGCTGTGAACCCCGAACAAGGAGTGGTTACTCTGGAGGCGAAAGCTGTAATTCTTGCCATGGGGTGCAGGGAGAGAACCCGGTCGCAGATCTTGATCCCAGGAGAAAGGCCATCAGGCATCTATACTGCAGGGGTTGCTCAGCGGTTCATCAACATGGAAGGGTTACTTCCTGGGAAGAAGGTGGTCGTTCTGGGCTCAGGAGATGTGGGGTTGATCATGGCGCGGCGATTCACTCTGGAAGGCGCAGAAGTGGAAGGTGTGTATGAGATCTTGCCCAGACCTGGGGGATTAACCCGAAATGTGGTCCAGTGCCTTGAGGATTATGGGATACCTCTGCACCTTTCACATACAATTGTTGATATTAAAGGAAAGGAGAGAGTCGAAGGTGTGACAGTGGCACAAGTAGATGAGAGGTTCAGGCCTGTGCCTGGGACGGAACGGTACATCCCCTGTGATACAGTATTGCTATCTGTGGGGCTCATTCCAGAAAATGAGTTATCAAAGAGAGTTGATATTGAAATGGACTTGATTACAGGGGGGCCGGTGGTGGATGAGTCTATGCAAACGTCCGTTCCGGGTATATTTGCCTGTGGGAATGTGGTGCATGTCCATGATCTGGTAGATGATGTATCACGAGCTGCTGAAGTCGCTGGAAAAGGTGCTGCAGCCTACATTAAGGAAACTTTAGAGAGAAGAGACACTGTCATTTCGGTAAAAAAGGGAAGAAATGTCAGCTACGTTGTTCCCCAAATAATTCGGGGATATGCCAGAGAGGATATTGTACTTTACCTACGTGTAAAAGAAATCGAGAAAAATGTAAAGGTCGTTGTATCTTCAGAAGGAGAGATAATCAAAGAAAGAAGGGAGAGGATTGTAAGACCTCCTGAAATGATCAAAGTGCAGGTGGGGAAAGACATGCTTGAAAAGGTTAAAGATGGACTGCAGGTTGATGTTAGTGGATCAGACGCAGGAAGCGGTGTATGACCAGTGTGAGAATCCTGAATACACCAGCCAGCATGAACCTACTCCAGGCAGAGACTCACACCTTACTCGTCGTGAATTCCATGAGAAGGTATTTATTGACACTCTGCATTGAGAGTTCAAAGGGTGATTCATGAATGGATCTCATATCTCATGGGCTGGTAGGAGTCGTGGTCGGCAAGGGATTGAACCTGGATAAGAAATCCTGGTTCCTCTTCGTGGCAGCATGTACTCTCCCTGATTTTGATGGAGTCTCCATTCTGGGGGGGATAGATGCAGTATTCCAGTACCACAGAGGGATCACCCATTCAATAACCGGAATCATTGTGGGTTCTGCCATTCTGGGACTGCTATATCTTGTGATGACTGTTCGATCACCTGGTTTCCAAAAGAGGGACGTCCTCATGATGTTCAGCCTGTTTTTGGCTGGAGCTTTCGGTCATCTATTCCTGGATTTGTTAACTCCATGGAGCATGGCTATACTGTGGCCGTTTTCAGATGCAAGAGCAGTCTTTGATATCACCAGTTTCTTTGATCCTGTCTTTTTTGCTGTTTTCCTTTCAGCCGCCATTATCGGTTACTATCGCAGGGATAAAAAGACCTGGAAGGTACTTACCGTAGTATCCCTTTGTCTTGTGTCCTCGTTTTTTGGCATCCGGTACTACGAAAAAGGGGTGGCTATCAGCACTGTTGAGGAACAGACAGGTGAAGAGGTTCAAGCACTTCCTACCAGTCTGCCCCACCTGTGGTCAGTAGTCGCACAGACAGAAGGTGAGAAGGTCTGGACCTATCACATCTACACAGTGAACGCTCTTTCCAGGGAGATACTGGAAACCCGCACTGTTGAAACTCTTCCCCTGACAGATACTGCTGTTGAACCTCCCATCGATTCCCCTGAAAAAGCAGCTTCTTATTCCAGAAAAGATGGGAAAATACGGGCTTTCCTGGCCAAAGCACGGCTCCCGGTAGTGGAAGTCACTGAAGCTGGAGAAGAAGGGTGGCAGGTTCTCTGGTATGACGCATTCATGGGGGACGAACCCAGACACAGCGGAATTACTGCACGTATTGGGAAGGATGGGACTATAACTGTCCACTATTCGCTATTCCCAGAAGCAAAATAGGTTCATGCCCAGTCAAATGATCTCTTGACTGCTTTCTTCCATTTTCCATACAATTTCTCTCTTTCTGCGTGATCCATTACAGGGTGAAATCTTGAATCTACTTTCCGGTATTTCTTGAGTTCTTCCTGTGATTTCCAATATTTGACAGACAGTCCCGCAAGAAATGCTGCTCCCAGGGCAGTCGACTCCAGCAAGACAGGTCGTTCAATTTCCACATCCAGGAGGTCAGCCATGAACTGCAGTACGAAATTGTTGGAGGAAGCATTTCCATCCGCCTTTATAGTCTTGATTGCGACTCCAGAGTCTTCCTCCATTGATACCATAATGTCCCTGCAGCAGTACGCAATGGCCTCCAGAGTTGCTCTAACCACATGCTCTTTTCTTGTCCCCCTGGTCAGCCCAACTACAATTCCCCTGGCCAGAGGATCCCAATATGGCGAGGTCAGTCCCTGGAAGGCTGGGACAACGTAGACTCCTCCTGTGTCATCAACAGAACACGCTATACCATCCGTTTCTGAGGGGGTGCCGACAATCTGTAGTCCATCACACAGCCATTGCACAGCAGACCCTGTGGCTCCCAGATATCCTTCCAGCATGTAGGTTACCTTGTTATCGAGACACCAGGCAATAAGGGGTACAAGCTTGTGAGAAGAGGTTACCGGCTCCTGTCCCACGTTCATGTCAATGAAGGTGCCTGTTCCATGAGTGCACTTCACATCGCCGGGATTGAAACAGGTTTCACCAAAAAGGGCAGCCTGCTGATCAGCACACGTACCAGTGATGGGAATGGGAGTGCCGAATAGTCCAGGATCAGTTTCGCCAAAATTCCCGCTGGACTCTCTGACTTCAGGCAAGAGGGAAAGGGGGATATCAAATAGTCCCAGAAACAGGGTGCTCCACTTCAAGCTGAAGGTATCAAACATGTTGGTGGCACTGGCATTGCTGTAGTCTGTTGCATGCACCTTCCCTTTTGTGAGGTTCCAGATTAACCAGGTATCGACAGTCCCTGCCAGAAGGTCACCGTTTTCTGTTTTTTCTCGTGCGCCTTTTACATTACTAAGAATCCACGCAATGTGGGCTAATGAGGTAGCGGGACTAAATGAAAGGTCTGACACTGTCATCAACAATTTTCCAGTGCGTGTTTTCCTGATTGACTTAACTACACCACTTAGAGAATTGGCTGCAGAACCTACACCTCGAAAGACTCTCATCTTGAAGGCTTTGTCCTTTTTCTTACATAAATGAGCTGTTCTGGTGTCCTGCCAGGTAATAGCGTTGTAGACGGGGATACCAGTTTTCTTGTCCCAGAGCAGACTGGTGGACCTCTGGTTGGTTATTCCAATGGCTGCCACATCCCTTGAGGATAACCCAGCTTTCTCTAGAGATTGCTTGATCACAGTAACGCATTTCTTCCAGATAACAACAGGGTCCTGCTCACACCAGCCCGGCTCAGGGTAAAGCTGGGGGATTTCTTCATATGCTTGTGACACAATAGCGGTCTCTTTATCGAAAATAATGGACCTGATGCCTGTGGTCCCTGCATCAATTACCAAAATATACATATTACGGCCTCCTTTCTAGGTCTCGCGATGCTATTATATCGACACCTGTATCCAGGATGTTGCAGCAGATGATCTGTCCACACATTACTGGTGCCTCAATCTCTGTAGTACTCAATACGCTAACACAATCAGGGATCAATGATTTTGGCAAGGGGGCCCTGCTTCGAACCGGGACAACGGGAAGTATCCCTTCAGTGACTCGAATAGTAGTGGTAAGCATTCGCAGAGGGTTGCTGAATTCATCAAGAGCATATTGTTCCCCTTGGTTACAGGTCCATCCTTTTATCTCTAAGACAGTACCCGTGTCTTCAATGAGTTCTACTTGACAGCTTAATGGGCACTTGATACAGGTGAAGTGGTGAGTTTTCATGCGTAACCTCTTCAAGTTCTGGTCTGACTTCCTTTGGATATACGACATATTTAATGGTATCGCTGCCAGATGACCCACCATGAGGGTTCATACTGCTGTCACATGAGTAATAGAGAAATCGATTAGAGTCCGCTTGTTGCCTCTGATCCCTATGGTGAGAGACCATCAACTGGATAGAAGAATACTCCCTGGAGACATGTCCACATAAATGAAAAAGATGAACCACCTGAATAGCGGTGGAGACCCTCACCCGAAATGCGGTCTGCGTGCAGATAGACCATATCACTGCAAACATTTATTAGAGAAAGATCAACAACCCTTACATACATAAAGAGGAGTTGAATTCTATGCCCTTTTTTGGAACACAGGAATGGTGTGAGGAATATATGGACAGGTTGAACAAGAACCCAGCTTATGCTGAAGCTGCCCGAACATGGGAAGGTGACTTCGTTTTCATAATCAGAGCAGACGGTCCACTGGATCATGACATGTACTTGTGGATTGATCTCTGGCATGGAAAGGCCCGCGATGGACGGGTTCTCCAGTCTCCTGACGAGGTGCAAGCTGCTTTCACATACGAAGGTCCTTACTCAAACTATGTCAGACTGGTAGAAGGAAAGCTGGACCCTATACAGGGGTTGATGACTGGAAAATTCAAGCTCAAAGGTGATATGGCCAAAGTCATGCGAGCAGTCAAGGCGGCTCAAGAACTCGTTAGCACTATCACGTTGATCGACACACAGTTCTACTAATCCTTTTTTTTCTGACTTTTTTATTTGCCGTAGTCTCCTTCAAATTCCGTGGGAATTGTTTTGAGCACTTCAACAAAGCGTTCTGTAGCCTTTGAAGTCTTCAGCATGCGGGCAAGAGACCCCTTTATCTTCAATTTCCGGGTGACAAACGCTTTAGTAACATTGAGGGTTCCTGTCAGGATGTCCACAAAGTCACCATACTTTGCAGAGAGCACAAAGTCAGTTCTCCTGTCACCACGCCAGATATCAGTCATCTTTCCCTCAGAAATCTGAAACCCTAAAACCATGGAATTGGGGACTCCCTTGCTGGGTTCTGCCTCCATCACCAGGGTATAGGAATCATTGACCTCTCTTGCCAGTTCTTCGTATTGAGAATCTTCATTCACTCGGTTTTTGGCTTCTTCCAGATATTTGTCACAACCTAAGAGAATACAATCACCTCCTTTTATGATATTTTTACCAGGAGCTTCACAACTTCTGATTGGGGATTTGTCAGGATTCTAAATCCCTTCTCAACAACATCTTCTAAAGCTATTTCGGTGATCAAATCGCCAACGCGAATCATTTTCTTTTCAAGCAGTGTCAACGCAGTGGAAAATTCTGAATATCCGCAGTAGCTGTACTGGAAGGTCAGCTCATTGAGGACTGCTGTCATGAAATCTGCCTCCACAGGTTCTTCAGATATTCCCAAGATCAGGACAGTACCGCCTTTTCTTGCTAGGGAGAAGGTCTCTGCTGCGGCGTGAGGTGACCCTGAGCATTCCACTACCAGGTCAGGTAGGCGGCCTGCCTTTTCACTGAATTCCACCCACACATTGGATCCAGAAGGGTCAATGACCAGATCAGCACCCAGTTTGGTTGCAATACCCCTCCTGGCAGAATTAGGCTCAGAAACAGCCACGAAAGAACTACCTACAGCCAGGACTACCTGCATTGCCAGCAATCCCAGAGTACCTGCACCTGTCACCAGTGCTTTATGACCCACTTCCCAGCGACTCCGGATCAGACTGAACCCATGTAAGACAACAGCCAGCGGTTCTGTCAAAGCGGCTTCTCTCGCAGCAATAGAATCGGGTATCTGTAGTACCGAATCAGCAGGGAGTGTAAGGAGCTCTGCAAGACCGCCATTAACAGTGATACCAGGCATTTTCACGTTGTCACATAAGCTGTATTTTCCCTCAGCGCAGAAAGAACAAGCCCCACAGGGAATGACAGAATTGGCCACCACCATATCTCCTGGATGCCATCCCTCCACTTCAGGACCGCATTCTACTACTCTGGCGGAAACCTCATGACCCAATACTACGCCCGGGGCATACATGCCACGGTTCCAGGCATCCACATCTGTGCCACAAATCCCGCAATACAGCGGACGGAGCAGGACTTCACCAGGTCCAGGGGAAGGATCATCTACATCCTCAACGCGGACATCCTTTTTTCCGTAAAATACGGCCGCTTTCACCTCATCACCAGTCATTCATCAGGCATTTCACAGCCTTCCAGCCAGAGTGCAGCCACCGTCTTGAAATCAGGAGGCTCCAGGTTAATATCACTGTCCACAACTACGTCAAGCAGAGCAGGCTTTCCCGAATCTGCGGCTCTCTTCAGAGCAGGGATAATTTCATCAGGAGAGTGGACGCGCTCCCCATAGCATCCCATGGCTTCTGCAATCTTGTCATATCTCGCATCAGTGAAGTCCACCCCAATAAACCGTGAGTCACACACAGCCTTCTGACCTGCCTTTATCATCCCGTACGCCCTGTCATTAACCACTACAACAATAATTGGCACAGATAATCGTGCTGCAGTCTCCAGTTCCTGGATATTGAACATTACTGAGCCGTCACTGGTAATACAGTACACCTTCCTGTCAGGCCGAGCCAGTTGAGCACCAATCGCATATCCAATGCCCGTACCTAAATGGCCGGAATCGGATGCCCAGATGAAGGTTCGAGGCTCATAGATACGATTGAGGTACACTGCCCAGATTGCAGTATTCCCCCCGTCCACGATACTGATGGCCGATCTGGGGAAGAAATCCCTCACTTTTTGGATGAGGACCAAGGGATGGATGGGCTCCTGGTCAGACTTACTCAATTCCCTGAAATCTTCAAGCCATGCCTCCTGAGCTGCTCTATCATCATCGAGATCCTCTCTGGGAGATTTCTTCTCAGGGTGAATCTTCCTGACTTCTTCCAGTAATTGTTGAAGGGTGGCTTTTGCATCTCCTGTTATAGCCAACTCCACAGGACGATTCAGAGCGTGCATGGTGGGATCAATGTCTATCTGGATCACTTTCTGTTCATCAGGTTCCCCCCATCCAGGCGGCTTTCCCCAGAAATCCAGATCACCGAACCTCCCTCCTACGGCTAAGACGACATCTGCTCCCACCTGTGCAGCCAATGAGCCATACCCTGCAGGCAGTAAGCATAACTCGTGATCTTCGGGGATGACCCCTCTGGCCATCAATGATGTAGTAACAGGGGCCTGCAGGTACTCTGCCAGCTCCACTATTTCAATGGATGCTCCAGATTGTAAGACGCCTCCTCCCGCATGTATCAAGGGTGCTCTTGCCTCCACCAGCATGTGTGCAGCTCTCTTTGTAGCATCAGGATTTCCTAATGGGGGTACCAGCGCCCTATACTGGTAGGGAGGTAAGACCGGGCTTTCCAGTTCTTCAGGGTAGCCTGCATCAAACAAAATATCTGCTGGAAAATCTAACAGCACAGGACCAGGCCTGCCTGAAATTGCATTGCGAAATCCCCACTGGACTAGGGAAGGAATCCTCTTCCAATGATTCACCAGGACTCTCCACTTCGTAATCGGCTGAAACAGAGATTGCTGGTCCAGAGCCTGCATGGAACCATGATCAGGATGTATCTTCCAGGATTGATTCTGAGCTGTTAGTACAATCATAGGAATAGAATCTGCATACGCAACATACACACCAGGAACGAGATCTGCTGCCCCTGGGCCTACAGTCCCCACGCAGACTCCCGGTTCACCTGTCACCCGGGCCCAGGCATCTGCCGCGTGAGCTGCAGCCTGTTCATGCCGGGTAGTAACAAAATCGATCTCATCTGATTTATATAGAGCATCAAGGAACGGGTATAATTGATCTCCAGGAACACCGAAAACCTTCTTGACTCCTTCCTGAATCAAACATTGCGCAAGAACGTCGCCACCAGTTACCTTGGGTTTTTTTTCTGCCATGACATCACCATTTCCCTATATATTGCTGTCATGCCTTAAAAATCTGCAGGAGACGTTCGAAACCAAGAGAAAGATGTCATCACGCTCATAGAGAAAGAAGGGTGCAACCTCTGTCACTTCCTGTTGTATCCCCCTTGGAACTCATGATTCCAGGCTGAGAAAATTCAGCAGACTGTCCTATCCTGTGGATGTGCGAGAGCAAAGGTGAAAGTCAGGAAAAAGACACAAATGGAAGAGTTTATTAGATTCCAAGAGTATGGTTCCAAGAATCTTTGCAGGTGGTAATATGAAGGATACCGACAAGAAAACTGTCACGTGCGGGATTTGCGGAGAACAAAAGGATCCGGATGAAGTCATTCCGGGGGATCTCGTTCGAGAGCCCTTAGTTGAAATCATCCAGAGGAAGTATCCAGAATGGTCCCCCGCTCAATTCATATGTATAACTGACCTCAATCATTTCAGGTCAGAATATGTCAGGGAGATACTGGAAACTGAGAAAGGTGAACTCTCCTCATTGGAGGAACAAGTGATGAATAGTCTCAAAGAACAGGAACTCATATCCAGGAACATCAATGTTGAGTTCGAGCAAAAACTGTCCTTTGGAGAACACCTTTCAGATGCTTTGGCTAAATTTGCCGGAAGCTGGCTTTTTATCATGATTTTCTCAAGTACACTCGTGGTATGGATTGTCATAAACAGCGTGATGCTCTTATCCAAGCCGTTTGATCCGTTCCCTTTCATTCTCCTCAACCTCATACTGTCATGTCTTGCTGCAGTACAGGCACCCGTTATCATGATGAGCCAGAATCGCCAGGAAGCAAAAGACCGTCTGCGTTCAGAACATGACTATGTGGTTAACCTCAAAGCTGAACTGGAAATAAGAAACCTTCACGAAAAGATAGACCATCTCCTGGCAAACCAATGGCAGAGGCTCCTGCAAATTCAGGAAATCCAGATGGAGTTGATGGAAGAACTGGCTCGCAAACACTGATCACTAGCATTGCAGGATGCGAGATAAAAGTGTCAACGAAATACTGAAAGTAATCCCAGCTCTTTCAGTTTTGCTTCTGAAGGAGCTCCCGTCCGTGAGTCCCACTCCCGGAATTCATAGTACTGCGCGAGCATCTTCCTCCAGTCAGGACACTTACCTGCTGATCCTCCTTCAGACACTGGATGCGTCAGTATACCGGGGAGAGTGTCCCAGTCTGCAGTGAGGCCCATCTTGATATTGAACAGCCTTTTCATTGTTAGAACGCGCTCTCCAATTGTTTTAATCTCCGGTATTCCAGTATCCCATCCGGTAGCCAGAGTGAGCAGGTTACCAATGGAAGATGGGGAAGGGTTGCAGAACATGCAGAGGATAACAGTGCTGTAAAAAGCCCGATAGTCCTGAAGACGCGCACAGGTATCAGTCATTACACTGCTGTCATCATAATGATCTGGAACAGGGATATCCAGTTCTGGAAATGGCTGCCCTGTGGAAGTCATGTACATATCGCACGAGTTGTGACCAGGTCCTCTGGGGCCTGTAGCATATGCAATAGCCATCCCATACGTGGAGCGAATATCATGGTATGT
Organism: Theionarchaea archaeon; assembly: GCA_018992565.1. GTDB lineage: Archaea > Methanobacteriota_B > Thermococci > Methanofastidiosales > SZ-28-30 > SZ-28-30. The sequence continues at coordinate 17,864 of JACVGW010000006.1, forward strand.
CACTTCCATGCCATCCACAGTGGCAATCTCATCACGGGGAACACCGAAGTAGTCCCCAACGGCATTAGCACCTTCAGCAAGGATGTCCCCTATCCCTTCACGGTGGGCAATCCTGGAAATGAACTGCAGTGCCGGATCAATATCCCCGAAGTGAGGGTTGATGCCATCAAGATCATCAGCATGGATGATTCCTTTTTCTGAAAGGTAATAAATAAGAGAAATAACTCCGCTGGAGGAGATAGTGTCAATTCCATAATCATTGCACAAATAATTTGCCCTGGCTATAGCTTCTAGATTGTTATTGAGAAGTTGAGACCCAAATCCTGCCACTGTCTCATATTCCGGGCCTTCTACTTCCCCTGGGATTCTATGTTTCCCCTCTTTCACGCTGACAACCCGGCCGCATCCAATAGGACAGGCAAAACAGTGACGGGAACGCACCAGGATGGATTCTTTCATTGTTGAACCAGAAATATCGTAGGCACCATCGAATTCCCCTCTTGTCCAGTATTTGACTGGAAGCTGTCCCCTGACGTTGTACATGTCAACACCACCTGAGGTTCCCAGTTCCCCCATCATCTGGGCAGTAAATATGCCCATGATCTCATTCCTGATAGTCTTTGCCAGCTGGTTATAATGCTCGGGGTCAGCGAGGTCAATATCCTGTGATTTTCCCCTGACTACAACAGCCTTCAGGTTCTTCGAGCCCATAACAGCTCCCATTCCTGTCCTTCCTGCTGCCCGTTCCTCAGATCCAATGCTGGCATATTTCACCAGGTTTTCCCCTGCGGGGCCTATGCAGGCAACCCTTGCCAGATCATCTGGACTTTCCTTCTTCAGTGTGAAATGTGTTTCATAGATACCTTTGCCCCACAGGTGGGAGGCATCCTTCAAATCCTGTTCATCGTTGGTAATCCACAGGTACACAGGGCGCTCAGAAGCTCCTTTCACCAGGACACCATCAAATCCAGCAAATTTCAGCTCTGCTCCAAAGAAGCCGCCACAGTTGGATTCTCCCCAGATCCCGGTAAGAGGTGATTTGGCGCAGACCACCCATCTGCCTGCTGTGGGAGCACGAGTCCCTGTCAGAGGCCCTGTCATAAAAAAGAGAGGATTCTCTGCTCCCAGAGGATTGGTGCACTCATCCACAAGGTCATAGAGGTACCGCACCGCATACCCCGCCCCACCCAGAAAAGCTCTGGCAATCTCTTCATCTAGTGGTTCTGTGCCAATGCTCTCTCGGAGCAGGTCCACCACAAGAATCGTGCCGCAAAATCCTTTCATCATATCACCTTCAGAAATCGACGTTCCTTCCAGAGTACATGTATTCAAAAAGCTTTCTGAATTCTGCAACTCCAATACTGCGGGGGGTCATTACAGTACTGGCTGATTCCATGCACAGAGTGATAAGGTGATCCATATTCTCATCCAGGTCTTCCTGAGAGATCCCCAAGGCCTGTAAGGAAGGAGGTAGTCCTGTCTCTTTCTGCAGCCATTTTACCTTTTCTACAAGCTTATCAGCAGCTTTGGTATCCTCATCTGACCAGTGGGCAACTCCAACTGACTTTGCAGCCAAAGAAACCTTCTTAGTAGAACTACTGCTCTCAGGATCACGTATACAGTATTCCATGGCGTAGGGTAAGCACAACCCTACAGCAGTACCGTGAGGAATGTGAAAAACGGCACCCAGAGCATGAGCCATAGCATGTCCCAGTGTCACCTGTGCATTGCCAAATGCCAGCCCACCCATGCTGGCTGCATCATGCAACAGCTCTCGTGCTTTCATATTGTCCCCATGGTGCACAGCTTCAGGCAGATATTCAAGAATGAGGCGGATAGCTTCGATAGCAAGCGCATCTGAAAATACGTTCTGCCAGGTGGATATCAAGCATTCCACACTGTGAGCCAGGGCATCGAACCCTGTTCCTGCTGTGAGCCCTGGAGGCATTCCTCTCGTGAATACAGGATCAACCAGGGCAAAGGTGGGAATGACTCCTTTGTTTCCCTGCTCAAGTTTCAGGTCCCTCCCTTCCTGGGTTCGGGTAATGACTACTGCCCAGGTCGTCTCAGCACCGGTCCCTGAAGTAGTGGGGATGGCGATCAACTGAGCTTTCTTTCCTGTATTCAGGTTCTGAAAGGGATGGATCTCATCCACACTGGTAAACTCTGGATGTTCATATAAGACCCAGACAGCTTTCGCAGTATCAAGAGATGAACCTCCTCCAATTCCTATGATGAGATCTGGGTTATACATCTTACACTGCTCAGCTGCTACATAAACTGTCTCCTCTCTGGGATCAGGTTCCACATCTGCAAAGACTTCCCAGGCCTTGCCAGAACCCGCCAGTTTTTCAGTAAGAATGTCCAGCAATCCCAGGCTCTTGATGCCCGGGTCTGTCACAATAAAGCATTTCTTCCCTTCAATGGTTTCCAGGTGATCCAGGGCATCTTCCCCGAAAACCACGATCGGCGAGTAGAAGTACCACATGTTTGAACCTCCTGATACCCTGGATAATATCTGTCAGAATTTAAATGATACCCCTCATGACCTTTGTGACCCATGTTCCAGTTGTGTGCTCATTGTACAGATTGTGGATTTCGCATATAATATAGTCCAGAGCAGATGTGACTTTCATGGTAACATCAATACATTTTGTGCAGGGCTAATCTGGATTTCATGGTAGAAAATGTGACTATTTGGACAAGAAAGGGCATACCTGTTGTAGCACAGAAAACGTGCGAAAAGTTGCTTGAATAAAGAAAAACAGGATTTATATATAATGTAACTAGAGGCAAAGGGAGCTGTGACAGATACTGAATATTCTGACTCTGTCGAGGAGAGTCCTGCCACACCCGAATCACAACTGAACTGTAAAGGGAAAAGGTGACAAGAATGGCGAAAACAAAAATTGAAGCTCTTACTGACCTTTTAAAAGAATTAGAAGCTACAACACCCGATATTGAAGCCTCTGCTGTCGTTTCTGTAGATGGGTTGATGATTGCATCTGCTCTTCCTCGAGATGTGGAGGAGGACAGGGTTGCTGCCATGTCTGCTGCCATGCTCTCACTGGGTGAAAGAACTGCCAAAGAACTGGCTCGAGGAGACTTGTCAGAGGTCTACGTCAAAGGGGAAAATGGATATGTAGTGCTCATGGCATCAGGTGAGAACGCAGTCCTGACTGCACTGGCACGAAAAGATGCCAAACTGGGGCTGGTCTTTCTGGACATGAAGAGAACTGCAGAAGAAGTGGCCAACCTCGTGTAGATTGAGAAGCCAGAATGAGATTTTCCCATCGAAATATGATCTCGTGACTGGAGAGCAGATAGACAACCTCACTTTGGGAGCTTTTCTGGAAAGCTCGGAGAATCTATGATTGCTGGGTTGATGCATGGATCACTGGTATCTATGATGGAGAGGAAATTGAAGGGAGAGTCCAGGGATTCCCTGTTGATGCATTGAGAATATTGACAACAAGGAAGGCGATCTGAATCTCTCAAGAAATGTCGAAATATCTGGAATTGGGGCTGACAGAGCCCGATATCCCTGTGTCAGGACCGGGACGTGGAGAAAGATTTATATTTCTACGGGCTCACTACGCACATGAACCTTTCGCAGGCTTTAACCAAAGCTTTTGACACAGTGAGTGAAACCCCATCCATGCTGATTCCCTCTGTCGTGCCATTTGTCATCAAGGTTGCCAGTTCACTGGCTGATTATCACCACACGTTTCAAACAGATGTTGCGAGGTTTTTCAGTGAAGCGCCGGAAGCCATGGAACCAGAAGAAGCCTTCAGAATAATGGAACCTTTCTTTGACAGGATTGTACAGGATGTGACACTGATGGCTGCCGTAGACCTACTTGCATGGTTGGCGGGTGTGGTGGCTTTTTCAATGGTTATAGCCCTCACTGCAGCCCACATCCAGGGCAAGGAGATGAGCCTGTCCGGGGCCTTACACAGTACTTCTAGGAAGCTATTGGGCCTCATTGCGGCTTCTGCTGTTGTATGGGTACTCATCAGAATGGGATTTTGTGCATTGTGCATTGGTGCTTTTTTGATCTGGGTTCTTCTGGCTCTGGTTCGTCAGGGTATCATAGTCGATGGACTTGGAATTGGAGAAAGCTTCTCCCAGAGTTACAATCTCGCACGGGTCAATTTCTTCGACATTATGCTTGTGCTTTTGATGTTCTTCCTTGTAAAGCTCTTTCTTGGCTTCATTCCCTTTATTGGTGACGGGCTGGGCTACTTTGTGGATGTGTTTTCAGTGACTGTCCTGACTATTCTGTATTTTGATCGGAAGGAGTTGAAGCTGCCATCAGCGGGAGTATCACCATCGGGACAACCAACCCTGCCAGAAACCCCGTGATGCATCGCAACAGGGTTGTACTCTCCCTCAATCCCAGGAACTGGGTCACTCCATCCAGTGCCATGGGCAAAAGCAGTGCGCCAAGTACTATCGCTGGAGGCATTGCAGGATTATGAATGTTACGTGTTCGCGGGTAGGCAGCAGTTCCCAGCAAGGCGCCCACGTACAGTGAAAAATCTCTGGCACAGACAGGAACCTGAGCTCCCCAAAAGAAGAGAGATCGTTCAGGGTTCTGGTGACATACAAAAGAGAAGCAGTAATAAAGAACCTCAGAACGTGCTTGATACCCTCTTGCTGACACGTATGGAGTGAGTACTATGAGGACTATCCATATAGATTCACCTGCAAGGAAGAGGAAGTACAAGGTCTTAAGTTGCATATGTACGTCACTAGAAATACCTTCCAAAAAAAGGTTCATATGATATGAACATCCTGAGGTAGAACCCGTTCAGAAATCCAGATTGTCTATTCTTCACATGCATGGGAAGTTCCTGCTAAGCACCTGGACCCAAAAAGAGAGCAATAGATCCCTTTGAAGTAATATTCTAAACTGAAATCTGAAATCAAGGTCAGGAGCGTTCCATGGCATGGAGATATATTCTCTTGATCAAGGTTTCAAAGGTCAGCCCCTGTAGTCTGGCCATGGTGGGAAATGCACTGTAACCGATATAGAGTCCAGGAAGCGTGTTGATTTCAAGGACATACGGAACGTTATCCTGGAGCCGAATGTCGACGCGGGCGTAATCTCTGCAGTGGAGCGCTCTATATGCTTTCATTGCAGCTCGAACAACAATCTTCCTCTCATGAGGAGTCAGTTGGGCACGGAATGTATGTTCAGTGGTATACCCAATGCGCGCTTTTACTTCAAAGTCGTATACAGCAGTGTCAAGGTCCTTGAAATCAGTTTCCAGGATGGGAAGTACGTCCAGGGATTCATTTCCCATAATACCCACTGTGAGTTCTCTTCCCTCCACAAAAGGTTCAATCATGACTGTGCTGTGCTTTGGAATGGTCTCTTTGACTGCCTTCTTGAGCTGGGAATAAGAGTTTACTTTTCGCACACCTCGGCTTGAACCCCCATCTGTAGGTTTCACCACCATTGGGAAATCTATGCCATCCAGATCATTACGGGTTACCTGAATGGTATCCAAGATCTCAAAAGGAGGAGTTGGGACTTTATTTGCCATGAAGACTTCCTTTGATTTTGGCTTGTTCAATCCCACTGCATGCGTCAGTACCCCTGAGCCTGTATATGGTATTCCAAGTCGTTCCAGAATGGCAGGAATGTGTGCTTGCTTGCTCTCTCCATTTAATCCTGTGCTCAAATTGAACACAGCATCCATCTTTCTCAACGTGGGGAGCGTAAATCTGTCCTCATTCATGAGCACCGGCTCGCACATATCTTTTAGCGCTCTGTAAATCGACTGGAGTGTCTTTCCCTTCATTTCAGGGGTATCAGCATAGATTTTTTCTTCCAGTTGTTCCATGCAGGTCTGGCTGTACACAATTCCTACCTTCACCTGAACACCTCAGAGGGCAATTCTGGTACTGAAGGAGGAACTCTCTTGTACGCAGTACTCTCTACTCTCTTGAGGACTTTCTTGATTACCTGTTCATCAATCCCCATGTCCACCAGATCTTCTGTGGAATGACCTCTCTCAATATGACATAAAATGATGTCGGCTTCAGAATAGCTGAATCCGAATTCTTCCTCATCTGTCTGACCGGCCCAGAAATCTGCAGTGGACTTCTTCTCTACAATACGTTCAGGGACTCCCAACTCTCGTCCCAGAATGACAATCTGAGTCTTGTATAACCCCGATATGGGATCTATGTCCCAGGCAGAGTCCCCGTGGTTGGTAAAATATCCCAGGAGGTCTTCAGATTTGTTGCTTGTTCCAAGAACCAGAGCCTTGTACTTGTCTGCATAGTAGTACAGAATGCTCATGCGCTCTCTTACCATCTTGCTTCCCAGTCGCCTCTTGTCAGTGTCATTGACCACTGCTTTAAAAGAGTCCACCATGGGAGAAATATCCACTTCGAGAAAGGATATTCCCAAATCCTCGATGACGGCTTGTGCATCCTCCTTGTTCTGTTGAGACATTGTCCTGTAGGGCAAGAAGATGCCTATAACGTTCTCTCTTCCTAAGGCTTCAGTGGCCAAGTATGCGACTACAGCAGAGTCGATTCCCCCTGAAATACCAATAACAGCTTTGTCAAAGGGAGACTTTTCCACTTCGTTCTGGACAAAATTAATCAAGTGTTCTTTCAGTAGTGTTGTATTAATATCCACAAATAACATCCTCCGCTAATCCATCTATTCGTTCCTGTTCAGTCATGATCTGACCTTCATTCACCGCGTAGCATGCTCCATTGATCATTTGCGTTCTGACTTCGCCTCTGGCTATAGTGCTGCCCTTCAACTGGGGAGCATCCAGCAACCCACATCTCACTGCTTTCTCCAGTACCTCTGGATCAGTGAGAGGCTCTTCAGCACTACTCCCCAGAGTCTTTATGGCATCAATGAGGATATACGCTTCTCTCAACAACTGGTTCTTTCTCTGGATCACTCTGGGGTCAGCTGCCGCATCTGGCATTCCCATGAGACAATTCTGTATGACACGTCTCGCAATCTTCGATGTCCTGATGACATCTTCGGGCGTGGCTGCATGGTCTGCCTCGCTGTAGGACACACAGTGCACTATGTCGGGGTGAATGGCCATTCCCACGCTGACCGCAAATGCCAGCTGCCCCATTGCATAGTCGGTATCCACAGGATAACTCAGCAATCCGGCCACCCGCACCTGCCGCAGCGAAGTGAATGTCTGGTCATGCAACGATTCGATCAATGTCATCTTGGCAATCATCTTGGCCACATCCATCAAAGGAGATGTACCCAGAGGGGTGTTAAACATATACTGAGACACATAGGTGCTCACCCCCATGTTCTTTGCATTGTAAGCTGCCAGATATGCCATGACCACAGCCAGAGTATCATGTGCATTTCGCAGCGACCACTGATGGGCTTCATTGACTTCCACAGGAATCCCTCTTTCCGCATTCCACCTCATGTTCTCTTGATTCTCAGAAATGGCCTCTCTCAAAGGCCTGGCACTCCTTCCATCCAATTCACTATACCAGGTCAAAGGAGTAGCAGTCCATGCATTGTTGATTGTCTCACAGAGAAGCCTTGACATCCTCATCAGGTCCCGCGTCCCGCTGTAACATCGTAAGAGAGGATAGTTCCCCCGTCTTGACGCCCTGTACATCCTGACAAGGTCCTCCTTCCTACGGAAGGGGACGCCTCCAGAACCTGTCTCCTCTGTCATCTCTTCCGGGCGGAAGAAGCTCTCCTGCGCATTCTGGTCAGGAGCAATACTAATAACGTCCACTACCTGAGCTTCGGCAATCCTTTGTATACCCCTCGTGGTTTCCTCCAGTGAAGGCAAGCCAAAGTGATGACGTAGAATGGGGAAGGGTTTCTTGAGAAAAACCCGCTCAATCAATGTCTGAGGATAGTAGTCTTTTTCCTGGGTTACCTCCTCGTGCTTCAAATACGAGATAGTATCTTCCATGGTAGATAATCCGTCAAATACTCTTTCAAACAGTCCCGATTTTTCAGCAACACTGCACACTGGAGCAGTTCCTCCACATATCCATCTCTTATTCTTAATTCCATGGTGTGAAATCTTCTTCTTTAACTCCTCAAACAGCACCTGAGCGTTTTCTGGAGTCAACCGGTATGACACACCAATAATGTCAGGATCATATTCCATGATCTCCCGAATAAGATCATCGATACGGACTGCAGGTCCTAAGAACTTTGTTTGATATTCCAATTTCTCAGCAAGGTCCAGGAAGTTCAAAACGCCTGCCACGTGGATGCAACTTCCAATTGATGCACCCAGTATTCTCTTACTCATGCTATGCACCTCTGGTAACGTATTCTATCATCTGTTGACTATTCATTCCTTCAAGACCCAGACTCTTCACTGTCCTTCCTTCTAATCCAAAATCAATTCCGTACAGGTGAGTGGCAATCCCAATGACACTCTCAATGGCTGGGGCAGGTGCTCCCAGATAATTCCCCAGCGAAGCAATAGGCACCAGTCCTGTAGGAATGTCTTCCATGATATACCGATGGACAGGGGTTTGCGGCGATCCTACTCCGCTATATTTCCCATTATCCTGGATGCGTTCGAACAACGTCTCTCCCTGGGCATTGTAGACTCTTCTCAACCACTGGCGCGCAGACAGTGTTGAAACACCCATAGCATGAGCAACTCGCTGCCTTTCTTTGTCAACCCGCTCAAGAAACCGTGCCACGTAAGGAGTTATTCCATCAAAATAGTAGCTAAACTTCTGGCTTGATTCAATTCTGCCCATATTGAGAATCATGGTGGACGGATGGAAAATGGCACCTATGTTGGCCAGACTAGTTTCCATCACATTTTCTGCCTTTTCGAAAGAGGGGTGAACCTTCTTCAACAGGCTGATTACTCTGCTGGTATCTGAAGCGGGAAAGGCTGCTACAGGCACTGATTTCTTGATGCCTGTGATCCTGGCCTGGTTATCCACCACCCGGCTCACGAATAAAAAAGTCTGTGTTTCTGCAATGTATATTCTTCTTGAGAATCCTTTCCTTTCCAGAGCATTTTTGAATTCCAGAGCACCCCCTGTACGCCCGGGATTGAGAACAACAACCTGGCCATCTTCCAAATGAGGAGCACAGATTTCGGCAATAAACCTATGTGCCTGAGCGGGCACTACCACCATAACCAGATCTACATTAGAAAGTGCTTTCTTGATATCTGTCGTAACAACATTCAGAGGGGCAACCTCCTCAAAAAGCCCCCTTAAATGAATGCCCATATCATTTTTTATGTGTTCTATTCTCTTTTCGCTTCTATTAAACAAGTTCACAGAGAATCCTCTCACGGAAAGGTACCCTGCCAGTGCCTGACCTCCATTACCTGCTCCCAAAACGGCTACATTCATGCTATCACCTCTTATCTACCAACGTTCACTTTTTCAACCTTATAAAAGTCTTTCTCTTCCCCAAATCACCCTTACCATATGATTTCTCTACTAAATCGCATTTTAACAGCTTTTCGACTCCTTTTGAAACGGCTGCTTCCGTAAATCCGATTTCGTTCGCAATGAAGCAAATTGAATTTGAACCCTCCTTCTCTGCCAGATACAAAAGTATCAAGAGAGCTGTAGGATTCCGTTTGATCTCGTAGGGAAGAGCCTTTATATCGGTGGTGGTCATGTTCATCTCGTGTTCCACCTTGTCTAACTCTTGTTATATCACATTTGTTATGTGACAATTATTATATGATAATTGTTAAACTATATAAAGCTTTCGGTTAAGAGGTGCTGGGGGTCATGAAAACCAAAAGGAAATCCACCTTCGCAAAGCAGTGCAGTGTCGCTCTTTCCTCTGGGTGTCGACGAGAATACTACTTGAAATTCTGGGGAAGAGTAGTCCCTGGTTCTTGCGAAAGATTTTTATCCTGTACCATTCAGTTGGATCATGGCTGAATCCACGTGTATCGACATCGAGCTACCTGAATTTATGAATTTGCTGGAGGCAGAGGCAAAGAAAAAAATGATCAAAGAGGTATCGGACAAGATACGGCCCGCTGTTTCTGACATGTTTGCCACAGAAGTGAGAAAAATTCTTGCAGAGAGAATTGATGCATTCCATGAAGGCCCGGGGAGACTCAACGATGAACCCGCGGAACTGGTAGAACCTGACATAGTGCAACCCGTTGATAACCCTCAAGAGATCAAAAAAGCCCTCGCAGAAGAGATTTTGTCGTTACCCGAGAAAGAAGCGTATCAGAAGCTCAAACTCTCTCTGGCTCAGGGAAAAATCGATGAATCTACCTTTGAAGAATTGAAGGGATTACTTTCAGCAAGCGCTGCTCATGAATCTCTCATCTGCAAGAAATGCGGCAGGAACCTGGAACCATCCGCCAAGTTCTGCCGATTTTGTGGCACCAAAGTTATGTAGCCACAGCCACAGAGTACACTTTTCCAAGATCAAGCTCAAAACAGGCAGCGGGAACCTCCAGGCCCCATGCCAGTAGGACTTCAGGAGTTACCTCTCCAATAATTCCCACCTTTTCCCCCATGACAATGGATCCACATCGTCCTTTAATGAAGGCAGGATGTTCAGTGAGCTCAAGAGTAACAGGTGTTCCCACATTCTGAGCAAGGGCTTTGAGTATTTCCTTGGCTTCGGTGAAGGATGCTTTGGGGTGGCACAGTACCACAGCAAGATGATATTCCTCTTCAGTGCGTTCCTGAGCTTTTGAAGAGGGGAGGATTACTTCTCCCACTTCGAAGATATTCTGCGGATATTCATAGTGTTTATTTGATGAAAGCGTGTACAACATCTCAGGAAGGAGCCAGGATCGCAGCACATTGTATTCAGCTGTCACTGCATTTACCACCTCTACCACATCCTCTGCAATGAGGGTTTTCGCAAAGAATTCCCGTGAGGTCAGGTAGTAATTCTTTACTTCCAGCAAGCTGAACCCGTTCATTAAATGGGCAACCTTTCTGACGAATACCTCCAGGGGGTCCTCTTCACCAATAGTAGAAACTCTGGGTATGACAGGCTCCATCTTATCCAGGCCGTAGGCTTTTGCAACATCCTCTATGATATCAACAGGGTGAAGGATGTCTGCCCTGTAGGGAGGTATTCTGGCTGTGTGTCCTTCCAGGGAGCACCGCATCCGTTCAAGGTAGGATCTGACTTGTTCCCAGGTTAATGTGAGACCCAGCCACCTGTTGACGTAATCCAGGTCAACTTCCATCTCCTGGGGGTTCAATTCAGGATACCAGCGTTCTTTTCCCTGTTCATGGACATGCACTGCATGAATAGTCCCACCTCTCCTGGCCAGACTGCACACCAGTATATTCAGGGCCTGTTCCAGGGCCTGCCGGGAATATCCCGTGACATCCAGGAAGAGATGTTTCGTGTCTTTTTCAACCTTGGTGTCTTCAGAATTGATTATGGGGGGCATTGACAGGACAGTCCCCTTCTTATCGAGCCACAGGGGATATTCAGAATAGTCTTTGAGTAGGTGAGCGAATTCAATCCCTTTCTTATGGCTGGTGAGTATCTCCTCCAGGCTTAGATCGGAATACCATTCGAGAGGGACAAACCTGAAATCGAGAGGGCGGGTTGTATAGGTGACGGGAAATTCTATTTTGTCCAGATCATGCACCCCTATGGCAACCTTCTTTCTGTTCCGTCCATGGGTTATGTGCAGTTTCTCCTGCACCTGCATCAGGGATTTCACTGCCCCATCAGACAGGCGAACATCCCGAACCACAGCACACACTGCAAAGGGTCTCACGAGAGCCACCTTCTCATCAATGTATGCAGTATAGCGTTCTTTCCCTTTGTCAGGTCTTGTCACGTGAAAATCGGGAAGCCCCGTCCTGATGCCAAGGTATCCCTCCAGGGCCATGACAAATCCTTCTGTTGACAGCATATCAGGGCGATCGGGGAATATTTCCACTTCAATAGTATCTGAGACCTGCCTCAGGTCTGTGCCCATCATAGATATATTGTGAGCCAGATCATCATCAGAGATGGGCTTTCCCAGAAGGTCCAGTACGTCCTGTTTATCAAGAGTTATGAGAGGCATGTCACCACATCCACAATTTCAGGTCTCTGATCTGCTTGAGGTCATTCTTATACAAATCCCTCAAATCAGTTATCCTGTAGTAGTCCATAATGATCCTTCCAAATCCAGGTCCCCACGCCAGTACGGGGATGTCCTCTCCCAGGAGAGGTACGACTACTTCTGGTCTGAATACTCCTGACCCGATCAATTCCACCCATTCTCTGGTGCGTGGGTTGTACACTTCTGCTTCCACTGAGGGCTCTGTATAAGGGAAGTAGGCTGGTCTGAACCTGAAGTTCTGTATTCCCATCTTCTGAAGGAACCGTGCTAGATACCCCAGGAGATTCCTCAGGTTGACACCTTCACCAACTACTATCCCGTCTGTCTGGTAGAATTCTGCCAGATGGCTCCAGTCAGGTTTCTCATTTCTGAAGCATTTCCCCACAGAGAAAAACTTCAAAGGCAAATCACTTTTCTTTATTGCCGCCAATGTTCTAGCCGATAGAACGGTAGTATGGGTTCGCAACACGAGTTTTTGGGCTTCTTTCTCATCCCATTGATAGTTCCACCCTGTTGAAGAGATCTCTCCTCCGTGTATGTGCATTGCTTTCACCCTTTCCACCAGAGAGTCATCAGGGAGGTCTGCTTCTCCTGCTACGAAGAACGTATCCTGCATATCACGGGCAGGGTGGTCCTGGGGCTGAAAAAGAGCATCGAAGTTCCAGAATGCAGAGGATACCATGGGGCCTTTCATTTCTTTAAACCCCATCTCCAACCAGATCTTTCGGACGTATTCGATAGCCTGGTTGACAAAGTGCCTCTTGCCATAGGTGATGTCTCTCACGTCTGCTGTAATGTCGTACGGTCTGAACCCAGTGGCAACCCACTTTCGTTCTCGAATCACCTCCGGTGTCACCTGGGAGATTTGTTCTGTAAATTCAATGCCTTCTCTGATCTTCTGGGCTCCTTTCTGGGTTAGGATGATTTCTCTGTGTATTTTCTCTTTGACAGTGATTGCTTTCCTGGATTTTAATGTCTTGAGAGTCTCAGGAGAAAGCGTATCTCCTCCCATTCCTGATAGTATCCTGGCAAGGACTTCCTCTTCGGGCAGTCTTTGCTCCTGATATTCTCTTCCTCTTTCAGTGATCTTCAGAATGAGAGACTCATCTTTTTTCAGAATATCAACGAGTCCTTTTCTCTTGAGCCATCCCAGGGCAATGGTCACTTCTGAAGGGTCCATTGAGGTATCTTTTACATCTAGTGTATCAGTCGTTCTGAGAAGGTCGAGGATCTTTCTTTCAGGGAGCTTCTGAGAGAGGCGTTCACCCTCCCTTGTCAGCTCAACGACAGACTCTGTGCGCTCATGAATTTCTGCTAGGTTGGTGTCCTGTAAAGTGAGGGCACTCCTCATGATAGCCACTTCAGGGAGCTGTGTCTTCTCCATCAATTCCTGAATGTCACCAGTTTCCTCTAGGGCCAGCAATACCTTCTTATCTTGTACAGTTAACATGAAAACACCTCAGAATAAGTGGTTGAGTCTATTTCGGGCCGACATATCAAAATTGGCACATATCACACACCTTTGGAGCCAGTATTGTGGGAGACTTATAAAGGTTGTGGTTGCTGTTACTGGTGGTTGTTGCTATTAACCCCAGCAGCACTGAATGAGAATAGTGAAAGCATGGCATCTCAACAGGATAGAGGACAAAGAAATAATTTGGCATGCCTAACCAACCTTTAAAAGCACCATAAAGAGGTATCTGTCATGGAAGCTCTCACAGAAAGAGAAAGGGCACATTACGGATATTTGGAGGGTGGAGTAAGCATAGTGGTCAATTTATCACTCTCCTTTCTCAAATTTGGGGTTGGATTTTACATTAATTCAATCGCTCTCATTGCAGATGGATTCCATTCCCTATCAGACATCCTAACATCCCTTGTGGTTATTCTAGGATTCAGATTCTCTCAGCAGCCACCAGATAAAGAACATCCCTTCGGTCATGGGCGCTATGAAGATATTACCTCATTGACTATAGCAATCTTGCTGGCTGTAGTAGGAGCTCAATTCTTTATATCCTCAGTGGAGCGTCTCTATCACCCCGAAGTTGTCAAGGGGAGTTTCCTCTTCTTCTTGGTTATACTTCTGGCTGCTGCGGCAAAAGAACTCTTGGCTCGCTATTCTTTGTATCTTTCCCGTAAGATAGGCTCTCATGCCCTGCTTGCAGATGCCTGGCACCACAGAAGCGATGCTCTGACATCTGTTCCTGTAGCCTTCGGTATACTGGCTTCAACGTATGGTTACTACTGGGTGGATGCTCTTTCAGGGATAGTACTCTCTGGAGTCATTGTGTATTTTAGCTTTACACTGGCCCGGGATGCGGCCAGCCGATTGCTGGGAAAGGCTCCTCCAGATGAGGTCATCTCTCAGATCAAGAGACTTGCTTCATACCCAAGAGTTACTGATATACACAGTATCAACGTCCACAACTATGGGGAAAGAAAGGTCATTTCCCTGCACATGCAGGTTGAACCTATGGGACTAGAAGAAGCTCACGCCATTGCAGATATAGTGGAACAGAGAATCGCAGAAGGACTGAATGCGTCTGTTGTGGTACACATTGATGGATCCACTGTAGATGAGTCCATGAAAGAAGAAATCTCGAAGATTGTTGAGGCACATGACGACGTTGTGTCCTGTCATGCTGTTGATATCGGGCAGAAGATTGACTTTCATATTCTAGTGGACAAGAACATGAGATTGCAGGAGGCTCACGATCTCGCTCACCATCTCGAGAATGACATTTCAAGAAAGTTCAAAAAGGAGGTGGTCATTCACGTGGAGCCCTGTTCCCACGTGTGCAATGACTGCAGTCAGAAATGCGATGTACGGTCCGCCCAGTGACTTTTTCGACACCTGGATGATTCAACAGAAATATTCATAAGACCTCCCTATGAATGCATCATAATGATCATCAAGAGATTAGAAACTTCTGAAGAGTACATTGCGTGCGAAAAGACCATGAAAGAAATCTGGAAATTTGATGATCGTGATGTCATTCCTCACCACATACTCAAACCAATCAATGAGAATGGTGGACTCGTACTGGGTGCATTTGACAATGGGCTAATGGTTGGCCTGTTAGTGGGATTTCTTGCTTACTACAAGGGGAAACTCCATCACCACTCCCATGTAACAGGTGTTCTCAATAGATACAAAGGAGTGGGATACCAGCTAAAGCAGAAGCAGAGGGAATTTGTGATCTCCCAAGGGCTTGAACTGGTCACCTGGACATTTGATCCACTGCAGAGTTCAAATGCATATTTCAACTTTGCAAAACTGGGCGTAGTGAGCAATACGTACCTCGAGGACTACTATGGCAAGATGAGAGATTCCTTAAACGAAGGATTGGTCTCTGATCGATTCCTGGTGGAGTGGTGGATCACGGCTGATGATGTGGTGCGCCGAATTGAAGGTACCTTCCAGCAGCCCCGTCTTGATAAGATTTCCAAAGTGGGAATTATCAATACAACTGAAAGCCGAGACGGGTTCAGGAAGTGTGCATCGCTCGACCTGAAGTTGACCAACAGGAGACTGCTTTTGGAAATACCTTCAGACATCACCCTTGTCAAAGAGAAGAATATGGATGTGGCTCACGAATGGCGTGATGTCACCAGGCGAATATTTGAAACGTACTTTTCTGCAGGGTATTCCGTTTACAACGTGGCATCAGAAATAAAGAACAAGGAGAGGAGAACTTACTATCTGTTGCGGAAGGATGTTCATGAAAATAGAGGAAGTTGAGTTACGGATTGTTGAGATCCCCTATGTTAGCCCCTTTGAAACCAGTTTTGGAAGGGAACAGAAAAATCAAGAAGTTATTGTGCGCCTTTACAGCGGAGATGAGGAAGGATTCGGCGAATGCGTAGCTCTGGACAAACCCTCTTATTCATATGAGACAGTGAAAACTGAATGGCACATTCTGGAAGATTTCATTATACCGGAAGTGAAACTCCGGGATTTTGAAACTCCGGAGGAAATTCAAGAAATATATAGGGGGATTCGAGGACACCCGATGGCCAAGGCTGGATTTGAAGAAGCATTGTATGATCTCTACGCAAAACAGAAGGGAGTATCATTATCACAGGTTCTGGGAGGAACAAAATCCGCCATTGAAAGTGGGGTGAGTATAGGCATTGATACAATGGATGTCCTCCTGAAGAATATCGCCGAAAAATGGGGGGAAGGGTACAGGAGAATTAAGATCAAGATCAAACCGGGATGGGATGTCCAGGTGGTAAAGAGGATCAGAAGAGAGATGGGAGATATACCGTTAATGGTTGATGCTAATGCTGCCTACACGCTGGATGATATGAATGTTATGAAAGAGCTGGATCAATATGAGTTGATGATGATCGAACAGCCCTTGGGCCATGATGATCTGTATGATCACGCTGCACTTCAGAAGGAACTGACCACTCCAATCTGTCTTGACGAGTCTGTTGAATCCATCAAGGATGCAGAGATAGCCTTGAAGATGGGAAGCTGCAGAATAATCAATATCAAGCATGGACGTGTGGGCGGGCTATCAGCTTCCAAGAAGATCCATGATCTGTGTGTAAAGAGCAAAATACCTGTCTGGGCCGGCGGCATGCTGGAATTTGGCGTAGGAAGGGCCACAAATATTGCGCTCAGCTCCTTGCCTGGGTTTTGCCTGCCAAATGATATTTCAGCCACTGATCGGTACTATCATGAGGATATTACAGATTCATTTGTACTGAACCCGGATGGAACTATCACTGTTCCCGATGGGCCAGGAATCGGTGTGCAGGTTTATGATGACATACTGGAGAAGTACACAGTAGAACGAAAGAAATTCTCATTTTGAATTCCTGTAATCCCTGTTAGAAGGACATATTGGCTCAGGCATGAATGAGCAGGGCTCCTTTCTCAGACTACTCTACGCGGACTGCCTCAGCGGAAATCCTCTTGAAGAATAATTCTAGAAGAGTCATACGAAACCCCTCGATACTGTATTGATAATCATGGGTTATCCTGGACTATCACCTGGCTGGCTCAGACACCGCTGACAAGTTTCCCATTCTCACATTCTTGAGCCCTGTATTTCGCACGACTTCATATGCACACACCATTTCATCATATGTGGGGGATCTTTCCGTCATCTTGTAACTGGGGAAGGAGGCCAGCAGTGTGAAAGGTATTCTCGGATCAACTTCTACCAGTAGCTGGGCGATGTGTTCAATCTGGTCTATTTCCACCCAGGAAGGTATATATAATGTCGAAACCTCCAGAACGAATCCCATATGCTTAATCTCCCATGGCAATTCCAGTATGAACTTGTTGGAGACACCAGTCAACATCTTGTGAATGGTATCCTTAAATGCTTTCATATTCAGCCTGAAAGAGTCTACCCCTGCCTTCTTGAGGATATCCAGATTCTTAGGAGTCAATCCAAATCCATTGGTCTCTATGAGAACATACAGATCTGTCTGTTTCTTGATTAACCTGGTACATTTGGCATAGAATTCGGGACAACAGGTTAAGTCTCCTCCTGTGAATCCGATAATATTGCGTGCCGGCCCCCATCCCTGTGGCGTGAGGATGACCTGTGTGGGATCAACAACACCTGGACATGATCGTGGCCTCACATCAGTAACACATCTTCCACATCCTTTGCACATGTCAGCCCCATGGTAGGAGGTCACCCGCTCCTTTTTCTCACTGTAGGTAACCTGAAGTTCATAGCTTCTGGCCAGATCCAGGACTTCAGAGGGAGAGAGCCAGTGCCCTGTAGCCACCTGAGTGAACTCATGAGAATGGCAATTTAGACAGGTGAAGCTGCATCCAGACTGATACACAGAGAAGTAGTGTTCTGGCCTGGATAGGTGGGCGCTCTTTACCAGCCTGTACACTGTCTCCTGGTTCAGGGAAGTAGCTTCACATGCAGGAATCATCCGGCTCCCACTCTTTGTGATGCAGCTTCCTCTGGCATATCCCTGGTGTTCAAGGTTGCACATCATCTTCCAATACCGGATATGAACATAAAGGTTTCCAATTCGCAGAGTCCTGCAACCTGTCACAGAAATACTTATAAATTAGGTCCCCCTTCATGCCGTATGATTGGGAACCTCAAGTATGTAGCGCTGTTCATGATTCTGATAGCTGCAGTGTCTTCTGTATCTCCTGACGAAACCTTCATTTCAGTAGATCGAGGATGCGGCTCTTCCTACTTTGCGGGAGAATCCATTCTCGTTACCTACCAGGTGAAGGCAGAACCTTCAGACACTGTCCTCATTACCATCAAGGAAATCCTTCCCGATTCCACACTCAGTGTACTTGTTTCGAACAGAAAGACTGAGCCAAATACCCTGTATACCATGAGAATGTTTGCACAGCCAATATATGGAAGAGAGACCTTGCTTTTAGAATATGTGGTGAGATCAGACACAGAAAGCTCATGGCATGCCACTGAATGCTCTTTCCATATCAAAGAAGGTAATTATGAAACAGGATCTCTGAAAATTCAATGTAGTCAAACTGGATTTGACATGTACCTGGATGACGCTTTTGTCGCCCATTCTGAGTCAGAGACAGTACAGATTGATGGGATTATTGGAGGAGGACATACCCTCAAAGTAACAAAACCCGGATGCAGCGACTATACAACACCTGTTACTGTCAACCCTGGACTAGTAGTCACATTAGAAATTACCCTCGACTGCACCATTAGAGACAGAGATGGAGATCTCATTCCTGACTCAGAAGACAAATGCTATAACCCATTGTGCGACCTGGTGGATGAAGAAGGATGCCCCCTGGATAGTGATAGTGATGGCGTCAACGACTGCGAGGACATCTGTCCGGAAGAACATGGAGATAGAGAAAGCAGGGGATGTGCTTATGGAGACAGTGATGCAGACGGTGTTGCTGACAATCTGGACCAATGTGACAACCCAGAATGCGCCATTGTGGACGAGAAAGGATGCCCCAAAGACAGTGATGGAGATACTATTTCAGATTGTGAGGATGACTGCCCGCTGGAAGCAGGAGATAATCAGCATTTCGGCTGCCCGGAGCGGGATTCAGACGGAGATGGCATTGTAGATGATGAAGACCGGTGTTATAACCCAGACTGCATGATCATAGATACTGTGGGTTGTCCTGTAGATACGGATAAGGATACAGTGCTGGACTGTGAAGATGAATGCCCTGAAGAGCCTGGAACGAGAGAGAATGCTGGATGCCCTCCACCAGAAGAAGAAAAAGACACTGGTGGTGCTGGCGGAGTCCTGGTGATTACCGGAATTATCCTGGCGTGGCTGGGAAGACGGGCTACTCGTTAAGACATTTCAAAGCATTTTCAGGACACACGGTAATACAAAGCCGACATACATTGCAGTATTCCATACTCTTAATTTCTTTTTTATCAATATCGAAAATCAGTGGGCCTTTGTGGCAGATTTCAACGCATTTTCCGCACTGCGTGCACCGGTCCTCTATTATATATAACTTCACACACATTCTCGGTTTCCTGCTATATATAGTAGATGTCATCCACACCTGCCAGTGAGTAGCAATGGACAACCTTTTTAACCATGACAAAAACCACTATATATGGAGCAGCTGAAACTGGATGGATACATAGCTCAAGAAAGAGGATTCGTTTCTCACCCTGCCATCAAACCCAAGACGGTACTGGAAAGGGCATTTCAGATAGATATTGCTGAAAAAGCCAAAAAGGAAAATACGCTTGTTGTTATTCCCACTGGACTGGGAAAGACAGTAATAGCCGTTTTGGTGGCAGCGGACGTCGCGAAAAAGGGAAAAGTTGTCATGCTTGCTCCTACCAGACCGTTAGTACTCCAGCATCAGCACTCATTTGATGAAATGCTGTTCATGCAATCCAGCATTGTTCTCACCGGAAAGATTGCCCCGGGAAAGAGAAAGGATCTGTGGAAGGAAACACAGTTCATATTTTCGACCCCGCAGGTAGTCCGGAATGATCTACAGAATAATCTCTATACTCTGGAAGATACTGCCCTCATAATATTTGATGAAGCACACCGGGCAGTAGGGGATTATGCATACGTGGAGATTGCGCAATCATATGTCAATCAAAGAAAGTCACCCCTGATCCTGGGATTGACCGCCTCTCCGGGTTCTCAGAAGGCAAAAATAAAAGAGGTAATGGAGAATCTCTCCATCCAGAATGTGGAGGCCAGGGTACGACAGGATGAGGATGTTATCGACTATGTGAAAGACATCAAGATTGAGTGGCACAAAGTAGAACTGACTCCAGAAATGGAAACCTTGAGAGCGAGCCTGGAACCCCTTCTTTACGAGAAGATTGGAAAATTGAACAATGTAGGACTGCTCACCTACAAAAAGAAGGAATACATATCCAAGAAAGACCTGCTGGATCTGAGGGGGTACATACCACGGTATCTCACTGGATACAGGTCAAAATACCGATTTGCTGCTTATTTGAATCAGGCAATGGCCATTTCTCTGTATCACTGCCTGGAACTTCTGGAAACCCAGGGTGTGAGTCCGTTGCGGGATTATCTGAAACGGATGATTGAAGGCCCCTGCGAAAAACGTTCCGAGAAAATTCTGGTCAGTGATAAGAGGATTCAGGCACTGTACCAGCAGGTACAGGACTCCTCTGAGATCTCTCATCCTAAGCTACGTGCTCTGCGTGCGGTACTGGAGAAACAGCTCTATGTCAAAAAATCGTCTCTCATCATTGTGTTTGCCCAGTACAGGGATACCATATCCTCTATCCTGGAGGAGGTTCAGACTATTGTCCATGCTGCCCCTGTACGATTCGTGGGGCAATCGTCTCGAACAGACAAGGGGTTGAAGCAGGAAGAACAGAAGAAGATCCTGGAAGAATTCAGAAGAGGAGAACACAACATCCTGGTGGCAAGTTCAGTTGCAGAAGAAGGATTGGATATCCCAGCTGTAGACCTCGTCGTATTCTATGAGCCCATTCCTTCTGAAATCAGGTCTATACAGAGAAAAGGAAGGACTGGAAGGTCTGAAGTGGGAAAGGTAATCATCCTGATTACCAAAGACTCCAGAGATGAGGCCTATCTGTGGGCAGAGCGAAGCAGGGAAAAGAAAATGCAGAGTATGGTCAAATGGTTGAGGAGCCAGTGATGACTATCGGTCAAAGAAGGGATTCTTGCCTGCCAGGGCCAGCCCCAATCCAATGATGACGTCTGCTTCTTCCAGGAATCCCAGTGCGTGTGCCGCAGTTCCAGCAGTATAAAAGAGGCGGTTATCCACATTGAGAATACTGGCAGTCTTGGCTGCAGATCCTAGAGCAACTCCCAGGTCCATCAACTTGAAAACACAATTCGGTCCTGTGAAGTCCACTCCCTGAAATCTCGGTTTGCTCCTGAGTTCCTCACACGTATCGAAGCCGCATCCGCCACAATTGAGGTCGACAGGCTCTCCCTTGACTCCCACCAGGATCAATGCCTGTGCTTTTTCCACACATATTCCGTCTCTCTCAAAGTAGGCTGCCGTTTCTTTCCGAGCTTTCAACCAATCAGCTATTTTCTGTTTTTCTGTCCCTGTTACTATACAGGAATAGACTGTGTCCCGTCCTCTCGATTTGGGGGCAGTCCTGATGGAAGCCAATACCAGCTTTGCAGCTTCCATTACTGCCTCATATTCCGTTTGTGAGCCAGCTAGAATCATGGTTTCTCTTCTTATGCATTTATAAAAGGTTTTCCCATGGCCCAGAAAGTGGGACTGCTACCCCTCCACACTCAATGCCAATTCAGAAGTACATCTCTGTCCCGTACCATTTCGACAGAGAATCTGCACGGGGAGCGCAAGTATCCGTGACTAGTGTGTCATCTGGGAAAAATGATGAGGGTCACTGCCTCTCTATATGCTACCGGCTCAAGT
This sequence comes from Theionarchaea archaeon, assembly GCA_018992565.1. Lineage (GTDB taxonomy): Archaea > Methanobacteriota_B > Thermococci > Methanofastidiosales > SZ-28-30 > SZ-28-30. Next base: position 39,816 of record JACVGW010000006.1, read on the forward strand.
ATCTGGTCTGAATCTGCTTGAATCACTCGCACAATCGGTCTTGTGAGTATTCTCTATATCATGGTCCTCCTAGAGATCTCTGATCTGGTGAACATGCAATAATCTGTATTCTATGGTATCTGGCTACAATCCCGAGCGCACAGACACACATTGTTCAGTCAATGGCACAAAGTAAGAAGGGGTCGCCCCATGGTTTTATACCTATGTCCAGCAGTGTGTATCCTTCGGGTACATCTAAAATAATGGTCTTTGTGATCCCATCATTCTCCCTGTAAATGGTAGTCACTTTCTGCCATTCACCCTCTATATAAATATTGAAGTCCACGTTACCTTCTCCTGTGTCTATGTAGGTCAACTCCACGATCCCTGGAGTACCTGTCAGGTAGATATGTCCCTGATCGTACAACTCAAACCCCGATTCGACCTTCTTCCATGAGGTTCCAATAAGGACTGCGTCCCCACAGGGAAGGCTGGCTCTGAATGCTGCGGTGACAGACGCAGTAGCCATCATTGATTGATCTGTACTGGTAAGTGTAACCTTGTCCACATCAGGAGGAAGCCTGAATGCTGCGTGAACCATGCTCCTGCTGTCAGTCTGAGGAATCACTGCCAGCACAGTATCTCCCGTTCGCAGTTCAATTTGCCCCCATCCTCTATCTTCGAAGTGAATGTCCAGAATTCTATCCACTGGAAGACTCAACAGCCCGAGAGACACATCGAGTTCGGCAGGGTCACCTGGTACTAAATCGATTTCACCCAGTTCTTTCAATTCGAAGGTGTTACTATAGGCGAATTCAGGTCTCACTCTGAAGATGTAGGTATACCCTTCCTGAAATACTAACTCATAGTTGGGACTCTCCATCAGTACAAAAGGATTCCACAAAGCACTTCTCCACTTGGATTCCTCCAGGACATAGCTGGACAAGAATACGTAGTCCACTGCCCATTCTTTAAGATATGTATGGGCCTCTTGGGAATCTGGATATGCAGCGATCAAGAAGCTTTTTTGTTCTTTTGGGGCCAGATCCAGCGCTTTGACATAATCTTCGCGAGCAAAGACATTTATGGAGAAAGCATTCACCGTATATGGAAAGACTACTCTTCTCCTGGTGAGACTTGGAATCCATGCAGACCCTGTTCCCGTCCACCAGTCATTGAGTATTACCGCATCTGGTTCTGCCTGCAAGAGCCATACCATCCCCTTCTGATCATCCTCGAAAAATGGGGAGGTAGTGGGAAACAGCTCACCCCTGTCCGCCCGAGGTACCTGGAGGATGTGGGAACATCCGGATACCAGCAGAACTGCAGTAAGGACAGCAGCTCCTGGTTTGGAGAATTCTTTCATCTGCATAAGAAAAAGGGCTCCCAGCATAGAAAACGGGATGAAAAGCTGGTCTATCATCCGAGGAGCAAAGAAAGCATACCACAGGGGAAATTTGATTCCCAATATGCTATTCAAAGCCAGGAAAACAAATGTGCAAATCCATACGCCAAAGAATAATCGGTATTTATGCAGCAGGAAGAATCCCAGTGCACCTACCAGAAGTATCCATATTCCAATACCTCTGGGAAGCATGTCAGCAGTGAACCGTTCAAAGAAGTGACTCTCCTGTCTCACAAGATATTCCACAGATGAAAAGGTTGCTTCTCTGGAGGGGACGTAGGCTGTAGAAATACGCAGCAGGAAGGGGAGACAGACAGCAGCAGCCAGCCCAAGAAGGAGGATGTATTTCAGCAATGCGCGAGGTAGAGTGCCCAGCTGCTGTATCAGGAGTATTGAGAGGGGTATTAAGACCACAAAGAAGAGGAGATGGCTCTCTGCTCCCGCTGCCAGGAGAACAGCCAGTACAATCCACAACATATGATCCTTCCTTGAGTTGAGATCAGCTATCACTCCTACTGCAGCACAGGTCATGACGTAAGCCAGCAAGGTGGAATAATTGCTCAGGATAATGCTGTTCAAGGGAGGAAGTGTGGAGAATACAGCAAGAATCGCTGCCAGAAGTCCCATTTCAAAGGAAAACATGGTTTTGGTAGCCCAGTATATGGATAAACAGAGAAGAACAACCAGAACCGAAGCCACCCCAAATATGAGGTTCTCCATTCCAGAAAAGAGTTCCAGCTGAGCAGTGAGAATATGAACTCCTAAAGGATAAATGATTCTGGGAATCTCAGGATATAGTAGGTACGTTTGGGGAATAGCTGCCTCCTGGACAATATCCTCAGTGATTAATAAGTGAGCAATCGCGTCTTCCCCTGGTACCACGTTCCAGGTTGCCATCCCGAAAAGAATGGCAGGGGCAAAAATGAGGAGAGTTTTCCTGTCAAAGGTCAAAGGATGGAGCCCTCTAAAATCTGTCAGCAGAGAACATGCCACAGCAGGGAGAATCAAGGTCACCAGAGAGAAATGGTATGCCAAAGAAATAAAGTAGGCATATACAATCTGAAACCCCAGGCCACACAGCATGGAAAAGATCAGCTGATCCACAAGATCTCTCTGGGGGTACACGTTGAGAGAAATGCCCACTCCTGGCATGAGAAGCAGTACAAGAACGGCTGCCAGTTTCAGTTCAGGAGGCGCCAGTACAACCACCGCAATACTGCACAGCGTGAGTACGGTCAAGAAGGGTTTCATTGCTGTTGATGGAAGATTCTCCTATTTAAGAATTGTGAGTCCGGAACCCTTCTGGGCTGTGACGTCTGTTTTGATGGACTGCCTTTCTTGGAACCCGGCAGATCATTCGCAGGACAGAGAGAGTATGATGAAATCACTGTTCCAGGCGAAAACTCCGATATCCACGAAGGAATACCCCTTGGGCACGGGAATGCTCACGCATTTCACCTTCCCATCTCCTGTTCTCTCCAGTATGAGTCTCTCCAGCTGGTTGCTCTCAAGCACGATATTGAAATCAATATTCCCTGGAGCATGATCCACATACGTGATATTCAACCTCGTTATTAAAGGAGAAAGCACATAGATGTGATTGGTTTTGGCAGACTTTCCAGCATGGTAGGTCGTGTTGACCTGGTTCCATGAATCCCCAATGAGAACCACTCTATCAGATACTTTGATCCCCTGGAAGCATGCCACGACAGCAACATCACGTACAGTAACAGGTTCTCTATAAGGGGCTAGAATCACGGCAGTCCCACCTTCAACCTCAGCAGGGAGCCGGAAGTAGAGGGTCTCCCAAGTGCCTGAATCTGTTCTGGGTACGGTGGCCAGATAGAATTCCTCCTGCTTTCTCACCAGAACATCAAATGGATCATAGCCAGAATCTAGATAGGTTATCTTCACATAGAGTGTAGGACGAAAACTCAGGCTGCCCCAGGCGACACTCACCGAGCTGTCCCTGTCAAGATCAACAGGGCCAGGGGAGACATTAGCCTGTACCGAGCTATCCTCAAATGGAGAGTGCGCAGACCTTCCTTGGTATACTGGAGTCTCTGATATACTGTATATATTTGAAAAGGTGAAGGAAGGCCGAACCTGGAAGAGATACGTATTGCCCTTATGGAATACCAGATCATAGTTCGGGCTCTTTACCATGGGTTCAGGTTTCCACAGATTTCTCCTCCAGGCGACATCAGGTTGCACATAACCTGATAGAAAAATGTAATCCACCCCTTCCTCTCTCAAGAACAGGAGGGATGGTTCAATGTCAGGAAGTGCTGCCACTACAAAGGATTTTTTCTCTTTTTCAAGGACTGCCAACCTGGAACCAATCGCATCGTACCTGTATAAGTTTGGGAACATCACTCTTTTTCCGATAAGGGGGAGTATCCATGAAGAGCCTGTCCCTGTCCACCAGTCATTGAGGATGTAGACAGTGGGATAGGGTTCCAGAACCTGCATGGCCTCCTGGTCATCCAGGAAGTATTGCGAATCTGAGGGGATATATGGTCCTGAGAGGAGAGGGGGAGTTCCCTGGATGATAGGGTGTGGAGTCACCGATACCAGCAGAAGGAGAAAAATGATGCCCCAGGATGGCTTGATAAGGCGGACAAATCCAATTCCTGCAAGAACAGAGAGAGGGATAGTAAGAATCTTCAGTGCCTCTGCACCTGAAATTAGAAACCACAAGGGTATGTCCATGAACCCACTCATTACCACAAAAACACAACCACCTATCCAGCCAGCAAAAAAGAGGGCATGCTCTCTTCTCACAAAAAGGAATCCCACAGCTCCCAGAAAGATGACCCAGACTCCCACAGTTGCGGTAACAAATCCCGGGGTTAGTGCAGTCTTGATCACACCTGCCCAGTACGCAACCTCGTGGGCAGAATATGTGACGTCATACACTCGTCCTGCATACGGGATAAGAAACAGTAAAAGACTGCCAGCAAGAATCACGGGAGACATGTGCAATTCCCTTGAATTACGGATTGTACCGTACAGCACGAGAGCAAGGACTACTGGAAGGACTGTCACAAAGGAAGGATGTATCTCGATTCCCGCTGCGCAGCCCAGACCCAAGAGGACTGCTCTCTTAGGACTGGAATGCTCCCGAAAATTCAAAGCCCAGTATACAACCATTCCTCCCAGCGCCAGCGATAGTCCGAGATCATAGAACCCCTGGTCTACACAATTGATGACGGCGGCAGAAGCAAAAAGAGCGCAACCTCCCGCTGCTATCCCAGCGTTCTCTGAGTGGAAATATTTTGCCATCAAGTAACAAGGAACAAAAGCAAAAGACGCCATAATCACTCCACAAAGAGGTAGATAATGCCAGGTTCCTGCAAAGAAGAGTATTTCATACACCAGGAAATGGAACCCAAGGGGTGTCCTTACAGGAATGTCATACAATGGATAGTCAGAAGGTATGAATCCTTTGTCCATAATTGATTTCAGAGCAAAGAGGTGGGACTGATTTTCAGATAGGGGACTACAGCTCAGAATGACAAAGAGGAATAGGATGACCAGAACTGCAGTGTTCTTCCAGGTCACATTTAAAGAGCACTTCTTCCAGGTTACCGAAGCTACAGCGAGTGCACTTGGAGCTATCAGCAGCCATACGTTCATTTCCACATGAAGGAGCCCTAACCAATACCCATACACCACATGAGCACACATTCCTGCCAGTACAGAGGTTAACACCACATCCAGGTCCACAGTAGACTCCAGGTGTAACATGATGCCAGCCCCCGTGACAAAGAAGAGTCCTGCACCCCACGCTATAATACAAAAAGGGTATGGTACAACGACGCCTGCAAGAACGCTACATCCCAGAACAAGAGTCAGAACTAATCCAGTCCGCAGCACCATGATGGGTATGACCCCAGCATGTTTATATGAATTGTGATTCCTGACAGCCTCCTCTGGAATACCTGAACCTTTTCCCACATAAGGATCGTTTCAGGTCTGCCCGAGTTATGAGGTTCTGCTGGGACTCACCTCTCTGAACAGTACTATCCCATCAAAAGCATCTGAAAGACTGGCACCACATTCCAGATGGCAGTTACCGTTTGCCTGCCATGGTAGGCTGAGTAGGGTAGTCGTTGACTACCACACTTACTATATACTGTAGTAATTATATACGTGACGACTGGATGATAAATTGATACATCATTCTTCGTGCTAATTCATGAATACCTCCCACCTCGGCTATCCCATAGATATAAAAACGGGTAAAAAAATGAGAATCAATGGATGTAAAGAAGACCAAAGAGATGTTCAGACAGATAGCATCCAAACAGCCGGAAAAGTACTTTGGAGTGGAAACGTTAAGGAATTTAGGGTTTTCCAGGCATCAGTGCACAACATGCGGCAAGTACTTCTGGAGCGTACACGAAAGAACAGTATGTGGTGACCCTCAATGCCAGGGCACCTTCCAGTTTGTGGGTAGACCTCCCTACCGCTCTCTTGCCTACACTGAAGTATGGAATGAGTTCAGTGCCATGTTTGAGACGTTCGGGTATACTCCTATCCAGAGATATCCCGTGGTAGCCAGGTGGAGGGATGACACCGATTTCGTGCAGGCCTCAATCTACGATTTCCAGCCTCACGTAGTATCAGGTGCTGTGGACCCTCCTGCCAATCCCTTGGTTGTGCCCCAGTTCTCCTTGAGATTTGTAGATGTGGAAAACGTTGGGATTACTGGCATCCACTACACAGGATTTGTCATGATAGGGCAGCATGCCTTTGAACCCCCTGAAACCTATGATCAGAATGTATATCTTGATCATATTTATTCCTGGCTAACTCAAGGATTGAGAATACCCCAGGATGAAATCATCTTTCATGAGGATGGCTGGGCGGGAGGAGGAAATGGAGGAGCCTGTATGGAGTATTTTTCAGGCGGATTAGAACTGGGAAATCAGGTGTACATGTTGTATGCCTTGACTGAATCAGGATATGATGAATTGAACCTCAAAGTCCTTGACATGGGGATGGGTCAGGAACGGAATGCATGGTTTTGCTCTGGGTTGCCCACATCATATGATGCTGTCTTCCCCACTGTCATGGACATATTGTACAGGATGACAGGGTTTCACCCTGATCGTCCCTTAATGGAGAAATTTGCTCCCTATGCGGGATTATTCAATATAGATGAAATTGATGATGTGAATCAAGCATGGGACCATACCGCTCGTGTTTTAGAAATTGATCCGAAATCTCTCAGAAAGAAGATCGAGAAGCAGGCAGCTTTATACTCTATTGGAGAGCATACGAGAGGACTTCTGGTCGCTCTCAATGACGGTGCCCTTCCTTCAAACATTGGGGGAGGATATAACCTCCGTGCTTTGCTGAGGCGCTGCTTGAATTTCATTCAGACATACGACTGGGATATTTCCTTAGAGAAATTGGTTGAAGAACATGCCCGGTACTTGAAACCACAATTTCCTGAATTGACAGAAAACCTAGAGGATATTTACAGGATCATAGATGTGGAGAAGAGAAAATACGGGAAGGCACGCATTAAAGTGGAAAAAGAACTTGAGAAGGCACTTTCCTCAAAGAAGATTACTCACCACAAGCTTGCAGAACTCTATCAATCTCATGGAGTCAATCCTGAACTACTGGAGAAAGCAGCCCGGGCTGCAGGGTTATCATTTTCAATACCGCGATTTGAAGAAGTTGAGAAGCCTGCTCCCGCACAAGAGCAGGGACCTGCAGTATTTCCACCCTATGAGACAGAGCCCCTGTACTATACAAACGAGAAGATGAGGGAATTTACTGCCGCTGTTGTGGACAGCTGCGACACACTTGTTGTCCTGGATAAGACTGCATTCTATCCTACAGGAGGCGGTCAGGAACATGACACGGGATGGATTGATGACAAAGAGGTTATTGATGTATTTAAGGAGGGAAAAACTGTAGTCCACAGGCTGAAAGAAGGAAATATTAAGAAAGGAAAATCTGTTTCCTGCAAAATTAATGGAGAAAGAAGAGATACTCTTACGAGACACCATACAGCAGCCCATCTAGTCAATGGAGCCTCTCGCATGGTACTGGGTAACCACGTGTGGCAGGCAGGCTCACATATATCAGAATCCTGTGGAAGACTGGATATCACTCACTATGAAACCTTGACTTTACAGGAGCTTCACCAAATAGAGAAAATTGCCAATGAAATGGTCCTCAAGGGAGTCCACATCCAGAAGATGGTTCTGGACCGCAATGAAGCAGAAAAGGAGTACGGGTTCAGGTTGTACCAGGGAGGTGCTGTACCGGGAAAAGTCCTGCGGGTATTAAACATTCCTGGGTTTGATGTGGAAGCATGTGGAGGGACTCATGCAGACAACACCAGTGAAGTGGGATTCATCAAGGTAGTCAGCTTCGAGAAGATATCAGATGCCGTGCTGCGACTGGAATTCACTGCAGGACTGACAGCTTTAACATGCGTACAGGAAGATGCAGATATTCTAAAGGAAATTGGGGACATTTTCAGGGTTGAAAAATCACAGGTGGTGAAGACTGCTCAGCGCTTTTTTGATGAATGGAAGATGAAGTCAAAAGAAATAGATGCTTTAAAGCGAGAATTGTCTCAGATAAGAAAAACACGGCTCAACGAATGCTTTACAGAAGAGGGGGATATCCTCTTTCTGGAAGAAGAGGTGGAAGGAGATAGAGATGTGCTTCGGGAAACTGGGCTCAATCTGGTATGTGAAAACGGAATCGTAATTCTTCACAATGAAAAAGGCGACCTCGTAGTCTTCTGCGGAAAAAAGGCTGTGGAGAAGGGATATAAGGCTAATGATCTCATCAAGAAGTATGGCAGGGGTGGGGGAACTTCTGAGTTTTCTCAAGGCATTAAGGAAAAAGAGTGATCAATAACAGTCTGACAGAGAAAGAAATAAAATAAAAAAAAGATCAAGCTTTGTGGGCTTTGATCTCTCTTTCAATGACCCTCCCCAGTCGCTTAATTCCTTCCTGGATCTTCTCATTGGATGCATATGAAAAACACAGCCGCATAGTATTGGTTTCCGATCCATTAACGAAGAAGGCTGCCCCTTGGACATAGGCTACTCTTTCTTTGATGGCTTCTCCCATCATGTTCTTCGTATCGATGTATTCTGGGACGCGCGCCCATAAGAAGAGACCTCCATCCGGTTTCGTCCATGAACATCCTTCGGGGAAATACTCTTCCAGGCTCTTCAACATGATGTCCCTCTTTTCTTTGTACATCTCCCTAATCAAATTGATATGATTTTCGATCAGATCCCTGCGGCAGTACTCATAGAGAATGCGTTGCACAAATGAATTGGTACAGAGATCAGTACTCTGCTTTGCAATGATGAATTTCCGAATGAATGGTTCATCTCCAATAACCCAGGCCAATCGCATTCCAGGCGAGAAAATCTTAGAGAAGGTTGACGTGTAGATGACTCTCCCTTCATCATCAAATGCTTTGATAGCTTTGACAGGAGTACCGGAATACCGCAGATCTCCATAGGGATTGTCCTCTATGATAACGAAGTCATAGTCATGAGCCAGATCCACAAGTTGCTTTCGTCTCTTCTCGACCATGGTCACTCCTGCTGGATTCTGGAAGGTGGGTACCGTATATACCATCTTGGGAGGGGTTTCCATCTTCTTGATCGTTTCCTCCAGCTGGTCTATCATCATTCCGTCGTCATCCATTTTCACTGCAGTAAACGAGGCCTGGTATGCTCGAATGGCTCCCAATCCTCCCAGGTAACTGGGAGCTTCCACGATAACCATGTCATTCTTGTCAATCAAGATCTTTGACGTAATATCTAGGGTTTGCTGAGATCCACTGGTGATAACAACATCCTCTGGACTAGAATCAATTCCTTCCTTTTTTGACCAGTACGAGCAGTACTCTCGTAATCGACTGTATCCATCTGTTGTACCATACTGTAGTGCTTCCTCAGCAGCAGTCAGCATGACATGTGTTGTCACCTCTGCAATATCCACTGTGGGAAACGAGTCGGGACTGGGGAGTCCTCCTGCAAAAGATATGATATCCGGTTGTTGTGTTAGCTTGAGCAGTTCACGTATCTCAGAGGCCTTCATTCCTCTGGCCCTTTCTGAGTAGCGAGATTCCCATTCCATATAAACACCCTGCCCTATCCTTTCCTGTACATTTAAAAGGCTTTTGTTCCCGTCCCTACACCCCAGTAGAGAATCAAAAATCCAAGAGATACATACTGAATCAGATAGTGTGATGCTGTCATTTGCCAAACAGTCCACACTGAAGTGCTGTAATCCCCTAACTCGTTGGAATCGTATTGGTCGGTTCTGGAGTGTCCACCACATATCAAACACATCGAGATATGTATCCCTGTTGACCAATACGTATTTATTTACTGCACATGATGACGCTGCATGTTGGAAGGGATTCACATTCTACTGACGTATGCATGCAATTTTGAATGCGATCACTGCTTCCTGTACTGCACTCCAAGATCTGAAGGAACATTCACGTTGCAGCAACTAAAAACTCTATTTGTGGATGCAGAGAAAATCAAATCCCTGAAATGGGTGTATTTTGAGGGAGGCGAACCTTTCTTATACTATCCTCTGTTGGTAGAAGGCGTTCGAATGACTCGAGCCTTGAGGCTGAAAGCAGGAGTAGTCACCAACGGCTACTGGGCAACTGCTGCAGAAGATGCAGTCCTTTGGTTAATCTCGCTCTCTGAAGCCGATCTTGCTGATCTGAGTGTCAGTGATGATTTGTTCCACTATGAGGACGATTTGAATCTAGCTAAAAGAGCTGTGGAAGCTGCTGAAATGGTGGGCATTCCAGTGAGTACCATCTCCATAGAGAAACCGACCTTGGAAGTGGACAAAGACCAAGAAAAGGGAGAACCTGTGGTGGGTGGCGGCTGCATGTTCAGGGGGAGGGCTGTTGAAAAGCTGACTGAAGGATTGCCACGGAGGTTATGGCATCAGTTCAATCAATGCCCGTACGAAGACTTAGAAGACCCCAAGAGGGTTCACGTAGATTCCTTTGGGAATGTACACATCTGCCAGGGTATATCCATGGGGAACATGTGGGAGACACCTCTGCATCAGCTGCTTGAGGAATATGATCCCTATACCCACCCTGTGGTGGGGCCACTGGTTCGAGGAGGTCCCGCCCAGCTGCTCAGAGAGTACCAGATAGACCATGAGGACTCCTACGTTGATGCCTGTCACTGCTGTTACAGTGGAAGGATGAAACTGCTGGATCAGTTCCCGCAGTATTTGACACCACGGCAGGTTTATGGAGAAGGGCTATCATGAAAAGATGGCACGTGAGTGATTCATCAGATACAGCCCAGATCCAGCATGCACGTCTCAGATGAAGAGGCAGTATTCAACCACACTGAGAAAGACATTACGCATAGAGAGCACGTTCCAGTTAAAGGCTAGGACCAATTTCTACCCATGTACCGCAACACCTAAAACCTTTTAAGAACTTCCAATAACTAAGAGCATGGAGAAGGAGTACCTTCACTGGTCCAAGGTGGACGAAGCGATATGGACACTGGTCGACTATGTGAGAAAAGACTATAAAGTAGACATTATTGTTGGAATAGCCCGAGGTGGCCTGATTCCTGCAGTGCGAATGTCACACATCATGGACAACATTCTCATGCGAGTCATGGATGTCAAATTCTATACTGATGTTGAAAAACATACAGAATTCCCTGAGATCACTGTTCCCCTAACTGAGCCCATACAGGGCAAAAATGTTCTCATCGTAGACGATGTGGCAGATACTGGGAAAACCTTGAAAGTGGTAAGAGAAGACATCAAGAAAAAAGGTGCACGCGATGTGCGCATTGCAGTCATTTGCAAGAAGCCTCAGAGCATAATAGACCCCGATTACTACATTTTTCAGACTGATAGGTGGATTATATTCCCGTGGGAGAAAATGCCTGTGTGCAAGAAGGTGGCTCCATGAGGAGTTTCATTGCGGTGAATCTGTCAGAAGAGTTGATTCCCACTGTCGTTGACATGCAGACCCACATAACGGAGGGGAAGATAAAATTCGTAGAACCTGAGAATCTACA
>JACVGW010000006.1:51381-65339 GCA_018992565.1 Theionarchaea archaeon
CCCATATATACAGATATAGAGGAAATTCGGTTATGAAAGAAGTTTTGGAGAAGATTCGTCCCACAGAAGAAGAACGAAAGGCTGTTAAGAAGGTAATCAGTGCATGTACTGGCATATTGAAAGACAGAGTCAAGGAAAGAGAGCTCCATGCTGAAGTCACCCTCCAGGGTTCTATGGCAAAGGACACCTGGATTTCGGGTGATAGAAATGTCGACATGTTTCTGATTTTCTCTCATGACTATTCTGAAAAGGAATTGAAGCAGTACGGACTTGAGATTGGTGTGCTAGGAGACCACGAGATCGCCTACGCAGAACATCCCTATGTAAGGAATTTCGTGGAGGGATATGAAGTGGATGTGGTCCCTGCTTACACCTTCAGAGAAGGGATCAGGAGCTCAGTGGATAGGACTCCCTTGCATACTGAGTATGTGTTAACTCATCTTACAGATAAGGACCAGGTACGACTCCTCAAAAAGTTTACACGATCAATTGCAGTGTATGGCTCTGATCTCAAGGTCCAGGGATTATCTGGTTACTTGTGTGAGTTGCTGGTCATTAAGTATGGTACCTTTTTTCAGGTTCTGGAGAATATGAGCACAATAAAACCAGGGGAATGCCTGTATTTGGAAATGCCTCCTTCAAGAGAGTTCACTGAACCATTGGTGTTCGTGGATCCAGTTGATCCTGAACGGAATGTGGCTGCTGTCGTGTCATTGGAGAATCTAGCCAGACTAGTACACCACGCCCGGGAATTCTTGAAAAATCCTGAGCCTTCTCAGTTTTTCAGAGAACCTGAATCCTATAAACGGATATCGGGAACCGAGTTGTACAGAATTGACTTTCAACTCGACGTAATCGATGATATCCTGTTTCCTCAATTGAGGAAAACCAGGGACTACATGGTTAAGATGCTGGAGCATCATGGATTCCGCGTGTTCAATACAGCAGTATTCGGCAGAGGGATTCTCATAGAATTGTCCGTTTTTGCGCTGCCTCCATCCAAGAAGCACTTGGGCCCCCCGGTATATGAGAAAGAGCACTGTGAGCGGTTTCTGCAGAAACATGCGATGGCAGGGGTTGATAGAGACAGGATCTATGCAGTCATTGACAGGAAATACGTCAGAGCTGGTGATCTACTGAGGGATTTACTCAAGAACAGGCAGGGATTCGGGAAAGACCTCATCTCAGCACAGGCAGCGATTACGCTTGTTTCAGGCAATGTCAGTGAATGTGTGTACTGAATCATCATTCTGCTTCTAAACGTTACTTCTCTCTGAATGTTCTTCACAAATGCGATCCCTGATTTCGGTGGAAGAATAAGGCAACCGCTCAGGCAGTTGCTTCACTTCAATGGTCAGATTTCGCTTCTTGATCTGCAACTTCACCCACTCATAGTCTTGATCAGGACCGAGGAACAAGTAATCAGGCGAAATGTCTTCTATGGGTCTGAAGAAATCTTCTTTATCACCAAGAATTGCCTTTGTTACAGGCTTCAAACTCTGTATCATCGCCAATCTTTCTTTCTCATTGAAAATGATTTTCCTCTTATTGATGTTGCAGTCCCTCGCAACAATCACATAGAGGTCTCCAAGGGCTGCAGCTTCTTTGAGCAGGTACATGTGTCCGGGATGCAGCACATCGAAGGTTCCAGCAACAACAACGATCATACCTGTGGTTATCCGACAGGTCTTTTAAAGATTGTCAGCACTCCATTGCGGAAGAGCGGGATACAATCCACAATCGATATTCATCCGTCTCTCATTTCTCATATAAGAACAGAAAATTGGTGAAGTATAATAGATTTGATTGCCAAATAGAGTGAATATCTCGATATTATCTTATCAATGGAGCTAACTGAGCTTTAAAAAGAAATTTATGAATAAATCAGAAGACAGAATGTCTCAAATCAGGACTGTGAAATACGATTTCACTGTTTTTTTCACAAATGTATTTATTCAATGAAAAGGCATCATTCCGTGAGAAGACTTACAGGAGGAACGCAAAATGGCCAGAAAATCGAAGGTCGAAGATCTGACAGATTTGTTGAAAGGTCTTGAAGCTACAACACCCGATATTGAAGCCTCTGCTGTCGTTTCTGTGGATGGGTTGATGATTGCATCTGCTCTTCCTCGAGATGTGGAGGAAGACAGAGTTGCTGCCATGTCTGCTGCCATGCTCTCACTGGGCGAGAGGACTGCCAAAGAACTGGCTCGAGGAGACTTGTCAGAGGTCTACGTTAAAGGGGAGAATGGATATGTAGTGCTCATGGCATCAGGTGAGAACGCAGTGCTGACTGCGCTGGCACGAAAAGATGCCAAACTGGGGCTGGTCTTTCTGGACATGAAGAGAACTGCAGAAGAGGTTGTCAACCTCGTGTAGGTGATATTACGGCTGAACAAAAGATGGCTGACAATTTCATCATGAAAGTCTACCTCAAGACTGTCCAGAATATTGTGGGAATAAATGGACTCAATTCAGTCCTGAATTACGCCCATCTGCAAAAGTATATCAACAACTCGCCCCCAGACAACGGAAAACTTGAGACTCCTGTGAAAGACATACAGAATCTATTCCATGCTCTATATGAGTTATTTGGGGAAAATGGTACACGCAATCTTTCGCTTCGATTAGGTCGTGAATTTGCCCGCGAAGCAATAGAGGAACGTTCATCGATGATGGAAACTCTGTCAGCGGCATCCGGTCCCGACCATGAAGAGAGGAAAACGAGGATGTTTCTGGACACGGTTGCTCAAGAGACAGGCAAAATGTTCACCTGTGATTCTGGCAATCCTGTGGAAATTCAGGAACACGACGATCACTTCTTCATAATCCATAGAGACTACTTCGAAAGCAATGGGCTTCAGTCTGATGATCCTGTTTGTAATGTGTACGTGGGCATGCTCGAGTATTTCATGTACTGGATTACAGGAGCGAGACATGAAGTGAAAGAAATCGAGTGCAAAGCAATGGGGAACCACGCAGATGTATTCAGAATCTCGAAGAACAAGAAAATAGATGCGTCATAATTATTTTTTCTCTTTGAAGAGAAAATTAGGTGGAGTGGTGGCTGCGTGATCAAAATACAAATTAAAAATCTGGAAGACTTCAAGAAGGTCATCAGAAATAGAAGCACAGTCTATTTCACCAGAGAACATGATACCAATTCAGAGAGACATACCTACTATGTATTATCCAAGGAATCTGGGGTTGATATTGTAATCATCTTTGTATCAGAAGAACCTCTTAGGTTTGTCGATGAGTACAATCCTGAAGAATCGGAAGGGATTAATGTCACGTACCTTATAGAAATAGAAGAACTGGTTTTTTGTTGTCTGGGAGATTCTTCCTGTTGAGTACCAGGACAATAGCTTATTCTTTCTTCTTAGGTCTCAAAAGAATATAAGAGAAAACGATTTTTGTGTTTCCCAGGACTCTGGAGAAAGGCCAATCCTGTGTTCCTGAAACATGAGACTTCTTATTCTTGCCCTTTCCGAGAGGATTTTGCCTGGGTTACCCTTCATGGAGACTGCTCATTCTTCTCTTATAGTGCAGGTACTGATTATTCTGTCTTGGGTGCTGTGAGTGGCAAGAAAGGCAGCTACTTCTACAACAGCTTTCCGACATCATGGAGTATTGCTGCATCTTCTTCAATACCTCTCCACAGATTTTTTCGCTACAAATAAACATACAACCGATAAGTTTATAAATACATCCAATGTTAATAATAACAGATGCAGTACATAAATACTGAAAGAGAAAAAAATCTCAAGAGGTGTGAAAAATGATTGGAACTGAATTGTATCTGTACGAGCTTGGAAAGCAGAAAATGCAGGAGCTCATTGAGAACTCTGAAAGGAAGAGAATGCTCAATCCGCAAGAATCACACTCATTCAGATTCCCATTAAGAAAGATGTGGAATCTCTCATCAAGACCAGAGTACACCTGAAGCTATTCTTTCCTTTTCTTTTGTTTCCTCATCTTTTTGTATTGCCAACAGGAAGTATATGCCATGAGGTCTCATGTGACTACAAGGCTGCCACCTTCTTCTGATCGTGGATGGTTTCGCCTCAACCCTGTGAGATAAATACGCGTTCCTGCAGGGAGATATATACCCCACTTCATCCTTATAGTCCTTCCCAGACTACCCCGGCGTATTCTTGATTCTTTTGGTCTACCGGAGACTAAGGCGGTCTCTTCCAGAATGTGAAGATAAATTGGTTCTGCTTCTGCTACATGTCCAAACCGAAAGACTTAAAAGACACTGCGGTCACTCTTTTAAAACGGAAGATCCTTATAGCCTGCTGCAGAAACCAGTCCTGATCTGCAGAATTTCGCCTGGAGGTATCAACATGCTTGAGAAATTCCCTGCACTGGAAGAGGGATATACCCTTCTTATCCAGCCATTTGGTGGACAGATATATCTTGCAATTGACAAAGCAACGAAAATTGGCGCAAAGAGGTATGGGCACGACGTGAATGTTGAAGGAGCTGTCATTCTGAGAAAATGCACCGGGAGAAAAACAGTAAGAGAAATTGTTGATGAGATTTGTGAAGAATTTGATGATGTCCCTGCTTCAGTGGAACCAAAGGTCGTTGCATTCTTGAACGAGGCAGTAGAGAAGCGATATGTTCAAATCCAAGATAACCCGCATTTCACAAACAGTTTCATGAAGGGAACAACTGACTACATAACTCCTTTCAAGGCAATCGTGGAAGTCACTTCTGCCTGTAACCTACGCTGCATACACTGCTACGGAGATTGTGGTATCAAGTCTGAGAGAGAGCTCACTACGGATGAGCTCATCACGATTCTGGATCAACTCCATGAAATGGGGACTGAGGGGTTAAACATCAGTGGAGGAGAGCCACTGCTTAGAAAAGACTTACTGAAAATACTTGACTACTGCCATGGAAAGTTCACTTTTTCTCTCCTTTCAAACGGGACACTGATCGATGATGAATTTGCCAGAAAGTTTGCTCAGTATGGCTCACCGCTGCAGGTCAGCATCTACGGACATGAAGACGAAGATCATGATGCAGTCACACGAGTGAAGGGGTCATTCAAGGCAACCATGAGAGGTGTGCAGAGCATGGTTCGCAACCATGTTTACGTCATGGGGGCCTATCTGTACAAACCGGGAAATCTTGATTACATTGAAGAAATGGCCAAGTTTTGTGCTGAGCTGGGACTGGCGGTATTCAGAGTCGGAGCACTCGTCACCGTGGGTAGAGGAAAAGATCTCGAGTGGGAAGTAACAGCATCTGAATTTCGTCAAGTTGCAGACATACTCAATAACTTGGAAAAGGAATACCAAGGAACAATGACTGTGCAGCCGTGGTCTCCCGGAGGAGAACTTCCTAAAGAAGAGATGAACGGCCCAGAAGAAGGAAAAAGATCTCTCAACTGCGATGTGGGCAGCTACAATATTGTCATAGGCCCAAATGGGGATCTCATACCCTGTGGATTGATGAGGATGAGATTTGGAAACTTGCATAGGGACGATCCACGAGAACTCTTCTCCAGAGATCACGTTCAGTACTTTTCCACAATTGAGGCTCCTAGTCCTCAATTGTGTGGAGATTGCGAATTCCTGTACAAGTGCCGAAAATGTCATGCAGAGGCAGCTTCCCATTTCTTCAGAGTTGAACATTGCCCCTGGTATGATCAGTTCAAAGATGGGCCAAAGGTCATAACAACCTGGTTGCAGGAAGAAGCAAACAAATACTAGAGTACAAGAATATTGCGCAGAGAAAAGAGGAAAAAAGGTAGTGAGAGCTCTTAAGAAAAGAGCCCTTTGTTTGTCACATCAGTCGACAGGTTGCCCTATGGGATGGATGGGATGTATGTGATTGAGCAGACATCGTGACCCGCATCACAGATGTTTGTGGTGCAGACATCGAGCCCTGGCTTGCATACATATGCAGCCTCTATGAAGATTGGTGTTCCGAACATGTGTTTCACCTCCTCTTTTTGAAAGGATAAAGGGTCCCCGGCATAAGTAATTTATTGGAGTCAAAAAGATCAATTTTGGGTAATGAATAATAACCTGTGGAATGTTACTACCTAGTGACAACGGAAATATCAAGCAAGAGTTTTATCACGTCCTCTCTTAATTGCCCTATATAGGCTATTCCTTGTTATTTCAAATAAGAAAGATCCAAATTTCAGAATCAAGAGAAAAGAATCATTGGAATGTCACACCTTCTCACTGTGACATAATTGTCACTTATCTGCAAGAGCTCGGAATTTTCATAGTCAGGATTAACCGTCAGGATGACCTCTATGTGGTTTTCTCGTGTGTAATCAAAGAAATCTTCCACATTTTTCTTTGAACCATTCCTCGCCATGAGGTCAAACCGATCGATTGCGAGCCTGGTGAATCTGACATCTTCATGAATCGATTTCATCAGCTCAAGGAGCGAATCCATATGAAGATTCTCTCCATTAATCCTCAAATTGATTTCACTAAGGTTCTCAACATCAAACATCACTATGGAAGGGGAATTCGCGAGATTTTCCAAGGGCATTCCATAGTAGTTCATGAGGCTCTCGATTTCTTCAAGAGTTGCTGAACCTGACAGAAAACATCCATATTCTCCATGAACTGTGGATCCCCTATAGACAAACTGCAGGGAGAAGGCAGTGCAAATAGCCTCCTCTCCTTCAATTACTGTAATACTTCCTTTTTTCATAGGGCTCACTCATCCAGGAGTTCCTGGAGCGCCGCCTGGTATTCCATCAGTGGGGATCACTCCACCGAATAAGAGGAGGCGGCATGCTGTTACGACATTCTGGGGCACAGCGGGACATGAGAAGTCATCAGACTCGCAGATGACCCCGCAGAAACTGCATACCATCAATGCCACGACAGCTACGACTGCGATTCTCTCTTTCATCTTGCATCACCACCCCTTGGTGGTCTGGCAAAGATTTATAAATTACTTGAGGCGAAAAAGTCAATAATGGGGAAGATCCACAGGATAACCGAGAGTGAAAAGAAATTGATAAACGTCATGGGTAGCCTTCCTGAGACTTCTCCAAGAGAACTTCTCAATTATACTAAGTACAAGTGGGTCAGTACTGTGGTGAGAAAGCTTGACAACCTAAAAGAACGTGACATAATCTGGGGACCGTACTATGCAGTGGACTATGGCAGACTGTGCCGAAACCCTCTCAATATCCTGGTATGTATCATAGAATCCAATCAAAGCTATGAGACAATCATTTCATATCTCTCACTGATTGAACCTCTCAAGTGGATCTATCCCGTCATGTCTTCCTACAAGAAATTGCTGCACGTGGGGTTCGTGTCTTCAAGTGATACAGAAATGAAGGTAATCCTTGATCTTCTCAAGACAAATGACATCATATCGGAGTATATTGCCCGCCCCTGCAGACACAAGTGGATGCTTGAGAACCCTGATTTCTTTGGAGATCCTAATCCCTCTCTGGATGGATTGCTGATTCCTTGCGAACCTCCTGATATATCTCCAGGATGTCATGATACTGACTGGAATGAAAGCGACATCAGAATCCTTCCCTATCTACAGGTGGGATACAAAGGCGCAAAACTCGTGGAAATACTGAGAGCAGAAAAAAGGCTGAAATCCAGAGAATGGACCTATGAACAGATTAAATATTCTCGCGAGAAGATGGTAAAGAGAGGACTGATTGAAAAGAGATATTCTATATCACCATTTCCGCGGAATGAATGTGCTCACTTCGTCATATTCCTGAAATCCAGCAGTATCTCACTGACACAGATGATGATGCACAATTTCGTCAAGGGTGAGAGGGTATACAAGGAATATACATTGTGTGGTGATTGGGGAATGCTCATATTTCAGTCCCATCCCGTATTCTTGACTGACTTGATGTATAAACTGGACGGAATAGACCAGATTAAGGAAAAAGAACTCTATCAGCTTCGTTCATATCCAACTAAGTATTTTTTCAAGCAATCCCTTGAAGATAAGTATTATGACTTTGAAAACCAGACACTGAAATATCCGTATGATACATACAAAGAGAAGATTGAAACTGAGCTGGAACGTAGTTCAGCCCTGTGACTTCAGGTTGCTGCCTGACTGTCTGTGTGATTTTCGAACCGATTTATGGATCCTTTCACCCGTTTCACCAGGACCTCTTTCCCCTCACCAACCATGGCCTGGTCAATGACCTCATCCAGTGTCTTCACAGGTATGATCTCAATTTTCTCGAGATTGCTATGGCTCAACATGACGTCGCCCAGATTGGCATATGGTATCAACACTTTCTCAATCCCGGCTTCAATGGCTGCCTCAATCTTGGCATTCACTGCCCCAATGGGCAAGACTTCTCCCCGTACAGACAAGGAACCCGTCATGGCAATATTCTGCTTTACAGGAAGCTCTTCCAGAGCAGATACAACTGCAGTGGCAATGGACACACTTGCCGAGTCCCCCTCCACTCCCTCATAGGTTTGCAGGAATTGAATGTGCACATCAAACTGGGACATGTCTTTCTTTGCGTATTTCTTTATCAGTGCAGAGACATTGGCCACTGCTTCCTTGGCGATCTTGCCTAATTTGCCTGTGGCAATGACCTTTCCTTCTGATCTACTAGAGGCGGGAGGCGTTTCGGCTTCAATAGGAGTCAAAATACCAGATTCCCCTGACCGTCCTATGACAGCCAGCCCATTGACTCTGCCAATCTGCAGTCCAGCGGTTCGCATTACCTGGTACTCTTTCTTCTGTTCTATGTATCTGTCAGCTATCTGATGTTCCAGCGTGCGGGCAAGTTTCCTTGATTCTAAAATATCTTCAACATCCACGTATTTCTTGCCTTTCTTAATAGCCAGATCTCCTGCTGACCTCACCAGTCCTCCCAGATCCCTGAATATGCAGCTCAAGTGTCCCTTCCTGCCGGATTTTCTTCTGCTCTCTCTCAAAATCTCAAGGACAGCTTCTTTTGTAAAATGAGGAATCTTACCGTCTTTAACCACTTCTTGGGCCACAAATTGGACGATCTTCTTTCTATTCTCTGGTGTATCTGGCATGGAATTGTTCATGTAGATTTCATACCCGTATCCTCTTATTCTAGATCTCAGGGCTGGGTGCATTTGATTTACTGTCTCAAGGTTACCTGCAGCTACCAGGACGAAGTCGCAGGGGACGGGGCTCGTATGTACCATAGCCCCTGAAGACATTTCGGACTGCCCTGTAATAGCGAATTTCTTGTCCTGCATGGCAGTCAAGATTGCCTGCTGCATGTTCACCTTAAGAGTTGAAATCTCGTCAATAAACAGCACACCTTTGTGCGCCTTGTGGATCATTCCTGCCTCAACTCTCTCATGAGCAGGGGTTCCCAAGCCACCACTCTGGAAGGGATCATGTCTTACATCGCCCAGGAGTGCTCCAGCGTGGGCTCCAGTAGCATCCACAAAGGGGGCATGTTCCTTGTCTGAATTATCCACCAGCACTTTTGGAACCATAATTGATGCCTTGCTGCGCACAGACTGCAACAAGAACACCATCAACATCATTATCAAAATGCCCAGCAGAATAGTATTGGGGTCCAAATTGGAGCGTATCACCAGATATGCAATGATTACTCCCATGAGCAAAAAAAAGATGAATTTTGATCCTTCCTGCTTCTTGGCACTTTCTCTGTCCCGTTCCACAATGTCGCGTGCTTCTCCTGCAGGGACTGTCCGTATTCTGGGGGTATTAGGATCTTCATAATTGGGATAAGCAATAACATCCTGGAGCTCTTCGCGGGGAAGCAATTCCGCCATCGCCTGTCCCAGCATGGATTTGCCATTACCAGGATCACCTATGAGAAGAGCATTCCGTCTCTGTCGAGCAGCTATCTTCACGAGTTCCACAGCATGTTCCTGTCCAATGACCTGATCGATCAAGAAATCAGGTATCGGGACAGTCTGGGTGGTTTCAAAATCAACACCCAGGTCTTCCAATTCATATTCCTGGACGAGCTCCAGTCTTTGTCC
Source organism: Theionarchaea archaeon (assembly GCA_018992565.1). Taxonomy (GTDB): domain Archaea; phylum Methanobacteriota_B; class Thermococci; order Methanofastidiosales; family SZ-28-30; genus SZ-28-30. The sequence continues at coordinate 61,371 of JACVGW010000006.1, forward strand.
CATAGCCGAACTCGCTTGAACAAACTTAAAAATTTATCGGTAATCGCAATGGGGACTCTTGTGACTTATATGTTATTTTTACCTTTAAATATCAATTTAATAATAAAGATGGAAACATAGAAGACGTATACCGTAGCTGCGGCACGCCTTGTTCTGGCATGAAGGTGGCTTCGTCTGATACCACAGTCCCCGCCATCATGCCAGGAAATGCTTTTATGTTATGTCATTATGCTGGTGTATGAGGCTCTTGTTTTACCTTTCTGGAGAACATGCTGGAATGGCAGAAGCAGAGGTACGAGCCTTGCTTGAGACGTACCATGTCCCGTGGACATGTCTTTTTTTTGAAAATCAGGTAGCAGTCTATGAGACTGAAGTTTTTCCTGGACTGTCCAGGCTATCCATGACACACAAGGTCTTATCCTTGGATTTTACTCTTTCCAGACGCCCTTTCAGAGTACGGGTGAAGAAGCTCCTCTCTGGGGATGCAGACAGCCTACAGCTGGAAAGGGAGATAGCAGATACTCTACAGCAGGAACATGGCAGAATCCCCGTTGATCTTGAAAATCCAGAGCAGGAGATTTACTGCATCATACAGAAAGGAACACGGTTCACAGGAAAGACAATCATGGATTTTCCTTATTCTTACGAAGAAAGAAAGCCACACTTCAGGCCATATTTCCATCCGTCTTCCATTCACCCTCGAATAGCCAGGGCTCTCGTGAATCTGGGAAGATGTAGCGTTGAAGTGCTGGACCCCTTTTGTGGGACAGGAGGCATTCTCATTGAAGCAGGACTCATGGGACTTGAAGTGAAAGGGCTGGATGTCTCAGAGGACATGGTGGCAGGAACCAGGAGAAATCTGGAGCACTTTGGGATTGGGGCCCATGAAGTATTCCAGGGCGATGCTACCTGTGTGCAGGACTATTTCTGTGAGGTTGAATCAGTAGTCACAGACGTGCCTTACGGCAAGGCTTCACGACTTACCTCCGCTCGGAAAATATTGTACGAGAAAACATTTGATTCCATTCAGAATATCACCAAGAAAGCTTGCATTGTACTGTCCTGTCCCTATGATTTCGAAAGAATTGGATATAGCACCAGAGAGCATTTCATCCTGCATGTCCACAAGAGCCTGGAGAGGCATGTCTATGTACTATCTGTGGAGTAGGGAGTCAGAACCATTGCAAGAGGGTTTCCTGGTATGTTTTTGTTGCTCTCAGGTTAGTCAACCGAATCCCCAATAACCGTATATACTCCCCACGGAATTCCTGAAAGAGCTCCCTGGACACAGCAATAATCACGTCTTTACCATCAACATGGTAGGGTAAGGTCCGACTACGATTGTAAGTCCGAAACTCCTTGAGTCTCACTTTTACACTCACAGTCCTGAATTCCATAGTCCTCTGGTGGAGTCTTCTGGCCAGCCGTTCTGCTATCCACTCTACAGCATTGAAAATGTCCTGAACATTCTTTGTATCTTTTGCAAACGTGTGTTCTTTGCCCATGGAATGTACAGAACCCCTGTAGCCTACTGGTCTCTCGTCTTTTGCATTTGCCACAACCCACAGCCAGCTACCAGATTTCCCCAGAATTCTCTCTAGCTGAGCTACATCAGTCTTTTCAAGCTGTTCAATAGTAGTTATGCCATGATCATTCAAGACTTGTCTGGTTTTCTTTCCCACTCCACTGATCTTTTCCACCGGTAATGGTCTCAAAAAGGACAATACATCCTCTTGAGGAACAACGGTGACGCCATGTGGTTTCCTGAAGTCAGAGGCAATCTTGGCCACAGATTTACTGGGTGCAATACCAACAGAGCAGGTAATGCATTCATGAGTCAGTATGGAATGCTGTACTGCCTGTGCAAAGTGATAGGGCGTTTGGTACTGGGTGACTCTCCGGGTAACATCAAGGTATGCCTCATCAATCCCGGCTCTCTGAAAAACATCTGCAAACTGGGCGAGAATACCCATGACGTTTTCAGACACACTCTTGTACAGTTGGAAGTCGGGCCTGAGATATACTCCTCCGGGACACAGCTGGAAAGCCCTAGATATGGGCATGGCAGAATGAATCCCGTACTCTCGCGCTTCGTAGGAACAGGTTGTTACTACACCTCTTCCTTTCTCTGGATCTCCTCCTATGATTACAGGTAGCCCTTTGATGTCTGGGGTTTCCCTGATGTGACAGGACGCGTAAAATGCATCCATATCCACATGCGCGACAGTACGTTCCATTGCTGTATCAAAGGAGAAGATGTTATAGTTTTTTGAGGGAGAGCGGCGGAAAAATAAAATGGAAAAAAAGACTTTAGGTTTCAGATGTGGAAGACTCAACGACTGCGCATCAATCTCTACACCTATTCACAATCCCAGCCGCATGTCGGATAGCATGTCGCATCTGGGCATGTATACGAACACGTGAAGTCGCATGTCACAGGGCCAGTAGGAGCTGGTGTGGGCCTGATGCAGGGTGGTTCGCATGTTCTAATAGTCGTACCTAGAGTGTCGGAAGAGGATATGCTGTGACAGCGTGGAGAGTCGTACTTCAGGTCGTTGCCTTTTCCAGTCATATATAGAAAATCGACCAAAGGTATCAGAAAATTCATATCAGTACTTGCTTGCTCCATTCTCACCGTGAAGAGAGGTGTGGTTGCTACAGAGGTACCAGAAGTCACAAACAGAGTGGTCAACAGTATAGCTATGCCGACTGTCACGGACAGGGTTGGTTTCATTCTCATTTTTCTCACCTCCATTCTGATAGAGACCCAAATCAAGAAATCCTTATAAATGTTCCGCCACAATTGGTGATAAGAATCTATAAAAGAAAATATCATATAAAAAAAAGAAAGAATCACATGTTATTCTTTCCAGATATAATAGCTGACCTCAATGCGTAAGCCCTTCCCAGGTCCTCCAGGGTTACTACGCCCATCAACTCTCCTTTCTCGACCACAGCAAAAGCACTGCGCTGGTTCTGCTGCATCTTCTTGTACACTTCGCTCAATGATTCGTCCCCACTGACAGAGGGTGTATCTCGTCTCACTATCTTCCCAAGCTGAATCCCCAGTCCATGCTCATGGATTGCAGAGAGAATATCATCGCGCGTGACCACTCCAACGTACGTACCGTCTTCTGTCACCGGGATTACTCCCCCACACGCACCGTGAAAGATGCTCTCCACAATCTGAGCCAATGTCGTCTCTGCAGGGATTGCTGCACACTGCGTGTTCATCACGTTCCTGACCCGTAAATCCTTGAGAATCTCGCTCACCACAACACTCTGTTCTTCCGATGAAGCCCCCAGATATACGAAGAACGCAATGAAAATGAGAAAGGGATTGACCAGAAGTCCCCCAGCCCCGAAAAGAATGGCAAACCCCTTGCCAATGGAGGCTGCCACCCGGGTGGCTCTGGCATAGTTCATCCTCTGAGCAAGGTACGCCCTGACCACTCTCCCGCCATCCATAGGGAAGGCAGGCAGCAGATTAAAGAGTGCCAGAAGTATGTTGATCCATCCCAGATACACAGGGATGTAGTCCCAGCTGGTGGCGATCTTCTCAAAACTGAAATCCAGAATTGTATAGCCCACTATGTAGTCCAGTCCCAACACAATGAATCCAATAGCCAGACTGGTAAGAGGACCAGCAAGGGCCACCTTCAGCTCTTGTCTCGGCTCTGATGGCATGCTCTCCATGTTGGAGACCCCTCCAATGGGCAGCAGAGTAACGTCTCTCACTTTAACCCCATATTTCTGGGCCTGCCTTGAGTGGGCTAATTCATGGAGTACTACAAATACAAAAAGAACACTAACGAGTAAAGCACCACGCAAGGCTGCTTCCAGTCCATATTGATACCCGAAGAGAGCCGCATATGCAACGATAAGCATGGGGAAGGTAATATGCATCTTCAAAGGAATTCCAAATAGTGTAATAATCTTATAGGACCACTTCATAGTCTTCAACACGTC
>JACVGW010000006.1:65439-66636 GCA_018992565.1 Theionarchaea archaeon
ACTCTGGTTCATTTTGATGCACACAGTGATATGGATTGTGTGATAGGAGATTATTATGAGCAGTGGTTGGCCACCTATCAACGGGGCCCAGAAGACGTTGAAGGAGTGACCAATGCTACGTTTGTTTCTGCAGCAGTTACCGAAGGACTCGTTACAGAAATCTGGTGGGTTCTGCCCGATTACCTCTACTGGAGCGAACGGTTCGACTGCATAGAGACCTTTATCAGCAATGGAGAACCTCGCACCTTCTACAAGTATGTCAAGTATTGTGACTGCCAAGAGGAAAACAATCATGTAGTGTGCACATTGATGCAGGTCCACACAGTGGCTCCACCTCTCCTCACTCTTGATATGTATGAGAAAACTGAAGCACGCGTCCACTTCGTCACCATTGGGATGCTGCCTCAGTTTGAGGAAGAGGTTCTCCTGGATGTAGATACAGACTACTTCATCAACAGACTTGACATTGACAGGTACCCTGATTACTTCTATAACCAGGGCGAAATAACTCCCTGGATTACAATTGAGAGATTCATGCGTGTGTTACATAGAATACGCATCCGTTCCCGAGTTGCTACTGTCGCCGTGAGTCCATATTACACCCATGAGGAATATCACTACCTTTCCAATGTGGTGGCTGATGAGCTGGACAGATACCTCTCCTTCCTGTATCCTACCAGAATTACAGGGCGATTTCAGGTAGAATGAACCCACACTATCTTATTCAGCTTTGTCTCTCAGGAGATTGGGGTTCTCTCAATTATCCACCGAGTTTCCAGCAGAACTAGACCTTTTCGATTTACGGTGGATAATAAAGAAAAGGACATGATAGTAAGGGAGGTCTCACAGGGTTCAACCTAAATGACTCCCAGAATCCCAGAGCCTCAATGTCGGGAGCCTCTGTTTGCGTACGCCTGGAGGGTTTAAGTGAACATAAGAAGTGGCTGACATAGTAATTCTTGCTATAATACTTCTTAGAAGTGCAGATGAAATTCATGGAAAAGGAGTAAAAGAGAAAAAAAGGAAAGGGGAAAGGAAAAAGAAGGATGTAAACAAATCAGGGGAACACTCCTCTGTAGCCGTAGACTTCAGCAATCCTTTCAATGGCAACAACATAAGCAGCAGTCCTCAGAGATATTTTCTTCTCCTGTGCTTTCATCCACACTTTGTCAAACATTGCTACAAGCCGTTTTTCCA
>JACVGW010000135.1 GCA_018992565.1 Theionarchaea archaeon
TGATCAAGTACTCTATCAAGAAGAAAAAGCCAATGTCTATCGAAAAGGCAAGCTATGATGCCAAATTGCGGAGAGGATTCACATTAATTGAGAAAAGAAGCTACGTCAGGTCCAACCTTCCCCTCGTGGGAGATCTCTATCTAGGTCTCACGAAAAGGGCCAACACACGAGTAGTAAGCCAGATAGAAAAAATAAAGTCTCTCCAGGATGTATACTGATACTCCGTAGTATTCTCGATGCGCCATGACACCCTGCAGGAGCTGATTCCAGAGATCAAAAAGCCTTTTAAAATCCCCCTCTCTAGTGATGCTATGGACTTTCATGTACAGCTCAGTACACTCAAGACTGAAGTAGAAGAACGAATTGCCTCATTTCTGGATGCAAAGAAAGATAGTCCCATATTAAGAGGACTTTACGAGGACATTAGAAGCCAGGTTCTAAAAGGGGGAAAGAGGTTAAGACCCATTCTCATGATTCAGACCTATGCAGGGTTCAAAGAGAAGGATCAATCAATACTCACTGCCTGTCTTTCCTGTGAATTTGTGCATTCTGCTTCTTTGATACTGGATGATGCAATGGATGAAGACATTCTGAGACACGGAAAGAAGACATTCAACGCTATCTATGCAGACAAGATTTTCGATTCTATGGACTTCTCTTTTCAGAAATACGGGAGAGGTTCCTCCTGGATTCAGAAAGAGGGGCTTTTTGATCTGTTATATATGCAGAGAGCGTTGTCACGGTATTCGTATGCTATGTCTTCCCTGGCCTCAAATTTGCTGTACTCCCTCTCAGAAAAGTGTCTCAGCGAAGCAGGATTTGATAAGCAGGTCACATTGAGGGCTCTGGTTCTCCACAATGAGATGTTCAGGCAGCTCAATGAGGGGCAACTCTTGGATATGTTCATGGAGAAGAGGCAGTGTATTGAACAGGACTACCTGACCATGATTGACAAGAAGTCTGGACTGCTCTTTGCCTTCCCCATGCGGATTGCAGCCATTCTGGCGGGCAGTGATACTCCTGCCCTGGATTCATACAGCTTCCCGATGGCCAGGGGATTCCAGATACATGATGATATTCTGGGCACTTTTGGAGGAGAAAAAACAGGAAAACCTTCTGATTCTGATATCAAGAAAGGGAAGAGGACTCTTCTGGTAATCAAGGCATTGAGAGAAGCTACAGAGGAACAGAGGGAGATTATGGATGTAGCTCTGGGAAAGGCTGATGCTACGGAGGAAGAAGTGGACAGCGTGAGAACGATTCTCAGAGACACCAAAGCACTGGAATATTGCCAGGAAAAAGCACGCAGCTTTACAGAACAGGCCAAGAAAGCACTGGATACTATTCCCTTGAAGGCAGAACAAAAAGCGTTTTTGCAAAATCTAGCTGATTTCGTTGTGGAAAGAGAGTTCTAATCAAAAATACTATCCAGAGACTACTGCCGCCACCGTCACTTCCACAGGCTGGCCCTATCTTCAATTCCTCTTTTCTTCTTCAACTCTTCCAGGAACTTGTACACTGTCGCATGCATACACCCCTGCAATAGCATATCCACTGCTCTCTTGGCATCTGCTACGTCTCCAAACTCACCCAGAATCGACACAGTCCTCCCGTACACACTAACGTACGTCCCTGTCATGTTCTCAACAATCTTCCGGGTCATCCCACTCTTTCCAATAATCCTGCCTCTTACTCTTCGTAGCGAATTCTCAGATTTCCCGAAATAGTCTTCAAGATCAATAACCTCCAGCGTGGTATCATCGTCCAGGAGGCGCAGTGCCTTCCGGGGTGAGAATCCTCTGGCAATAGCTTTGATGATATCTCTCCCCTTCCAAACAGCAAGAGGGTCCTCTGTCTCTTCTTCGCTGTATATGTGAACCTCGCCCGTCTCTGTGTCAATATCAAGGTTGACTTTAAGCCGTTCTTCGACTTTCCGTCTTGTTTCCCCATCTTTCCCAATGACAACCCCAATTCTGGCTTGCGGGACTCTCACATATTCTTCCATTCTCTCACCTCTTTCAAGAGGTTCTCAGTCTCGGGAACATCACAATACTTGGAGAAGAAGTGCCGCACATTCTCTAGATCCCTCAGCAGGAATTCTTCAGCTCGAGGATCATCCAGTATTGCTGCCTGTGCGAAATCAATAAAGTATAGTGTATCATACACCAGGATATTGTACTCACTGAGATCAGCGTGTACAATCCCCTCACCATACATGGTCTTAACTGCATTCATAACAACTTCGAAATCTTTTTCTGGGTCTTCAGGTCCAGTATCTTTCAAGAGAGGGTATGGAAGTCCATTCTTCCCCAGAAACTCCATAACTACTACATTGTTGTAAACAACAAAGGGTTCAGGCAGCCTTATTTTGGGAAATAGTGTTTTTAGAGTAGAAAATTCCCGTTGCGCCCACAAGTTCACCACTTTCCTGGGATTTTTAGTAACATGGCGATACCTCGGATCAGAAATCAAGTACGACCACTTGGTCCTGAATTCTGAAGTGGCTACCCGATAGATTTTAATGGCAATCTCCCTGTTGTCCTCGTTTACACCATGAAACACATTAGCTTCCTTGCCTGTGGATACGGCTCCGTGAACCTCATCTATATACCCCTTGTTAATCAGAGTGTACAGAGTAAGCAAAGTAGAGCGGTCAAATACTTCCTTGTATATTTTGAACGCTTCCTGCCCTTTTTTCAGCCTTTTTTCTTCTGCCACATAACCACCAGGTCACAGACGAATCTTCTTTTTCTTTTCCAGCCATTGCGCCTGGGCTCTCGAATATCGATAAATAATGTCTCCTCGTTCTTCCTCTGCAAGCTCCCAGGGCTTTACCAGGACAATGTTGTTTACGCGTATCCACAGCCGGTTTCGAAACCGCCCCGGGATTCTGCATAGCCGCACCTTTCCATCGGTGCATTTCACAGTCATTTTACCGTAGCCCATCATCTGGACTACCTTACCAATGACTTCAATTCCCTTGGGGAGTCTGATCCTGCCAATCTGTTCAGATTCCGATTGTTGGTTTTTTGCCAGATTCTCACCTCGTTACAGTCTGTTCTCTGAACACCTCTAGGTATTCAGGATGGTCTTCAAAATACTTTCTGCAGGGGGCAATCAGGGAGTTAAGCTCCGCCGATACTTTGTTTTTTAGATCCTGTGGGTGCAGGTTGTTCTCTGCAAAATCCTTCTTCAATTCCTCATACTGCCAGTAGGTCACATCTCCCCCGAACTTTGAAGGACGCTCAATGGTGAATTCTCGTTCCCTGCCTCTGAAGAGTATGTGATCCACAATCTCCATGATGGGGTTTCCCTCTACCTCTCCTGCAGGGCAATATGCCTTCCGTATCTTCTCTTTCAGCTCTTTCTCCGAATCATGGGCAAAGATGCAGGTTTCTGGATGTGATTTGGCCATCTTGGATGAAATCTCCTGGTCAATTGTCTCATCATCGTCAAATCCACCCATTTTAATGGGACCCTGCAATCCTGCCAGCAGATGATAGTGGACAGCCACTGGTTTAGGGAGCCCCAGTTTTGGTCCAACATCCCTGGCAAGCATATGCGCTTTTCTCTGGTCCATTCCCGAACAGGCAATGTCCAGCTCCATCTGATAAATATCAGATACCTGCATTGCAGGATACAAATACTGGGCAGCTTCCTGCAATTCAGCCTCCTTCCTGCCCATAATGGTGAGGCAGCGGGTAATCCTGGCCACAGTAGATTCCTTCAGCACTCTGATGATCCTTCCCCAGTAGTCAGAGTCATCAACAAATTCGCTGCTCCATACAAACTCGACTGTCTCAGGGACTCCAAGAGACAGCCATACCTTCTGGAAATACTCGCCTACCTTTCGAATAGCCTCCAGATCTCCCCCCATCTTGTTGTTAATCCACGCATGCCATTCGGCCAGGAACAGCTTGAATTTTATCCCAGCGTCCATGAGATCCTTGGTTTTCAGTGCAGCTTCCACTCCCGTTCCCAGGTGGGCCTTTCCTGAGGGTTCGAACCCTTGATAAGCCACAGGATGTTCCTTTGTCTCTAACAGGCTACGTAGCTCATTCCGAGTCACGATTTCTTCTGCAGGTTTTCTGCAAATCAGGTCGAGTCTTTCTTCTATATCCATGATATCACATCCAGTAGGCGTATTCCTGAAAGAAAAGGATACGGTACCAGTTTCCAACTTTTACTTTTATATCTTTTGGTCTTTTCA
>JACVGW010000136.1 GCA_018992565.1 Theionarchaea archaeon
TCGGGTCGGATGAGAGTAATTGTATCTGTGCACAATCCATACACACCAATGAAGGAAATTCCTTCAAAGTCCAGCTTGGAGATCATATCACTCTGCCAGTTCAGCCACTACAAACTCGTGGTCATCTTCTACGTGCTTTGTTGCTCTTACCCGCACCCTAGGTGGGGGTTTCTGAATTCCCCTGGACCATAACTCCTCATTCAGTTTCTGCTCAATGACCACGCTCTCTGTCTTGGTGTGACGCATGAGAAATGAACGCAATTCATGTACTGCGCGAGGAACTCTCTTCCTGCGGGGGACACGCTTGGCACTCCGCAAAGGGACCACATATACTCGTTCTTCTCCTTCTTCCATGTTCTCACTTCTGCAAGTTTGTTCTTCTCCAGTGCCTTCTCCTGGGATGGGTTCTGACATGCAGCTGGGTTTTCATCCACACCCAGACAGGCACTCTCCTGTTCTGCTTCCGTGCTTTTCCCAGCCTTAATTTCTTGGCCAAAGTCTTATGCTGTGACATGCTAACGCCTCTCAATATGAAAGTCCTTCTTCCTGCTGCCAAAAACTTGCTGGATTAACTGCTTGAACTGGTCTTCTGTCAAGCGACTCTTTATCCTGCCTGTCTGTAACAGCTGAAATAAGACAGCTTCTATTTGCTCTCCATATGGCGGATTGGCCATCTTGATACGGGTCAATCGCTCCCTGGCATTCGCATCGAGAATCTGTTTCAGTACTGCTTGTTTTTGGATTTCTTGTTGAATCAGTTCCTGTTCTTCATCTTGTTGTCTCTTCATTTCCTCTAATTTTCTTTTCTTGACATCCTCTATATCTTCCATGGTATCCCTCAGTACTGTTCTAGTTCTCCCACTCCTGCTGCCAGTTTCACCTCGTATGCCAACCGATCCATATATGATACACCCTTTGGAGTCAATCTTCTTCCTTTGGGTGCAGGCTCTACAAACCCAGCTTTCTCCATCTGCTGGAGCAGCCTTCTGATAATTGCACCGCTTGCTTTTCCAAATTTCTCTGGCTTATGTCCACGGTCTTTCTTTCCTCCATAATGCCTTCTCAACCTCTCAACACCTACTGGACCATCAATGTACAACCGGCGCAATAGCGATGCTGCCCTGATATACCACCAGTCTTCCTGCACGGGAGGTCGCTCCTTGTGAGTCCCCGTTTTCACATATTTTGACCAGTCAGGGGGTTTAATGTCCCCTACTTCCTTGAGTTCCTGAGTGAGCCTGGCCAGCAGATCATAGGCATTAACATCATAAACACTAGTCATGATCCCCAATTAGAGTGCACCTTAAAAAGCTTTTCACCGGTAGTCTCTGATTTTGACTTCACAACCGTATCTGTCTCAAGAGAATCTAGGAGTTCGCTTCTCCAGAAATGCAGTCATTCCTTCCTTCTGATCAGAGTGTGCAAAACACAGAGCAAAGAACTGCCGTTCGATTTCCTGAGCCTTTTCAAAGTCTACCTCACACCCATCATCAATTGCATGCTTTGCTGCAGCAAGAGAGAACCTTCCAAGTTCAGCAAGAGAGTGAGCTACCTTCATGACCGCGTCCATCAACGTATCAAGGGGGACAACCATAGTCAGTAATCCGATGGCTTCTGCTTCTGAAGCTGGAATCGCCTTCCCCGTCAGCACCAGTTCCTTGGCCTTGGTCTTACCCACCAGACGAGCCAGTCTCTGGGTTCCTCCCCACCCGGGAATGACTCCAATCTTGATTTCAGGCTGCCCTACCTTTGCTGTATCTGAGGCAATTCGCAGATCACAGGCCATGGCCAGTTCCAGCCCCCCGCCCAGGGCATAGCCATTTATGGCTGCAATGACTATTTTATCACTTCTTTCCATGGCTCTCAGAGTCGCCTGGCCATTCTGTGCAAAAGCCATAGCTTGCAGTGGGTCTATATCCTGCATTTCTGAAATATCGGCCCCTGCAATGAAGGCTTTTTCCCCTTTCCCTGTAATAACAATCACTCTCACTTCGGGATCAGTATCAAGAGTTTCGAATCCAGACCTGATCTCCGAGACAACTTCTGTGTTGAGAGCATTCAGTTTATCAGGTCTATTCACTGTAATAGTGCCGATTGGACCTTTTTTCTCCAGGAGTATGTGCTTAAAATCCATACAATCACCTGAGACTCCTGTCAAAATTTCCCATAAAAAGGTTTGGTAGTACCAGGTCAGATAGACTGTCAGCTCTCAGAATATGAATCCCTCCCTGTAACCACCCTGACACAAAGAGCATGAAGAATGTTGCAAGTGGCAGGCTGAGACCCTGCGAACAAAGGCCAAGTGAAGACAGACTGGAAGGGGGAAACCTATTTATTCTCAGTGAATACTCTCACTCTATGAGACGGCTGGGACTTCTGGATGTACTCTATCTCTCAATTGACAGTCTGAAAAATCAGCCTTCTCTTATTATTCCTGCTCTGTCTGTGATTGGATTCAGCTTGTACATCTTTTCAGTCGCCTTTGGGAGCTTTTCGTCAATTTCTGAACTTCTGGAGACAGTTCCTCTTTTAATGGGAGAACGATTCAGTCAGCTTATAGTTTTATGTGCCGTCATCTTACTGATTGTGGTGTGCGGAGCTGCAGTCATCTGTGGTATGACCAAAGTTGGAATCGCCACAGGGGACTCATCCATTGGAAAGGGAGTTCAAGAGATAGAGAGCCACATATTCTCCATCATTGTGGCCTTTTTTGTCGCAGGGATAATGTCCGGAATTTTAATTATTGGAGGAATACTAGCTGTCACCCAGATAATATCAGAACCTGGGCTTGTGTCTGCATTGCTTTATGCTTTCGTGGTGCTGCTGGGGTTCATGCTGGGAATCCTGTTTATGTATATGATGCCTGCTATTGTGGTGGACGGGCTGGATTCTGTCACTGCCATTGGATTGAGCATTGGGATTGTGTTAAATCACTTGAGAGAATCACTGCTTCTGGCTTTTGTGACGTTGCTCTCATTGACTGCGGTGTATCTAATTTCGGATCTCGTATCGGGGGCCACCCACTTTGTGGTTTTTCTCTTAGGTTGTTCCCTGGTTCTCACTATACTGGTTATTGCAGTCACTGTAGACTATGTAAATCTGAAATGAGGTATCGCCATGATAGAACCATTACTGACAATAGTGGAAATGGCACTTCTTTGCTGCTGTGTATGTGCTGCGCTCTTTCTTATTTATCTTCGACACCAAAAATGGGAAGAACCTCCAGCCACTGCACAGAACCTCATGATTTTGGGTCTGTTATCCTCAAGAATGAATGTGAAACCTTCGCTACTCACCGTGTTACTACTCTTTTCTGTTGCCGGCCCTTTCTTAGTGTACACAGAATTGTTGACATGGCATCTCGTTGTTGTTCTCGAGATATCCATTGTCCTCCTGCTGGTGGTTACAAGGGAACTCAAGAGGATGATAAACAGGATAACTCCTTCTCCTGAATTCGAAGCTCAAAACCCTCCAATCCCTCCACGGTCTGCTGTACTGTCCGACAAAAGAATGACTCTCCTGAAAATCGGAGTTGCCCTGATTGCAGTCTTCCTTGGAGGGAATGCACTCTACCACATGAAGATGTTGCTATCCTCCTCTGCACCCCCTGAAAAGGAGATTCTCATCACAGCAACAAGTCTCGTGGGTTCTGCACTATGTACAGGGCTGTTGAAGAGCCTCCCAATTCTCAGAGAGATGCTCAGCTCCCCTTCGAGAGACGAGGTCAAGCCACGCGTCAGCAAATTCAAGGGAAAGAAGTGAATAGACAATCCAGTCTTACCATCTCCTGACTTTGACCTATCGGAGAATAAGCACAAATCTGGGTTGCCACCTGTCAAAAGGGGTGATACTTCCTACCACAATACTTCTGGCAAAAGAGCTGTTCCTGAATGTCATGTTGTCCCAGAAAACCATATATTATGATTTCGTAGAGTTTTTCTCAGGTGATTGATATGAAAGGACTGAAAGGATGGCCATTTGAACCTGTCAAAAGCATAGTTCCCTATGGTCTGCTGGGAGATGGCCCTGGTTCTGGAATGCCTTGTTGAGATTGAAATCGTTCAAAACTATACATTGGGGAGGATACACGAAGATCGTGTATTATCCCCTTTTTTTCTAATTGCAGTATGCTGTCAATCTCAAGACG
>JACVGW010000058.1:0-6645 GCA_018992565.1 Theionarchaea archaeon
TGGGAAGACAGAAACTGGGATGGATTGGTTCAGATAGATGAGGTAATGGTAATGTGTGCAAGTTGGGGGGAACATGTACCTTAAGTAATAGATGTAATTCTTAGTTGATTTTTTTCTTGATTATGTCTTTCGGATCAAACGAAGTCAGGACAAGGAGCCTTGCGTAAGAACCAGTCATCAGGCTATTCTTGATGATCCTTACAAGATCAATGAAGTGGTAAAAAAGGCGCAAAAACTATTATATCAGCCAACATCCGGGAAGTATGGTTTTGTTTTCAAGCCTTTCCTTCGCAGGGAATGGGTGGTGATAGTCAGAGAGTACAGTCCGGGAACAGCAATTTATGAGCTTGTAACAGCTTTCAGAGCAGATTGTGGACCCCCATATAAGATAAAGAATGTAGAGGACGATTTCCCCACGTACTACAAAGTCATGGAGTATCTGCGCTATGAACCAGCCCCTTTCTAGGTGTGATTTGTGATCTGGAAAATAACCAAGACTCGTGCAGTATCTTTATAGCCATGACTGAGTATGACCAAGACAGAGAATCTATAAAGACATTCGAGAGGTAAGATAATGAATCCTGTAGTTAGAAAGCTCTACTCAGAAGAGGAATTGCAGAAGAAAATTATAGAATACACGCGAAACCATGATGGTTTCAAGGCTAGGGAATTCTACCAAGGAATTATCAGTGTTACATACACTCTGGCTTTAGTTTATGAGATCTTGGGGGATGAAAGAAGCAGCAGGTGTCTTCTGGAGAGAGCGATAGATGAATGGAACACAGATCCACGTCATCATGTTCATTCAATATACTTGAATGCCTTAAGAAAACTTGGTAGACCGGAAAAAGCTCTAGAAGAGGTTCTCAAGAATCCACGTGGATGGGGTATTGAGACTCTGGCCATTAATTACAGAATGATGGGAAGGAAGAATGAGGCGATGCTACTTTATTCAGGATTAGCTGTGCATAATTTTGAGCTTTCTGAGGCCTATGCCTCATTTTGGCGACCTCACTATCTCCAGAAAGCTTCCAACCTGTGGGAGAAAGCAGAATGCGAAGAATGGGCAAACTCATATAATATGAGAGCACTGCAGGCATGGAGTGAAGTCAAAGACACTATAGATAGAAAGCTCCGTACCATAGAAGAAGCCTGGCTTCATGAAGAAGTTGCATACATCTATGAGAGGGCTCAGAGACTTGATGAAGCACTTCGCTACTACAGGAAAGCCCAGGCAGAATATGAGACTGCCCACAAGAAAGAACCCGTATCTGTTCAAGCGAACTACTGTGATGGGGATGGGGATCGTTACTATGATTTCTTTTCGTGGCAGATACCGGACTTGCCCTATATCCACTTATTTCATGATTGCTACGAGGAGAATGATTTGAGAAGGATGAGATACCGCATTCTGAATCTAGAACAAAAAACGAAATCGCGAATCTCAATTTGATTTAGATTTCAATGCTGTTTGTCCAGGCTCCACAAGGAATCATGGACTTGACGAAGTACTTATATCAAAAGGAGATGTCAATAGAAAAAGCAAAAGGCAGCAGCCTGAGTGAAGTGAAAAGATGAATCCATTAATGAGAAAACTCTACACAGAAGAGGAAATACGGGAAAAAATCGAGAAATACAAGAAGGAGCATGAGGACTTCAAAGCTGGAGAATACCACGTATTGATGATAAGTTCCACGTATGCTCTAGCTCTGCTATTTGAGATTCTGCAGAATAATGAGTGCAGCAAATACTACTTAGAAAAGGTAATAGAAGAATGGAATTTACATCCAGGCAAGCATTTTCATTGGGCGTACTTGAATGCTCTGGAAAAGCTTGGTAAAGCTGAAAGAGCTCTTGAAGAGATTCTCAGTACTCCTAGAAGTTTTGGCATTGAGACCCTGGCCTATTTTTATCGAGAAGCGGGTAAAAAGAATGAGTCTATTCTGCTCTTTTCAGGGCTGGCGGTGCACGCCTTTGAGCTTTCTGAAACTCGCTCCTCATTTTGGCGACCTCACTATCTCCAGAAAGCTTCCAACCTGTGGGAGAGAGCGGAATGCAAAGAATTGGCAGACTCATATAACATGAGAGCATTGCAGACATGGAACGAGGTTAGAGACAGCCTAGACAGAAAGCTCTGCCTCATAGAAGAGGCCTGGCTTCATGAAGAAGTTGCATACATCCATGAGAGAGCTCAGAGATTTGATGAAGCACTTCGCTACTATGAGAAAGCTCAGGCTGAATATGAGACTGCTCACAAGAAAGAACCTACATCGGTCCAAGCGAATCACTGTGACGGTGATTGGAATCGTTACTATGGTTTCTTTTCGTTACAGATACCTGACCTATCTTATATAGACTTACCCCTGGATAGCTACGAGGAAAATGATTTGAGAAGGATGAGATACCGCTTTCTGACCTTAAAACAGAAAGCAAGAGCCATTTAGGGCACATCTTTCAGGTGTATAGGCACAGTGAGGAACACCAAGAAGGTGCGCTGGCTCGAAGGTCTCTACCCTTACCCATTTTTCATATACCTCCCGAGATCTGACCTCTGGTCTTTACAATATCTATGAAATAAGTGGAATTGCACCCGAGGATAGAAAACGTGATGAGAAATCTATTTCGTCTCGGGCACATAACCACTTTTTGTAATCTTCTCGTCAATCAAGAATAGGCAAAGAGCAAATCTAAATTCGTCAATAGACATGAGCTTTGATGCCCCTGAAGCTTCATATAGAGCCTGCTCAGTTGCGCTTCCCTTCATTCTCTCTAAAGCTGATGATTCGACTATCTCATCAAAGGCAGTAAGAAATGCTATTTGATAGGGTGTTAGTCCCAAAACTATGCTATCACCAATATAATTGATATCTTTAGGTGTAAACCAAAGCTCCGGACCTGATACTCCTCTTTTCACGAAGATCTTCTTAACAGTGGTTAGGGTTTTGTCAAATGCCATGTTGCTTACGTGGCCTATCATGACTGAATCCCTTCCGTAGACTTTCTTTCAAATGAAATTATTAAGCTTAAGAATAAGGGGGGGTTTGTTTCTGGGCGGAATAGATATTTTCATCCCACATTTCCCGCAAAAGGCAGAGTCTGGATCAACTTCTGCTCCGCATCTCAGACAGTAAACCATTACATCACCGACTTACTATCCCAATCCAATCTATAAGAACCATTCACTCAAATATATATTCAGTTTTACAATAAAATGATCCGCCAAGCACAAGGCATAAAGAGATAATGTGATATTTCAATGTGAATACATCTCTGCACTGCAAGGGATGTGAGTGGAGTAACTTCTGCGGGAGTTAGCTGCAAGGTCAGTGCATTCCTGCACACGGGAAGTATTGAAGGGGGAGATCCACTGTGTGAAGCCTTTAAGAGCCTGTGCCACGATACGTTTAGAGGATCAAAACCAGCAATCAGATATGCCAGTAAAGTGGATACTGCCCTAGAAGCACATTGTACTTTGGTTCCTTCTTATCCTCGTTTTCAGAGGGATATTTTGTTAGTGCTTCATACAGAAGAGGTTCCAACTTTGTTTCAACATATTCTGCTTGTTTTTCAGTCAAGTAACCTTTCCATACACGCGGGATGAACCCCTTCATATTATTCAGTTTGATGTTGATTCTTGAATTTCTGGTAAGTGACAGAATTTTCATGTCTCCATCCCTAATCACCTCATGGCTGATCTCAGCAAGTGTTGCATAGAACTGATATTCAAGGAGAACCAGGTGTAAGTATTTCTTCAGCATTGTAACGTCATTTGACTCAAAGATATCTTTAAAATCAACTCTTAACTGTAATCGGTCACATTCGGGCAGCGTATAGATCTTTCTAAAGCGTCCCGTTGCTGGTACTGATACTGACAGAATTTCAGTTTCAACCATTTTTGTCAGATGGTATGATAGAGTGCTTCTCTGTATGCGAGTGAGCTCCATGAGTTCTTCAGTAGTTGCCTGGTTTTCTCTCAGGATGAAAAAATAGATTCTCGCTCTTTGAGGATCCTGAAGAACCTCCAGCTGTTCTATTACGGTGTCTACATCAATTGTCGTGACTTTGAGCTCTTTCTCAATCCTATCGTGTGGTTCTCCAGTCATATTTAGTCATATGATCTTCATTGCGATAGTTATAAAGTTTTCGATTACCATCGAAACATTTTTATGTAGATCGAATTATAGAATCTCAGGTGATACGAATGGACCTGGAAAGAGCCAAAGAGCAGCACAACCTGATAACAAAGGAATTAGAAAACCTGGATTTTGGAAAAGTGTATTTACAATTCATGACCGAAATGCCAAAAAAAGGATGTACATGGTTACAGGAATTTATAAGAGAGCACAGGTACGAATCAGAGGACGAGGAAAAGAAAGAAACCCTTCTATTCCTCTATATTTTTAGGAAATTACTCGCTGGAGAACAATTCTACTTTATCAATTCACGAAACATCTCAGAGAAATTAATAGAGGTGGATTTTTTTACCTCCAAGAGTAATGTAATCTTATTCTCAAAAATGAGCAGAAAATCAACAGAAAATATGGATGTAGACCTACTGAAGATTACTTTTCCCGGGTTTGAAGACATGTATCAGGATAATACTCTCTTATCATTAGAAGAAGCAGTAACCAAACTGAACAGAATCTTTGATGAACTTGAGGAGAAGAACATCTTTTCAGGGAGTGTTGGCATCACCAGGAATGATGAATTCATTTTCAGACGATCATCGGGAGAGGCAGACATGAGATATCATGTTCCCAATAATGAAGATACCAAATTCAACCTGGGTTCAATGAACAAGATATTCACTGCTGTAGCGATTCTACAGCTCTATGAACAGAAGAAGCTCGATCTCCTCGACACGGTTGCAACATTTTTGCCGGAATTTCCACATGGAGACGAAATAACTATTCACCACCTGTTATCACACACCTCAGGATTGGGGTCTTTTTGGAATGAAAAGTTCGAACAGAGGTTCAAGAATATTCGGTCCATTGATGATTATATGGACTTATTCATTGAAGAAAGTCTTCTTTTTCAACCCGGAGAGCGCTTTGAATACAGCAACGCAGGATTTATTGTGTTGGGAAAAATAATTGAAGTAATCACAGGTACATCATACGATGAATACGTCCAACAGCATATCTATGATGCTGCAGGAATGCAGAATACCTGCTGCTACGAAATAGACCGAATCGTTCCGAATCTGGCAATGGGGTACACCCATGATCCCGATATTGACAGGGGTTACCTGGATCACTATGTTAGTAATTTCCTGATGATACCCGTGAAGGGCAGCTCTGCGGGGGGCGGATATTCGACACTTGATGACCTTGTATCATTTGCCAGAGCACTGAAAAAAGGAGATCTAATCTCTCGGCATTCACTGGACATGATGCAGGAGCCACCTCTCACAGAGGGAATCGAACCCCGACAATCAGAGGGCTATGGCTATGGATGTCAAACAGGAAGTATAGGAAAGAATAGGTTTTATGGTCATGGCGGCGGTGCGCCCGGTGTAGCAACGATGCTGATGATCTTCCCGGATATTGATGTAGTTGTGGCACTCCTCAGTAACTGGGATCCCATGTATGAGATTTTTGCTGAACAACAGATTTTGAACATCGTCACGAGAGTGAGCTTTTCTTAGAACCCTGTAAAACTAGTTTTTGTCTACTTCATTTCTCCAGGAGGACTCAGGGCCACTGATGGCTGTCAGGGTTGCAGTCAGTGAAGATGGCCAGGTCAGAGGAGAGGAGGATTTGATGAGGCAATGTGCATTGAAGTTGCTGGAGGGAATTGATTCTGCAGGAGAACTACTGGAAGGGGGAACAACTGATAAATTCAAATTAGACTGTTCAACCGAATTCATTCAGAAAGTCCTTGATAACCTTTGCATATTCCTGTGGATTGGAATATCCAGGAGTGTGTCCCGTGTTGTGAAATGTGTGAACCTGCGCGCGTGGATAGAGAGTTTTTAGGTTCTCTCGCACGGGGTTCTTAAATGCAGGGTCATCATCAGATTCTATAATGAGGATTCTTCCAGGCCACATGACTGAACCATCTTGTGAGGGTGCGTAATTTGTCACAAAGTCAACTGTACATGCCTGTTGGGCTTTAATATCATCTTTCGTCATGCGAAGAGACACTTCTGTTAGGAAAGCTTTCCAGAACTGATGGTCTGAATCCGGTATTGATAAGAGGTTCATGAGTCTCTGTCTGAAAGAATTCCGTATCAGCTGCAGGGGGCACAAATCTGTTACAACCTGACCAAATCTCACGAGATTCTTGGAAATCCCTGAAGGTCCTGAAGTATGTGACAATATGAGTGATTGGACTTTATCAGGGTAGTGGCGTACAAAACATTGAGCAACCCACCCTCCAAATGAAGTCCCAAGCAGGTGAACCTTCTTCGTGGATTCTGATGTCAGTATATGAAAAATCCCTTCTGTCATGTCTGCCATCGTGGGTAACGGTGGGTATGTGGGTGATATGATCGAATACTCATTTTCAAGGATCGTAATAAGCCGGAACCAGGTTTCAGCAAAACGAATACCGCCAGGAAGCAGTACCAGGGGTTCCTCTCCTTTCCCACATGAGATATATTCCCAGGTGACATCCTCTCTATCAAGTGTTGTGTATGGA
>JACVGW010000058.1:6745-17302 GCA_018992565.1 Theionarchaea archaeon
AAACGAATACCGCCAGGAAGCAGTACCAGGGGTTCCTCTCCTTTCCCACATGAGATATATTCCCAGGTGACATCCTCTCTATCAAGTGTTGTGTATGGATGAGTTGAGCGAAATGTCTGTAATCGATCTTTCTGGTCTGAAGGAACATTCTCATAGATATCATTAAATGATTTCCTCGTCATCGTATCCTCCTTGTCTCGTGATTTCCCGGATTAAACCATATCCAGCACGTTGTGTACTACTCTGTATCCTAGATGTACATTTATATAAATGTTTTCTATCACGTTCTATCCTGTGGCGATAGTTGTTCTCTGTTATTTCTCTGATTTCAATGCAAGAGCATAAAGGTCTCCTACGATCTCATGAGTATCACGAAAGGAGAATTCTCCACCGGGTGATTCTGTAGTATGGCTTCGACTCCAAATATCTCCCTCATATTTTCCACAGTCAGCACTTCTTCAGGATTCCCAAAAGCAAGAACACGTCCTTCTTTTAAGACTATTAACCTATCAGAATATAAGGATGCAAGGTTTAGATCATGGATAGCACAGATCACGATCAATCCCTCTTCTGTCAACCGTTTCACGAGATCGAATATCTCGATCTGATGGCGAATATCAAGGTTAGCTGTGGGTTCATCAAGTAACAAAACCTTTGGAGATTGGGCTAATGCCCGGGCAATAATAACCCTCTGTCTTTCTCCTCCTGAGAGATTCGTTATCACCCTATTTCTCAAATGAAAGGTATCAGTAGCCTCCATCGCCTTTCGTGCAATCTCAATATCCTCTTTCCCCTCAGAGTGGAACAGGGTTAAATGAGGGTTCCTGCCCATTATCACAATATCAGCTACAGTGAAGGAGAAGGTCATGGGAGAGTCCTGTGGTATCACTGCAAGAACTCGAGCCACTTCTTTCAACTTCATGGACTCAATCTCCACATCTCCCAGATAGACAGTACCACATGTTGGGTTCAATATCTTGCTCATGACATGAAGCAGAGTTGATTTTCCCGAACCGTTAGGTCCAATGAGTCCTATGAATTCCCCTTCTCTCGCAGTAAAATTGATATCCTGCAGCACATCGCCCAGGTTATACCCTGCACAAATGTGCTGTACTTCAACCTTTTGCAAACATATCACCTCGCTTTCTTCTCAGTAAATAAATGAAGAATGGAGCCCCAAAAAATGCAGTCACCACTCCCACCGGCAATTCAGAAGGTGAAATTATCGTCCGTGCCACATTATCAGCCCATATCATGAAAATCCCCCCAAAGATAGCAGAGCTGGGTAGTAAAACCCTGTGGTCCGGACCCACGATGATTCTCACCATGTGGGGGACAACGAGCCCGACAAACCCAATGATACCACTCACAGACACTGCTGCACCAGTCATCAGTGACGTCACTACCACCAGGATTTTCTTGACAGCATCCACCTCCACCCCCAGATGTTGCGCAGTTTCTTCTCCCAGGAGGATGGCATTCAAGTCCCGTGAAAAGAGAAGAGATACCATAATGCCACAACCTGTAAAGGGCAGCAGCAGAAAGACATATGTCCAGCTTGCAGTCCCGAATCCCCCCATTAGCCAGAAATACAGACTGTGAAGCCATTTTTCCGAGATATAAATCAGAAAAGAGAGAACTGCAGACAGAAACGTAGACATGGCAATTCCCGATAGCAGGAGGGTCTCAACCGACATGGTACCATTCGTCCGTGCGATAGTATACACAGCAAAAATGGTGGTTGTTGAAAAGAAAAAAGCAAGGAGAGGAACAAAATATATGGATGCAAAGGCAAGGCCAGACACGATGGCAACTGCTGCTCCCACTCCTGCTCCCGAAGACACTCCCAGAATGAAGGGATCTGCCATGGGATTTCTGAAAAGTCCCTGCATGATGCAGCCGGAAGTAGCAAGGCATCCCCCCACCATCATGGCCAATAAGACTCTGGGGAGCCGTATCTTGAGAATGATGGCTTCCTGAGCTGCATTATGGTAGTGGGTATCGAATAATACTCTCATAATCGTTATGACATTGATTCGTACTGATCCAAGAGCAATAGACACAAGTGCAGTTATGAGAAGAATTAAGAGGAGAGAAGGAAGTCTGAATCCCTTCATTCAGAACACCTTCTTCTGAGAAAGCCTTTCATGCACATGCCCACATGGGAAGGAACACCTCACTGGACTCATAGACTGCGTTGTTAATGAACTCTGCGAGAATCTCTAACCCCTCAACAATTCGCGGACCTGGTCTCAGCACCAAATCACCGTCAATGACATAGATCGCATTGTTCTTCACTGCAGCAATTGTGTCCCATCCGGGTCTGCTCACCACCTCTTCAATACCAACTCCTCCCATCCCCGATACAAGGATGATGAGAACAGGATTCTCAGCGATAATTGTTTCACTGGATATATTTGGATATGATGTGTCAGCATCTGCTGCAATATTGCGGCCTCCTGCCAGGAAAATCAGGTCGTCAACAAAACTGCCAGGCCCGAAAGAACCGTACCCGCTGGTGGATACCCATCCTTCAACATAAAGTGTCAGGGGTTCAGAGGGTGCATTCTCTTTCACAGCTTCTATCCGTGCTTCACAATCAGCTCTCAAATCCTGTGCAGCCTCTTCTTCACCCACTGCCACCCCAATCAATGTAATATTGTTGAGGATATCATCCAGTGTTAAAGGATTGAGGATGATGACAGGAATTCCCAGTTCCTCGAGTCTCTCCGCGATCTCCTGGTGGTTACTGGTGGCAACCACAATGTCGGGGTTCAACGAGATGACCTTTTCACTATTAACATCGCTGAATCCGCCCACTTTTTCTGTATGTACTGCATCCGGGGGATAGGTGCAGTAGTCTGTGGTTCCTACAATTTTCTCACCCACACCGATTGCATACAAGATCTCAGTATTGGAGGGTGCAAGGGAGATAATTCTTTCAGGATGTTCTTCAATGAGTACCTCTTTTCCCGTGTCATCCACAATGGTTTTGGGGAATTCACCTTCAGGTTGAGGGCTTTCCTGACCCAGACAACCCAGGAGTATGAGGACCATGAAAATCGCTATACTTCTTTTCATTCTATCACTTGGATGGTCTATCCATCCAACCACATATAAACCTTTCCATTGATCAAAATTCAGGTAGCTGGTCTCTCATTCTTAAGAGAAAGGAGTTATTGTCATGCCCTTCAGACAGATTCTGTGAGATATTCCTGTAAAGTATCGATATCATCTATGGTATTGACATTGAGAGCGACTTCAATTCTATTGAGGATCATCACTTCTTCCTCCTGTGCATTGTCAGGATTTTCCATGATCATTGCACCCGAGACTATATTGATCCCTGAAGGGGATAACAGCTCTTTCTTGAAAATTCCATGCTTTTCACAAAAGTCTTTTGTTGTATACACAGCGAGGGCAGGGGAGTTTGATGTTTCATATGTAGTAACGACGTCATTCAGAATTTCTGGTGTGATCAGGGGCACATCGGAGGACAGAACAAGAACGGGTTCAGAAATGTTCTTCTCACGAATGACTTCTCTCATGTCTTCAATGTATCCTCTCCCAGCTGTAACCATCTTTTGAACAGCTTCTGATTCTATGAATTTCCCTGTTTCCGGTGTATTTTCTGAGACTGCAACAATAATCTCTCCTATGCTGGCCTTTTTGACAGAATCAATGACTTTCTTTATCATTGGAGTCCCTCCTACAGAAAGGAGAGGTTTTTCTCCCATGGTAAGTCTCTCTCCTTTTCCACCAGCCATTATGAGCACCTTCATCTCATCACCACAATAAGAAGTATCATGGACATCATTCGCGTCGTATCGTGGGCTGCTCCTATGAAGTCTCCACCGATTCCACCCAGGTTCCTTTCTGCACCGACTGCGAGGAGATATGCAAAGACTAATGTTGATACGAATAGTAATGCCCCAACCTCCAGGAAAACCGACAATACTATCCCGGAAATCAGGCAGCTTTTCAAAAACAACTTCCTGTCAGTAGCCTGGATAACCCGGCTTCCCATTCCCTCGTGACTTGGGGTCCCGAAAAATGCTATGCAGTTCATGGAGAATTTCGCAGACACTTCAGACCCTATCAATCCAACGAATAGTGAATTTAAGGCCATAAATTCCACAATACAGAACACAGTGGTCAACAAGACAAAAAACGCCAGGAAAAATCCTCCTATTCCTATGAAGTGGTCGTGCATTACGTCAATCTTCTTTTCTCTTGTCCCGGTGACCAGGAGTGCATCTCCCATATCCAGCAGCCCATCAGTATGGTGCAACCCTGTGAGAACCATCAGAAATCCCAGGGTGAACACCCCGGCCAGTGTGTATGGGAATACCCTGTGAGCACACCATGAAAAGGCAAAACTTGCACATCCGACACATAACCCTATCAAAGGGAATACGTAGGATGCCTCTGCAGTTTCTTCCAGTGTTCCTCCTTTCACAGGAATCCGGGTGAGAAATGCCAGTGCGTATCTCACTCTTTTCATGTTCCGGCCTCATGAAAAATCTTCGAAGAAATCCCGGCAAGTAACCCCCCCAGGATGTCATCAAGAAAAGGACCAGCCCTCCCAATGATGCCCGGTTTAACCCGTTCAACTCTTAAGAATTCATACACTGCCAGGGTCCCTCCAATGTAATTTGCTAGTGCATTTCCCAGGATTTCATCGGCCACTAAATGTATGGGATCTTTTTCAAACTCTTCTCCAGAAAGTGAAGGAATGAGACCTTTTCTGCCATCTTCTTCTAATCTCAGTGCTCCAAGAATGAGAGAGGACACATTTATATCCTTTAATATAGAAATCAGTTCATCTTCAAATGATCTTCTGAAATCCTCTCTGGAGAGAGTGTCATTTTCAAGGAACATTTCCATCTCAGCATCCACTAAATCTTCAACAGAAATAGACCTCTCAGCAAGTCTCTTCATGATTTCTCTTCCCGGTTGAATTTTCTCGAATGACATTAATGCTTCGAGAACACAGGGTTTCACAGAATCGAAGATAGTCCTCCCCAGTTCTGTAGCTCTCCCACAGTATTTCACTTCTTTTCCTTTTCCTGTGCACGCAACAACTACTGAATCTGTCACTGTTCCCCACAGGCCTTCATAGATACTCTCTCTTACATCCAGATCATGGAATGCTGCAGCTTTGGCTTCACATGCAACAAGGACAGCATTCACCATTCCCTGCAGGGTGATATCCCCATCTATGATGAGGATTGTATTCACTGTGTTAGCATATCCTGCAGTGACAATGCATAAGACGTCACCCTCCTCACGTGTGCGGTACGTGTTCACATCCACTGCAGTCATCATACCAATGAAACGGGATAGTCCATGCAGCTGTGCAAAGGCTTTCAGGTCTGATTCGGGATTTCCATCGTACTCCCTGGGTACCTGGAGATTCAGGATGGTAGTGGTTGTAGCATACCCCCCGAAAGTGGCAGAACTCAATGAGGTAAGATCTCTCTCAGACTCCACAAAAATACAGTCATCTTTCACATATACCTTCACACCTTCCATAGTACCACCTCCACCAGGAAGAGGATAACCACAAGAATCAGTGTCGATCCCTTCATGACAGTCAAAGTATCTGCAATGTGATGTGGTTCAAGGGCCCGACCATGCCCCAGGGTGTAATACCCTCTCTTCTCGAAGGTAACATGTAATACTCCTGCCATCATTGCCATGGTATTTCCTGCATTTGGACTTTCTGTCTTATTCCTGTCCCTTAAGAAGATCTTGAGACCATTTCTCCAATCACATCCATGCAGTATCCCGGAGAGCAAAATAAGAGCTGCAGCTAACCGTGACGGAATGAAGTTGAGGACATCATCAAGTCTGGCAGAGACAGTTCCTATCCTCATGGATTTGTAGCCTACCATTGAGTCCAGTGTGTTTATACTCCTGTACACTGCTGCACCATACACTCCCAGGACAGAATAGTAGAACAAGGGCGAGACAATAGAATCAGTGATGGACTCTGCAACTGATTCACACGCTGCAGAGATGACTTCTTTTTCAGAAAGGTCACTGGTGTCCCTCGATACAATTTCTGACACGCTCTCTCTCCCTTTTTGGAGATCACCCGCCTCTAACGCTATTCTTACCTCAGAAGCAGCTTGATGTAAGAATCGTACAGAAAATGTGGTCTTCAACAGCACTGAGAGTGCGAGAATTCTCAAAATGAAAGGTAGGAGTGATGCGAGGTGAAGATAGCAATAGACGAACATCACAGTCACAGACACTGTCGAGAACACTATAAAGTATCCCCAGAGCATTTCATGATCTCTCGAATCAAAAAAAGATCTCTGGATTGAAGTGAGGGTTCCAATGTACCTGACAGGGTGGATGAACCCCGGTGGTTCCCCAAAAAGCACATCCACTGCCAGGGCGGTGAGAATGATTTCAATCACGTGTACCACCAAAAATAATCTGTTGAAGGGTGTCAAAATCCACGTGATCCAGAAACGCTGCTGCCAGTCTTTCAATACTCTCATCGCATGCATCTTCTGCAGATTTTGTGCTTTTCACCTTCTCTATCCCCTTTTTCATTTTCAAATAGGTTAAGAATGCATTTTTTATGTTGAGGTTGTCAAAAATCCCGTGAAGATAGGTTCCGTATGTATTATTATGGACTGATCCTTCTCCTCTGTCACCAACCATGAAAAGGGGGCTGCACTTTGTGACAGTTGTGCCCATGTGTATCTCATATCCTTTGAGTGACTCCCCATGAATCTCAGAAAATACTGGTGTATCTACAATAGTTGCTTCGACTCTTTTTACAGATTTTTCATATGATGCAAATGAGGTTTCTGCATCAAGAAGGGAGAGTCCTTCAACACTCCCATATCCACTTTCCAGGTGAGATTCGTCATTGATTCTGGTCCCCAGCATTTGGTATCCTCCACAAATCCCGAAAATGACAGCAGTGCTGGATAACTCTTTTATTCTATCCTCGAATCCTCTTTCCCTCAGCCACTGCAAGTCTTCAATAGTGTTCTTGGTCCCCGGGAGGATGACTGCATCAGGATCTCCCATCTCCTGAACAGTTTCCACAAATCTCACACCTTCCTCCTTCAGTGGTTCGAAATCAGTAAAATTAGAGATCCTGGGAAGGCGTATTACTGCAATATCTACTGTTTTTGGCTGGGAATTTTTAATTCCCAGTGAATCTTCCTCCGGGAGTGAATGATTCATGTACGGGAGAATTCCCAAGACAGGTACCCCGGTCAGTTCTTCTATTTTTGTGATGCCACTTTCCAGAAGTGACTCTTCCCCTCTGAATTTATTGATGATGAACCCCTTCACCCTTTTCTTGTGGTGTTCTTTCAAGAGCTGGTATGTTCCATACATGGAAGCAAAGACGCCTCCTCTCTCTATATCTGCAATGATGATAACAGGTGCATCTGCCATATCTGCTGTTTTCATATTGGCAATTTCGAGTTCGTACAGGTTGACTTCTGCAGGAGACCCTGCACCCTCAATGATAACGACATCAAAGTCATTGAGTAATACGTTGAGAGAATCTTGAACAGCAGCCACGCCATACGTCTTCAAAAAGGATGAATAGTACTCATTCACTTCCATATCCCTGAAAGGAGTCCCCAGGAGAACAACCTGAGATGTTTTTTCTCCTTTGGGTTTTAAGAGTATGGGATTCATCTCCTTTCTTACTTCGCAACGGGCAGCACATGCCTGAACTGCCTGTGATCGTGCCACTTCGTGGCCCCCTTGAGTGACGTACGAGTTTAATGACATGTTTTGAGCTTTGAAAGGAGCAACAGTGAACCCGTTATTGGAGAGAATTCTCAGAATAACTGCAGTTACCAGTGATTTTCCCGCGTGAGATGCTGTCCCCTGGACCATGAGTACGTTATTTCGGTTCTTCATGAAGACGCCTCAACTCCTGTACAAGCATTTCATTGGGTTCGTGTGGTTTCACACACAGTCTCACGTAGGAGGAGTCCAACCCCCTGAAGTTTGAACAATCTCGTATTAACACTCCCCTCTCCAAAAGTAGCTTTTTCAGCCTATGGGACTGGATTTTTGTCTTCAAGAGAAAGAAGTTCGTATCTGAAGGATAGGGATCAAGATACGGGATCTTTGAGAGTTCTGAAAAGAGATACCGCTTCTCTCTTTCTAGAAATCTTCGTGTATCTTCAATGAAGGATTCATTGCAGAGGGCCCTTCTCACTGCCTCCTGTGCGATGTAATTCACATTCCAGGGTGTGGCGACCTTTTCCATGTATGCAATGACATCTTTGCTGGAGAATCCATATCCACATCGCAATGCAGGTATAGCGTACAGTTTTGTTGCCGACTTTAAGACAAACAGATTTGGGGTTGATTCCTGGACGAGAGATTTCCTGCAAGAAAAATCAATGAATGCTTCATCCAGAAAAACGATAGCATCTCTTTTCTCAGCTTCATCCACCACAGACATGATGTCCTCTGAATAGAATCCTGTGGGATTATTGGGATTACACAGAAAGATGACCTTTGTCAGATCTCCTATTTTCTCTATGATCTCATGGGGATCAATGAGCAGGTTCTTCATCTCTACAAATGTACACGTTCCCCCATGCAATTTCACCATCCTTTCGTATTCAGAAAACGTTGGAACAGGTATGAGTACTTCGTCTCCTTTCTTTAAGAAACACTGACAGAATAAGCGTAACACTTCAAGAGAACCATTTCCAACAATGATATTCTCCACGGGAACTGAATGGGTACATGAGAGTTGTTCTTTCAATCTGGTACAACCTGTATCAGGATAGTGACGTAATTGCACGGGATCAAGGGTTTTGATGAATTCCACTATCTCTGCAGGAGGTCCCAGAGGATTGACATTGGCACTGAAATCGATGGCATCATAGTGAATGGCATCGTCACCATGAGAATACTCGGGCAAGGAAAGGATATCAGGATTGGGACAGAAGATATGCATGGATGGTCAATCCATCCATTCCTTTTAAAGGTTCTGTCAGAGGGGTTCAGGGACAGGAAATGAGATATGTTGAAGCGGGGTTGGGAATTCAAGGAGTCCCCGAATTTTCGAGACATTTCAGAGGATAGGGACAGGAATTCTGGGTGAAGAGGCATCTGTTTTAAAGGTTCTTCCGGGGGAGATACTCCTGCGATTTCTCAGAAACCCACAATGTTTATATATAGATGGATGGATAAGCCATCCATCAAGGTGATATCATGGAATTTTCATCTTCAGCAAAAGTTGCACGTATTGGTGTATTCGTATCTCTGGCACTTGTTGGTTCATTCATTAAGATTCCAAGCCCCATAGGGAGTCCAGCACTTGATTCAGCCCCGGGATATTTCTCCTCACTTGCTTTTGGAGCATTTGAAGGGAGTATGGTAGCAGTACTGGGGCACGTTGTGACAGGTCTCACTTCGGGGTTTCCCCTGGGATTGCTTCACGGATTGATTGCTGTGGGAATGGGTGGATGTGCTGTAGTATTCAGGTACGTATATGAGAGAGTGAACCTCACGGTTGCTGTACTTCTCGTTGTTATCATGAACGGAATTGTCCTCCCTGTTGTGGTGATTCCCGGGTTTGGCGTTCCTCTGTATGTCAGTATTGTCCCTTCGCTGGTAGTAGCATCAGTGGTGAACAGTGTACTGGCCGGGGGAATATACGTCAAAGTGAAAGAGAGGATTGTATCCCGGTGATAGTGTGAAGATTTATCAAGAGAGGGATGTGACAGTAATTGAAGAGCGTGGGAGAACCATAGTAGTATCATGCGATTCTGCTGGAGCGATTGGTTCCAAAAAGCATGATATTTTACAGGTTGATCCGTATCTTGTAGGAAGGATCACTGCACGAGTTGCGCTCATGGAACTGGCAAGTGTAGGTGCAACTCCCCTGGTGATTGTTGATACCTTGTGTGTGGAAATGGATCCCACAGGTAAGAGAATTCTCGAGGGTATTAAAGAGGAAGCGAAGGAGATAGCAGTCATTACTGGAAGTACTGAGGAAAACATGAAGACCTGTCAGACAGGTGTGGGAATCATGTGTATTGGAATGTGTGATTCTCTGAGAGTTGGTAAGGGTGAGCAGGGTGATCTTGTGGTTGCTGTAGGTATTCCACGGGTTGGGAGTGATGTGTTGGGAAGTGGTGAGGTTATAGCTGATTTGCAGGATGTTGAGACTCTTCTCTCACTAGAGTATATTGGAGCTATTCTTCCTGTAGGTTCAAAAGGAATTAGAAAAGAAGCGGTGTGTCTGGGTCCTGTAGAATTTATTGACTCAGGCCTTGACCTGGATGGTTCATGTGGTCCCTCCACTGTTGTTCTGATTACAATTCCCAAAGAAAGGATGAGAGATCTGAAGAACGTCGTGAAAAAGCCGATAACTGCTGTGGCAGAATTGCTCTAGTATTCTACCGGAATGTGGGTTACTCCTGAGAGATTCATCAAACAGAAGAGCTAATGAAAGATTCGGCAGATGACGAGAACTCTCCTTGGTCACCCGATGGGAAGAAGATTGCTTTTGAATCAGATCGAGACGGGAACAGAGACATCTATGTC
>JACVGW010000059.1:0-5802 GCA_018992565.1 Theionarchaea archaeon
TGGGAGACCCGGCTGGTATCTCTTTTTTTCTGAGTATGAGTACTCCAGCACACAGCACCACAAATGTACTCCCCAGGCAGAACCCGCCCCCTTCAGATTCCTCACCTTCTTGGTCTTCGCAAGACTGTATTCTATCCACACATTCCTGCACTTTCTCTTCATCACCCAATTCCTCATACAGGGACAAAGCTTCTTCAAATTTCCCCACAGCCATTTCACAGTTTCCCTGCTCAGAGTACGTGACACCTTCTCCAAATAACCTGTCAGCCTCTTCTCTCTTCTTCTGCTCCTCAACAAATCCAGAACACATGTCACCATATTGTTGACACAGCTCCTCTTTTTCGCTCTCCCCCTGCAAACGATATAATTCCTGGGCTTCCTGAAAGACCGCCAGGGCTTCCTCATACTTCTTCTCTTCAAACAAGGCCTTACCTTCAGCAAACAACGTATCTGCCTCTCTGATTTTCTCCTCCGCCCTCTCTTCACACAGTGCTATCTTGTTCCTGAGGTCTTCTAACCCCTGCGTGTAAGCAGATACGGAAGAAAATCCCATATATGTCGGTAGTATCAGCACACCGAAATCCTCTGACAACTCTCCGAAGTACTCATCACTCCCTTTGCCGTAGAACCCACTGATGCTTCCATAAAAAGAAAGAGCCTCCTCATAGTACGATCTAGCTTCCTCATACTGCTCAGCATTGTACGCTTTGTCACCTTTCTCCGTACTGGCCTTACCTACACTGGAAAATCCAACCCCGAACCCATTCCGTACACTCATACCCTTTGTTTTTTCCTCAAAGTGAATCATAGGTATTGTTCTCCCACTGACCTCCTGAGGGTCCAGCTCGCTGACCAGCAGCACTTCGCTGCCAGCAGGCAGATACACATCAGTGAGAATATGCATGAAATTCTCTCCAGACGTCCACCAGAATTCAAAATATGAAACTCCATCCACAATCTCCACAAGACTATCTTCCAGATCATATTCAACAATGAATTCTATATTTTCTCCTGCACTTTTCGGTCTAAATCGGTAAGAATATTGAATTGTCTCGCTGTATTCTTTCATTTCTACTTTTATATCCTCACCAGTACTTTCATGCGCCTCAATATTCATCATTTTGTCTTCCCATTTTCTGCTGTAGCTCAGTTCCCAGGTAGTCATCCTGAAAGGGATTGCAAAAATGTGAAACTCTACTTCAACGTGAGCTGTCCCGGATTGATCAACATCAAACCTCCACACGTAGTAGCTGTCTTCAAATCTCTCCTCAGAAGCCAGAGAAGGATACAAGCACATATTCGCAATAATGAGTATGCTCAGGGTCATACAGATCAGGGTTCTCATGTAGTACACCTCTGTTACCAATTGTGGTCGAATCTTATAACCTTTGCTCTCCCCTGGCACTTTTCACTGAATGATCATCTGACGCGCGTCACAGAAAGACTCAGCCTCCCCAAAACTGAGAGGCCTCATCCAGCCCCCTTCATCAAAGCTGAGGGGTTAATCCGTCACGTCTCTTGCTTCTGGTCTACAGGATTCATTCGTCGAGGGTTCTCCAGCGATCTGAAGAACAGGTAATAGAGCGCACTAGATACAGCATACAGCGCGCTGGTGATCAGAAAAGGCAGTCCATACATGCCCCTGCTCATGAGGTTACCTGCTACCACGTTGGAAACTGCCCAGGAACCATTCCATCCTGCCATAACGATTCCGTTCACAGTCGCTCTCTCCTCCTCCTTCAGATTCTCCATCATGAAAGCAGAACTGATTGGATTACCCATATTCATGAGAGCTCCTCGTGCAATAAACCCCAGCGTAACCAGTTCGAGCCGAGAAGAATATGCAATCATCAAGAGGAAAGGCAGTGAGCCCAATTCTGTCATCACGATCGAGCGAACCTTGCCCCATCGTGACGCCAGAGGAGCAGCAACAAAGGTAGCTATCCCCATGGTAACGTTTGCCAGCGCAAAAATGAGCCCGATAACCTCCATGCTGGCCTGCATTCTCACCCTGAAAAAGATGTTAAAAAAGGGAACGATTAACCCTGCACCAAACCCAATCAACACGTTGGTAATGATAAATCGCTTCAGCAAGGATCCACTGACCACAATTCTCTTGGAGAACAAGACCTTCTTCTTTTTTTCCTCCAGCATCAGTAACGGGAGAATTGCAGTGAAGCACAGGAGCATTCCTACAAAAAGCGTGATCCGCAAAGCACCTGTCTGATCCCCGTTGACCAGAGAAGGGAACATACCACCAAGGTATGCGCCCAGTGTATATCCCAGTATGTTGAGAGCAGCCTCCACACTGAACAGATGTACCCGTTCCTTCTGGGCTGCATTTTCCATCATGAAAGGAGCAAATGATACATAGTTCAGAGTGCTTCCAAACCCAAAGAGTGCATTCATTACCACCAGGATAGGCTGCGAGGTGAACCAGATCAGCCCTCCCATGGATACTGCAATTATGGTTGTCCCCAGGGCTATGCAGCGTTTCCTTCCAACCCTATCTCCCAGTATACCCGCGGGGAGCGCGAACAGCGCAGCAGAAAGAGAACTGGCAGACAACAGCACGCCCAAAAAGTATTCTGAATAGTGGAGACCTTCAGTTACATAGATGTTAAACACGAGGTTGAATATACCTGTGCCTACTGAAGATATACTCACTGAAACCAGAAATAGCGCGGCATTTCTGCTGAAGCTGCGCAGTTCATTAAGCATGGGGAGTAATATCAAGCTCCCATTTAAAGGTTAACATGGTGCCTGGCATCTCCATTGTCGCCTGTCCCTCCGCCTACCCTTTTCATTTTTCCCCGGTCTCCGATAAAAAAAAGAAAAAGAAAAGAGCTAGATTGCTCTCTTGTAACTAAGGACCGATCCTCCTAAGACCAAGAGGGCCACAAATAATGTGCCCAAACATAATCCGCCGCCAGCCTCTTCTGATTCTCCAGATGTTCCCGATTTCTCCATGTAGTAGTACCGGTATCCAGCCTTGTCCATGAGTTCTCTCGCCTTAGTCAGGTCGTATGGGTCTGGTGGGACCTGGGTGTTGAATGCCCATGAAGGTACAGCAATGGGGTTCCTTCCCGGTACGCCATAGCCATTCAGCAGGCTGTCCACAATACCCTGTCTATCAATGCAGCAGGAAATTGCCTGTCTCACATACTTGTTGGCCAGGTACGGGTTGCGGCAGTTGAAGTGCAGGTGCTGATAGCCAAACTGCTCCTGAGTATGAATCATCAGCCCAGGAGTTGCTTCAATATCTCTAGCAATGGCCTGAAGGTTGTAGTAGGTATCAAGAATGTCAACTTCGCCAGTCTCCAGAGCAACACGAGCGGCTTCTCTCTCAGGTATGAGCTTGATTACGAAAAAGTCGCATCCTGCTTCTGAGATTCCATATGGAGTACCCCAGTAATTGGGGGTCTTCTTCATCTTCCAGTACTGGTCAGCTTCCCAGGAATCAAAGATCATGGGTCCAGAACCAATGACATTGTCCCCCCTATTGACATCTGATTCCATCCAGGCGGTAGCAGCTTCTTCTCCTGTTATGGGAAGACCGCCGTAAACGTGCTTCGGAAGTATGAAGACGCCACCCACGTTTTGCAGCCAAGAAGCATGCGGCATGTTAACGAAGATTCTCAGAGTATACGTGTCAATAATCTCAGAACCACCGTAGCAATCTCTGAATGTCCCGTATCCCTGAAATGCGGTATCTGGGCTTACGCAGGCATCCAAAGACCACTTGACATCCTCACTGGTCATTTCCACGCCATCATGGAACATGATGCCTTCTCTGAGCTTGATGTCGAAGTACTCAGGGAAAACTACAGGTTCAGCCAGCAAGGCATTCACCTTGGATTTCTTGACGTCTGGCGCCAGGGACTCGATGGTAGCATCATCAACCGGCGTGGGGGCAAAGACAATGGTAGGCCCTGGAGTCCCCAATTCCGCCAGATAGGGACCCAAGGAGAGATCATCTTCTATCAAGTACAGAGTCTCAAAGATTTGACAATGCAGGTAGTGGCCATAGACAGAGTTCCATCTCCATGGCAGCATACCTTCCACAGCAGCGGGCGAACTGAAGACAATGGTATCCTTTCCCGGTATTTTCCATGTATTGGCAAAGTAGTTTCTGTCCCATTGGATGGTGTTGAACCCTTCTAAGGTATCAACGGATGCCCACATATTCAGAGGGATGTATACCACACAATAGGGTTTTTCGTCAGCAACAATCTCCTGCCATCTCAAGAGATACTCTCTTCTCTTTTCCTGGTCCAGTTCGACTCGTGCTTTGGCCAGCATCTCATCAGACTCTGGACACCACCAGTGGGTGACATTATTACCCTTGGGGGTCATAGAAGAAGAGTGGAATATGTCAAAAGGATCAGGATCGACACCAACATTCCAGCCAAACGATGAAATATCAAATCCCTCTTCCTGGTATTCATTGCCATAGTAGTTGTTGAATTCTCTGTTTATGAGGTCCCCGAACTCCAGCAGTTTGAAGTCAGCATTTATTCCAATCTTCGGGAGCTCAAGGTTAATAGCCTGGGTGTATTGCTCCCTGACCTTATTCCCCTGAGGAGCAATCTGCGTTATGAAGAAGAAAGGGGGGTACTTCTCATAGCCCTCAGTGAATGGAACTCGCTTCCATTCTGTCTCTTGTGCGAAAGTAGCTGTCCCAAGAAGAGACAGCACAAGGCAGACCATCAGTACAGAGGATAGAGCGACTACTGCTTTTCTTGTCTGTTTTTCCATCTATATTCCTCCACTTGTCTCCCCTTGTATGCCCCCTCACGAAGGGACCATTACGGTGCCAATAGCGACCAAAGGAGGTAGAGATCCTCGTCAGATTGGGGGCATACAAGGGTCTGAGAGTTATGGTCACATACTATCTACTGTAGTATGTGCCATGTTACTGGGCTGTGCATATCTTTATTTGAATTTTCCAGATTGTATGTGCATGACTTTTTTTGTGAATCAAATGGAAGTTCTTTTCACCAGAAAAATACCAATTGGCTCAGAATTCAAACATGTATAATAAAAGATGTTATTATATCGAAAACGGTGCCTGCGCCAGATTCAATTTCTAAGTCCTAATATCTTTCAGGTTTATTATTAGAAATTCGACAGCATCAATGAATGGCACATGTTTGGAGCCTCAGAAAGGCAAAGCACTCTATTCCTTCATACATGGGAGAGTAATTCCATAGACCCAGGAGGGCTCTCAGAAAGTCATGACAATGTAGCACGGAAACCTACAGGTAGCAGGTCATGAACCTGCCCACATGTGATGCAGCTTGCATGAAGAGAGTTGTTTTATTCATTTAATGCCCCAATACTCTACTAAGGCATGCTTTTCGCTTTTGACAATCCCACTTTCCAGGAGGCTGCGGGTCAGAGAGAGAAGAGGAAGTCGAGCAATGTCTGACATACATGCCCTGTTGATTCTGAAGTATTCCCTCACCAGATGTGCAAGGACAAGCAATGTCTCTCCCACCTTGAAGAACCATGAGCACGTTGGGAGTTCAGAAAAGAGGTCAATGACAAAATCCTCGTATTTAGTCTCGAAAACAAAAAAATAGGGATCATATGCCGAAACACCATCAGGAAAGTATCCAGTATACCTGGTGCAACATTCATCAACTCTCTGCAGGAATTTGTATATCTTTCCTGTTGAAATGAGGTGCTGTTTCATCACAGGGGTAAAGGGTTTCCTGACATCAAACTCAAAATAGCGAAACAGGTTCTCGTCCTCCTCGTCCCAGGTCACATCTTCACGGGAGCGAGTTTTGATCAGTC
>JACVGW010000059.1:5902-17125 GCA_018992565.1 Theionarchaea archaeon
CCTGCAGCACTGCTATTTCATCTGCCTGAGTAATGGTAGATAGTCTATGTGCAACCATGAAGATAGTAGTATCCACAAGATATTCTTTGATATTGTGGAAGATTTTTTCCTCAATTTCTGAATCAACTGCAGACATTCCTTCATCTATAATCAGGACCTCTGGCTTTCTAATAACTGCTCTGGCCAGCGCTATTCTCTGGATCTGGCCTGCAGATAATGTTATCCCCTTCTCACCTACAATGGTGCCATATCCTGCAGGGAGAAAAGATACAAAACCATCAATCGAGCAGATTCTAGCCACCTTCCTCAGGATCTCCTCCGAGAACTCCTCCCCCAGAAAGATATTGTCTCTTATAGTAGAATTAATCAAAAGAGAGGTTTGTTCTACCAGAGCTAGGTGCCTTCGAAGAGATGGAAGAGTATATTCTGCTATATTTTCTCTATCCAAAGGATATGCCCTTGATCTGGATGATAGAATCGGTACAAAAGAAAAACCAACGTGGTCTTCCCAGTTCCACTGGCGCCTACAACTGCTGTTACCTTCCCTGGCGACATGTCAAGGGATACTCCTCTCAATACAGGTGCATTCCCCTTATCGTACATAAACCACACATCCTGAAACCCTATTTCAGGCGCCCATTCCAGCTTGAGCTCTTTCCCTCTGCCCAATTCCTCTGTTCTTTTCAGCAGAGAAAATATCCTTTCACCGGTTGGGACTGACTGCTGCATAGCGTCATTCCATTCAGCAAGATTTTGAATGGGAAATTGAATAGGAGTAGTACTGAATAGGTTCCAGCAGTCAGGCTGTCAATAAAATTCCTTATGAGAAAAGGAAGGAGTGCTGATAACCCAATGGTCAAGAGGTTTGCCAAGATTATGTAAACCTGAGGGCGGATATAGCTCAGACTTCTGTTCCAGATTTCCTTGAAAATAGCATTTCTGTACACGACCCACCTCCCTATTACCTACAAGCCACAAATCCTGAAGAGAGTCACTCTCATGGGAACTTCTCAAATAGTTTGTATAAAGACTTAATGGTTTCTTATCACGCATGTTCTAATTTTGTAAAATAAAAAGACTACTCACATTCAAATATATCCACAAAAACCTATCTGAAGAAGATCTCGTGTATTGAAGTGATGAAAAATATGGGCTTGGCTCCTTGCTTTGAGCCACTCTGAGTCCTGAGTATTCGATTTCCCCGCCAGTTGGTTCCTGCCACCATCCATTATGTTTCATATAGCACTGTGCGTGGCACGAATGAAGCATTCTGGTGAAGCCAGCTGGGAAAAGAATGACTCCTCCGGAGACTTGAGATCAGTATCAGCATATCTATCACGACTCTAGGTATCCCTTCCATGTCTCGAAATCGTTTCCACATATACTACTCATATCGGAACGACCGGGACAAACCTTTAAGAGAAGTATGTGGAAGTACATGTATGAACCAGTCAAATGGGTCATCTCTTAACCTGCCTATCACAGTAAGAAGTGCAGTAACAAGATCAGCATATCTGAAAATCAATTTGACTACAACCTTCAAATCGTGGGGAGCCCTGTTTTTGTGTGCTGTAATGATCATTGCCACGTATCTTCTCCGTGCCATAGATGCCTCTTCTTGTAGCCTTATCGTTATCTGGAGCATAGCTTTGGTTTATTTACTGATTGTACTTGTGACTGCCGTGTACCTTGCTTATACGTCCAAGAATTCCTCGTGCTTGCTTCCGACTCTGTTCACATTTGACGATGAAAGCTTCTCCACGGAAACAGAACTTATGCAGAGTAAGGCAAAGTGGAGCAGTATTATTGCTTTCAAAGTCGTTGCAGGGTATTATCTCCTCTTCATTTCAGCAACATCATTCATTGCCGTCTCCCAGAAAGCTCTTTCAGTTGAGAATGCTGCAGCATTTGAAAAGCTGCTCCATGATAAGGTTAAGCATTGATCCTTCTCAGGCTTTCTAGAGGGAGTATAGTCGTCAGGCGAACTTGCACCTCTTCGAGATGGCAGATGGAAAAGACATATATTCTATCAGTCACTGTGGACCCTATGAATGTCATTAACGTGCTCAAGGAGCTTGTCGCAATTGAAAGTCACACTGATGGGAGACCTATCATCTCTCACGTTACAGGAATACTTGTAGATCTGGGCGCCCATGTCACCCGCTATGGCCCAGAACAGAAGCCTGCTATTCTGGCTGAATTCGGTACTGGAGGTCCTGTCTTCTCTGGACACCTTGATACCGTTGTCATGGGTGAGTGGGACTATGAGCAGGGACAGATTATCAATGGTAATCTCTATGGGAGAGGGAGTACTGACATGAAATCAGGATGCGCTGCCATGATTGCAGCGGCCGAGACACTCAAAGACGATGTCCCGTTCTGCATAGCCTTCACAACAGATGAAGAAATAGGAATGAAAGGGGCTGAAGACCTGGCCAGAACAGAGACTTTAAGAAAAGCCCCCATTGTCCTGGTAGGAGAGCCAACAGGCCTGAAAGTAGGAACTGGAGAAAAAGGAGTTCTCTGGTTGGAAGGCGTCGTTAAAGGGAAACCCTCCCACGGGAGTATGCCCTGGATGGGTGACAATGCAATACTCAAGATGGCGCAGCACCTCACATCTGTGACCCCTTACACAGAAAAAGAAGGGATGACTATCAACCTTGGACTCATAGAAGGTGGTTCACAGATTAATGTCACTGCAGACACGTGTACAGTCCAATTTGATGTCAGGTACCCTCCCACCATGAGAAAGGAGGATGTCGTACAAGCCATGGAAACCCTGACAGGACTCCCGCTAACAGTGAAGTACGATCTTCCCCCCATATCTATTGATAGTAACAGAAAAGACATTCAACTCCTCCTGGAGCTCGCACCAGGAGCATGCACCTGCTACTTTGCCACTGAAGCTGTGAAATTCTCGCCTCCTGCCCCTGTTGTTATTCTTGGCCCGGGAGAGCAGGAAATGGCCCACCAAAAAAATGAATTCGTGAACATTGACCAGGTCAAAGAGGCGGAAAAAATCTACACAGAATACTTCAAAAGAATTTCTTCGTAATCAACAGAAAAAAAGGCCAGATTTCTGGGGAAGAGGAGGGAAAATCCCTCCTTCCCTTTGGGTGATCCCTTATGCCTCCTTACTCGACCCCGCATTTCTCTCCTACCTCGAAAGGTATTAGAATGGGATAACCCCGGAGCGTGTTTCATGCTAAAAGCAGACTCATAGGAGGAAAGAATATGGCGGAAGGGGAAATCCCATCTAATCATTATTGCTAATCAATACTATATAAAGCTTTCGGTTATACACGTTAGTTAAAGTTAATGATTAGTCAGAAAAGCTTATAAGGATATAGGAGTGTTATATCTAGGGGTGTTCCTTATGCCTCCTACCTAAGGAAAATCCAAATCATGTGGTTCGTCTGGTATGTTCTCTCCACCTGATTTGAGTTCTGAAGGGAGCACCCCTGCCTTTTTTTGGATGGAGCTGTTTTTTGAAGACTATTTCAGCTCTGAACAGCTATGTCAAAAAATGTGTGTCACAAAGGACATTTAGGCATTATTTTTCCCTGAGAACAGGTAAGGTCATACAGTGAGGTCCTCCCCCTGCTTTTGCCAGTTCATAACCGGGAAGGGGAAATATTTCTATTGAATGTTCTTCAAGCTCTGAGATTATGCGGGTATTCCACGAATAAGAGACTGCCAGCTTGGGATTCACCATGAATATGTTAGGTCCAAATGCTCTGGCTTCTTCATCATTGACTTCGATGAGGGTGAATCCTTTCTCTCTCAGAAATTCCGGGAGCAGCACAAGGGCCCTGTCTGTGAATGTGCAAGCGGGGAAGAGCAGGGAGCCGGGGTGATAGAGGGCCAGATCTCTGCCCAGAATCATGAGACAGCCGTCCAGGTGCACTCTGAAAGAGGGCAAAGGGACAGCAATCACTTCTTTCACAGCGCTTCCAAGCAGGTATTCTGCAAGTTGTGAAACACCAGCAAGATTAGTGCGAGGACCGACCCCCACCATGAGACAGTCTTCAGAAAGGTAGACCAAATCACCCCCCTCACAGGCATGGGTCACTTCCAATGTCGGTATGCCCATGTCTCTGAATAGGGGGATGAGGTACTGTGGTTCAAAAAGCCGTGCAGGGAATAGGGGACGCATGATCAAAGCACCGTTCTTGCTCACAGATGCTATGTCCCTGGTAAACATGAGGTTGGGGCACACTGTCTTGCCAACAAGAATGACTTCAATATGCTGGTCTCTCAGAAACTCAACATACATCTCATGCTCTTTCTTGCTTTTCTCCTGTGATACCGGTTCTCTATACAGAAATTCTCTCTTGTTAGCTTCCGTGACCAGAGTGATTTCATCGCCAGGAGAGTGCATGATAACCTTCTTGACAGGGTAATACTCTGATTGGGCTCCATACATGAGGTTTCATCCACCACAGGCTTTTTAATAGATTCGGTGAAAGCCTACTGGGGATACTCTGCGCAGGAATAGAAGAAGCCCCACGAAAACTTCAACAGCTATATTCTGGTTGGAAAAAACTCCAAGTCTTAGAGTCTCGCCCAAGGGAGATACTCTGAGGGAAAGTGTGTCGTTCAGTGATTGAAAGACCAGACCTTACAGGTGAAGTATGATGCTGTTTCGGTAATCCTAGCCGTAAAATTCGAATTGTTGCCCCATTCCAAAAGATATTACCATAAGAAGAAGAAATGCGTGTTTTAGAGTCAATAAGGTTTATATACATGCACAGCACCTGGAGACTGGTGACTGTATGGAGGAACACAGAATACCATCTTCTCTGGCTCGCATAATATTCCAAAGCGTCGAAGAGCATATTGGCGAGAATGGGCTCAATATGTTCTTGAAACGGGCAGGCCTCGAAGAGTACATTGGAAAGGAGCTGCCTGATGATGATACACCTTCTCTTGAAATGAGCAAGTTTAAGAAAGGCATTGGACTGATCGTTGAATTATTCGGAGAAAAGGCTGCCAAACCCTTGTTGTTGCGCTGGGGTAAGTTGACTTTTGAATATGCACTGAAAAATAAGCCAACATTGTTTGGGTTAGCAGGGCTGGTGACCACCTTCATGGGGGAAGAAGGTAAGGAGAGATTTATCTTAAAACGGGTACTCAAGGAATCTGAAAATCTGTATGATGTACCACATATACTAACTGAGGACACAGACTGTTTCTACGTCGAGATACAGGATTGTTTTTACTGCAGTAATTTGCACTCTGATAATTGTATTTGCTGGGCACCAGCTGGGTTCTGGATTACTATGATGACATGGATTACAGGGAAGAACCATGAAGTCAAGGAAACAGAATGCATGGCACAGGGACACCCTTCCTGCAAGTTTCGTATAGCCAAGAAAGGTTCAGTACTGTCCCCGACAGCCTAGTCCACCCTTAAAGAGATGTTCAGACTTGGTGACGGTATAGAGAATCATCCTTTCTCGAATGAGTTCCGGGCTTTTCCTGGTTTTACAGCAAGGACTTCTTTTCGTTCTCTACCTTTCAAGTCTCTGATGGCATACAATGTAATTACGGAAGAGACACCTTTCTCCCTCAAAGACTTCACGTAGTCCAGGACTCGTGTCCTGGCACCTCTCATGGTATCCTTCAATGCCCAACCAACACCTTTTCGCACCAAATCCTCTGTCTCCCAGATGAGGTTATTGCACAATTCTAAAGCATCTTCCGTGAATCTTCCACTCTCCCCAACCTTCCTGGTAAACGTAACAACACTCAGTCTTCGTTTCCACATGTTCGTGGAGCTGTTGATGTTCCTCAGAAAGGACAGAGTCTCTCCAGGGTACTTCAAGAGGAGTGGTTGTGTAATCCGACTGGCAAACCAGTCAGTGTCCCCCCAGTTGCTGAGACAGTCCGTAATATCCTCCAGGTAAGTAAAGTGGGAAGGCGATATCTCATCAAGGCTGGTAACCAGTATGGTGTCACCAAAGGCAATCTGTTCAGAAATCCCGGAACAATAGAGCATTTTTACGAGGTGAAACCGTTCAGTTAGTTCTAGTTGACTGAATTGACCTTCGTACTGCGCAATGAGGTCTCTCAGTACCTCTCCGGTGAGTCCATAGTATGTGTGATTGATGTTGAACCGTTTGGCTCTCTCAGTGTTTTTTGATGCTGTCACATGGTCGGCTCTCTTCTCCAACTGGGTCACAATTTCCCTATGCAGTTCTCGGAACGTCATACTCATCCTCAGTCTACCATACACTGGTCGTCTTAAATGCTTTTTCTCCAGTTTCGGAGTATTCAGTGAACACCTGTTGAGCCTCCTTGTCTGGTCATGCGCATATTGTGAGTGCCTCTCCTTGTGGATTACAGATGCTTCTTAAACAGGGCAACGATGTTCTTCTCGCCATTCCATACGCGACCATACGTGAAATCAGTTCCTTCCAGCACTGACACTAATGGTCCAGGGACGAGACAAAAAATCCATTCCGTATTCCGGTTTCTCCTTCTCATTTCCTCCAAGAGTGGCAGAACGTTCTCTTCATTGCCATAGATGATTACGTTCACATACTGTATGTCCCCTGCTGTCACGCCTCTTCTTCTCACTTCTAGTGCGAGTGTATCTTTCACTACGAAGAAATTCATATCTGGGTTATCGTCGAAAATTGACGCAACGAGTGGTCGATATGCCCACC
Source organism: Theionarchaea archaeon (assembly GCA_018992565.1). Lineage (GTDB taxonomy): Archaea > Methanobacteriota_B > Thermococci > Methanofastidiosales > SZ-28-30 > SZ-28-30. The sequence goes on from JACVGW010000059.1 coordinate 12,574, forward strand.
CAATGCAGATTTCCTCAGTTGGTGCACGCGGCATCTTTTTGAGTAATGAAAGGGCTTCTTCTGGTGGAAGAGGTTCAAGAGTTGACGTATCCTTTTCCTGAGCTGGGGCTCTCTCTTGACGAATGTAAAAAGCTGTCATTTCATGACTCCGCTTGAACCCAAGGTTTTCGCCTATTCGACACGATCCTTTGTTTTCTGTTACCGTCTGGTAAGCAACGAGTGTGCAATTCTTTTTCCTGGCCAGCTCTTCTCCATAGTTGAATATTCCTGTGCCAACACCCATTCTTTGATATTCCCCATGTACCCGAACATCTTCTATCCACGCATACTGGCTTGTCAGCATGCGCAGTCCTCCAACACCCACCAGAATCCCTTCAGCAAATGCTCCATAGAGATCACACACAGGATCATTTATGATTCTTTCAGCTGTCTCACCTATCTTCGGATCATTTCGCATATCCATCGAGTCTGATAAAGTCCTTATAGCTGGTACATCATCCAGTGTTAAGAGTCGAAATTTCAGTTCCATTCAGTCTCCTCACATGAGTATGTGGGCTTTGTGGTCTTCGCACCTTGTTCCATCAGAATGGGGAATTGATGCTCATGGGGGTAGATGACGTCTGATTCAATGATCTTGACCCCTGCCGTCAGAAAGCTTGAAACCAGTAACTCTGGACTCACTTTCACAGCCCTTTCTGTTTATGTGTCACGTATGTCCACGTAGGTAAGTACTTATGTGTTTTGATATGAAGTGCTCATCTACTCTTTTCGAAAAGTGTTCATCATCCAATAACCACCCACTCTCACTCTTGACGCCAATATATATAAGGGTAAGGACATTCCACAAAGTGTATGATCCAACCAGTTAAAATAACAGAAACCTGCCTTCGTGATGCTCATCAGTCCTTATTGGCTACCAGAATGCGAACAGAGGATATGCTGCCCATCGCTGAGAGACTGGATGCAGTGGGGTACCACTCTCTGGAAGTGTGGGGGGGCGCCACCTTTGATAGCTGTCTCCGATACTTGAAAGAGGACCCTTGGGAAAGGCTTCGACAGCTCAAAGAGGTAATCACAAAGACCCCCTTGCAGATGCTCTTGAGAGGGCAGAACATCGTTGGATACAAACACTATCCCGACGACATTGTGGAGAAGTTCATTGTCAAAGCCAGGGAATATGGCATTGATATTTTCCGCATCTTTGATGCTTTGAATGATTTCAGGAACATGGAGTACGCCATGAAAATCGTGAACCGGGAGGGAGGCCACATCCAGGCATCCTTTTGTTATACTCTGAGTCCTCTGGACTCTGTTGATGGATTTGTCAAAAAAGCAATCAATCTGGAAGAAATGGGAGCAGATTCTGTATGTATAAAAGATATGAGCGGATTGATATCTCCATATCAAGCATATGAATTAGTAACAAAGTTGAAGGCCGCATTATCAGTACCTGTGCAGTTTCATACTCATGCCACTTCAGGAATGGCCTCCAGCGCATGTTTAAAAGCTGCAGAAGCTGGAGTGGACGTGATTGATACTGCTATTTCTTCATTAGCTTCACAGACGTCCCAGCCTCCCACTGAAAGCCTGGTGGCCTCCCTGGATGAGTCTCCAAGAAAGACAGGACTTGACCTGAGGCTACTTGCTGACATAGCATTGTATTTCGCTGATATACGAAAGAAGTACAGCGCTTTTGAAAGCGGGCTACACGGAGTCGACATCAGAGTGCTCACGTATCAGATTCCAGGCGGTATGCTGTCCAATTTGGTGTCCCAGCTCAGGGAACAGAATGCAGAAAACCGATTTGAGGAAGTGATACAGGAAGTGCCCAGAGTGAGGAAGGAACTGGGATACCCGCCTTTGGTCACTCCTTCCAGTCAGATCGTGGGGACTCAGGCCACGTTAAACGTTGTTCTGGGTGAGAGGTACAAGGTAATCCCCAGGGAGGTCAGGCAGTACGTCAAGGGGTTCTATGGTCAGCCCCCCGGGCCCATTGACAAGAAGGTTAAGAAGCTGGCCATCGGAGACGAAGAGCCCATAACCTGCCGGCCTGCAGACCTGCTCGAATCAGGGTTTGAGAAGGCAAAACAGGAGATTGGTGATCTGGCGAAATCGGAGGAGGATATCCTATCCTATGCACTGTTCCCCCAGGTTGCACGGGAGTATTTCGAATGGAGAGCCAAAGGAGGAGGAGCAGAAGAGGCAGTGGCAGCCGTGTCGTATATGCTGGCAAAAAGGAAGAAACCTGAACGCATTGAAAGCCCCACGTATGAATCTCCCTGGAAACTGGCTGTCAGGCCGAGGGGTGGGTGGCTGCCATGGTAAAGCTCCAGGTGGTACTCGATGACATACGCTATCTGGTTGATGTAGAAGGGAACAAAGTACACGTCAATGGAAAAGAGTACACAGTACAGGAGAAAGAGAACTCTCTGGATGTGGATGGAACACCCTACACGGTGGACATACAAAAAGAACAGGTCATTATCAATGGAATTCCCCATTCCTTTCGAACGGAAGAGGAGAAGGTAGAACCAGAAAAGAAAACGAGGTCCGCCCCGGGAGCTGTTACAGCAATGATGCCGGGAAAGATAGTCTCTGTGGCAGTGAAAGAAGGACAATCAGTGAAAGAGGGGGATGTCGTGTGCATTCTTGAAGCTATGAAGATGGAAAATGAACTGAAAGCACCCAAGGGGGGGACAGTGAAGAAAGTACATGTCTCAGCAGGCAGTAATGTAGAAAGAGGGGAAGTACTCGTAGAGATCTCGTGACATGATTGTGCTGTTCAGGGTTTCAGGGTACACGCTTGAGCTATTCATACGTGATAGGATCTGTGAGACCGTTTTCATGGAATCCCTTCAATCGCAACCGACACGAATCGCACACACCGCATGCTTTGTCAGTTCCTGTATAGCAGCTCCAGGTTAATGCAAAAGGCGTACCGAGTTCAAGCCCTTTTCTCACAATATCAGCCTTGCTGAGAGAGGCAAGGGGGGTCCTCAGCACAATGACAGTATCATCTTTCGTGCCTGTATCAATCAGCCTCTGGAATGCTTCAAAGTACTGGGGTCTGCAATCAGGATACCCTGAAAAGTCAATGAAATTCGCTCCGTAAAAGAGAGCTTCAGCCCCCACCACTTCTGCCCAGGCAGTGGCAAGTGACAGTATAATAGAATTTCTAAAAGGAACATAACTGGGAGGTATTCCTTCTGTCTCCTCCACAGGGAGAGCAATGCTCTCATCCAGGAGCCCGCTCCCGCCAATCTCTTTTAAGAACCCCAGTGAGATCACCTTGAAATCTGCTGCCTTGAAGAAAGTTGCTAATTTTTCTGCACATTCCCTCTCCTTTTTGCTGGTTCTCTGCCCGTAATTCACGTGCAGCACGTATAGGGTGAACCCCTCACTCTTGGCAATTGATGCACACACTGCAGAATCCATGCCTCCACTGAGAAGGACAACAGCTCTCCTGCAACTCATGTTACCACTTTTCCCTCTGCATAGACATCATGCCGGTGAATGCTCTCATTACTGATGCAGGTGGCATGTATTGTGCAGCTGGAAAACCTGTCTCTGGACAAGGCCAGCATATTCCTGCACACATCCTCCACGAAAAGCGGATTCTCATACATTCTGGATACGACAAATGATTCATCATCACTTTTCAGAAGCGTATACACCCGTGAAGAAAAAGACCTCTCCACCACCTCCACCATATCCTCCAGGGGAATCTCATTGTTAAAATCTGTTTCGACACGTAGAATACCCCGCGCTCTCTGGATGTGAGTCTTCCCCGCGTTCATAGATAAAGCATGAGGACATACCGTATTTCCAGTCACGGATACGGTCAGCACCTTTGACCAAGTATCACCGTCATGCAAGACCTCCACAGTGATACCGTGGATTTCTATCGTGTCTTTCTTACTGGCAGGGGTCTTCTGGTAGATGGGAAGTTCAGAATCTATGATTATTCCCGATTTCTGGAATTTATGCTTCTGTTTCAGTTTTTCCAGGATATCTTTCCCGATTTCTTCTAGCGAGTGATGTTTTCTTGCGACTTCTTCTTCCAATAGTTCAGTGACACTTTCAATGAGCCTGCTCATGTGAATTCCTTTTTTCTGCTCATCGAGATCTATGTGAATCGTGATGGTGGGAATGTGTCTGAATTCCTGGTTGTGACGGTCGATTTTCATGAGGGTCTTTAGATTGAGTATTCCCACTTTTTCGAGAGTAATGGGATGCTCTGGGGGGATGTCTTGCGTATCTTTCATGGGATCACCTACCTGACGTTCCCTATTTTGTGAAGCTGGGTGAGAATGCGGATTGATGTTGCAGGGAGAGGAGACTCGAAATAGAGACTGCATAAGTTATCATAGGTGAGGGAGCCCCAACACGGCTGGAGGACCAGGGGAACAGTGATCTCAAGGTCAGAAGCGAGAGCGTGAACGAAGACATAGTCTTTTCTATCAGCAATGACTGCTTTGAGCTGGCCGCCTCTCCTGGAGATGGCATCAATGATTCGCGTGAGAATGTTCATGTCTGTTGTGGGATTTCCACT
>JACVGW010000137.1 GCA_018992565.1 Theionarchaea archaeon
GGTTATCAGCCGGACGCTCTAACCAACCTAAGCCACGGGCCCGTGAAGGTATGTACACCTTCTTTCATCCACCCCTATTTAAGGTTTTTCCTTTGATTGATCATGTGAGTAAGAACGTGGTCTCATTGGCAGACTTCAGGCAGCTACCCTACTGGAAACCATTTTAATGTAGGAATACTAGGTGTATAACAAGCCGTAGATATGTGGAGAGACAGCATCAAGGTGACTAGATGAAAGGAGAAAATTCCTCACCAAATCGGCTCATCCATGAGAAAAGCCCGTACCTTCTGCAGCATGCCTACAATCCCGTGGATTGGTATCCCTGGGGGGAAGAGGCTTTCAAGAGGGCACAAGAACAGGAAAGGCCAATATTTTTATCTATAGGTTATTCTACATGTCACTGGTGTCATGTCATGGAGAAAGAGTCATTTGAAGACAAAGAAGTAGCGTTGCTGCTTAATAAGTGGTTTGTATGTGTAAAAGTTGACCGGGAGGAGAGACCTGACCTTGACAGCCTGTATATGACAGTGTGCCAGGCCATGACAGGACGTGGAGGATGGCCACTCACTATTGTCATGACCCCTGACAAGAAGCCGTTCTTTGCAGGAACCTACATTCCAAAGGACTCCAGGTTTTCACAGGCGGGGCTGTTGGAGATACTCCCCAGGATTCATGAGCTGTGGATCGGTAGAAAAGAGGATTTGGTTGAGACCGCAGAGACTGTTATACAGTCTATTGCTGCTTCTGAAGTCCTGCAGGGAGAGGATCTGCACAGCTCTATTCTCGAATCTGGATATTCAGCGTTAGCAGACTTGTTTGACGACGAATGCGGGGGGTTCAGCACTGCACCTAAATTCCCCATGGCCCATCACGTGCTCTTTCTTCTGAGGTACTGGAATAGAACCCAGAAGAAAAGAGCGCTCTTCATGGTAGAGAAGACGCTGCAATCAATGAGGCGAGGAGGCATCTATGACCATGTCGGGTTTGGAATTCACCGGTATGCTGCTGATATGAACTGGCTGGTTCCTCACTTCGAGAAGATGCTGTATGACCAAGCTCTAACGAGTATGGCTTATATAGAAGCATACCAGGCTACTCAAAACCCCCTCTATAAGAAGACTGCAGAAGAGATTTGTGAGTACGTGCTGCGAGATATGAAAGGCCCCGAAGGAGGATTCTATTCTGCTCAGGATGCTGATAGCGAGGGAAGAGAGGGGAAATTCTATACATGGAATGAAGCAGAGATAGACCAGGTAGATCATGCCGAATTGATCAAGATAATATTTGATATCAGGAAAGAGGGGAATTTTCCTCAATCTCAGGGTCAGAACATCCTCCATATGGGGGCGCCTGTATCAGAATATGCTGGACGTCTGAAAACATCGCCTCGGGAACTGCAAGATATCCTTGAACACGCCAGGAGGCAGCTGTTGGAGATGAGAACCCAGAGAGCACCCCCTGGAATAGATGACAAGAGACTGACAGACTGGAATGGTCTCATGGTAGCTTCCTTGAGCAAAGGGGGACAGGTCTTTGGTAACGAAGAATATACGAAAGCAGCTGAAAAAGCAGTCACCTTTCTTTTGGAGACCAATATGAAAGATGAATCCGTACTCTACCATCGATTCAGAGATAGTGAAGCAGCAATTCCTGGATTCTTGGATGATTATGCCTTCCTTGCCTGGGGCCTCCTGGAGTTGTATGAAGCCACCTTCACCCCGGGTTATTTACGGAATGCAGTACTGGTGACTGATTCCATGATAAAGCGTTTCTGGGATACATCGGGGGGTGGGTTCTATTTTACAGAAGATGGTACCTCTGCTATGACACGCAGGAAAATCTCGTATGATGGAAGCTATCCTTCTGGCAACTCTGTAGCAGTCCTGAATCTCTTGCGCCTGGCCCGTATGACAGGAGATCACACGTATGAAAAAAGGGCAGCACAAACCATGAAAGCTTTTGGTCATGTGATTCGTCACCTGCCCTCGTCCCACACTATGTTCCTGGTGGGCTATGATTTTGCGTTGGGGCCATCGGCAGAAGTGGTCATAGCAGGATCACCGGGAGACCAGGATACTCAAGAGATGATACATGCTCTACGGAGGATATATGTTCCAAACAAGGTTGTTCTCCTGCGGTCTGGAAGAGATGATTTACTGGACGAAATCTGCCCCTTTGCAAAGGATCTCGTTCAAATCCAGGGGAAAGCTACAGCTTACGTATGCCATGACTTTCAGTGTAACCTTCCCACAACGTCATCAGATGAGGTTGCCTATCAACTGAGAGAATTGTCTGCCCATTCTTCTCGCTGTAACAAAAACTGAAAAGAATTCACAAAGCAGAAAGCTCATGATCTTCTCAGTTTCTGTGCTCACTTGCAGCCTCTTTTCAGAAGCTTTGGGAGTGGCACCACATCAGATAAGTGAACACACACTGTCTACTTCTCTTAGGAATCCTTCCTTCTCCAGCTGGTCAATGATTCTCGTCACTCTTTGAAAGGAACCACATTCTCTGATCAGCACTCCTGTGGGCTGAGGGGCTTCAAGAAGAATGCGCAGGATTTTGCCTCTGATCTGCCTGTCACTTCCCTCAAAAGGAGACTGGGCGTGATGGCGGGCACTCCTCCTCCCTGGATTTTTCTCTGCCTTTTTGAGCATGCTCCCATAGTCCATCAAAGCGTAGTACCACTCTCGGGGGTTCTCAAAGTCCAGCGTTTCCTTCACAAGAGGCAGAATCTCCGTATCCCTGATGTTTTCTTGATCATGAAAGAAGACATGTATGAATACTGCCCTAATGTTAGTCTCGATGAAGATGACAGGCTTTGAAAAGGCGAAAGCAGCAATTGCACCTGCTGTAGCCTTGCCAATCCCGGGAAATGTTTCCAGGATGGCAGTATCTGAAGGCAGCTCCCCCTGGAATCTTGTGACTACTATCTCTGCCGTTTTCCTCAGGTTCAGAGCTCTGCGGTTATATCCCAGCCCTTGCCACACTGCTAACACATCCTTGAAAGGGACTTCATTCAGTGCGCGAAAATCGGGGAATGCCCTGATAAACTGATTGTATTTTGCTGTAACCCTCTGAGTCTGAGTCTGCTGGAGCATGAATTCGGACACCAGAATGTGGTAGGGATCTGTGGTTTCTCTCCACGGAAATGACCTGCTGTGCATTGAGTAGTAATCATGAATGAGGATTTGAAAGGCCTTGATCGAGTCAGGAGTCAATGTATGCACTTCATATTTCTTATCCATAGAGCGGTGGGATATTCTCTTCATGCTGGAAAGAGAAGGTTACTCATTAAAAGCTTTCACAGGACCATGAGTCCAGAAGAGAGTGTTAGGAAGAAGAGAGGAGAATAGCACCAGTTTACTGTCATTCCAAAAGCTTAAAAATCACCATCGAAAAGAGAGGTATGGTCACCATTGCCACATTAGGTTCACATTCTGCGTTGAATATCCTTGCCGGTGCTAAGGACGAAGGGTTCAAGACGCTCCTCTTATGTGAGAAATCCCGTACTTTCTACGAACGGTTTAATGTTGCTGACGAAATCATGTACCTGGACAGCCTGTCAGATATTAGAGCCCTGGAACTGCAGAAGACCCTTATCAAAAAAGATGTAGTCCTCATTCCCCACGGTTCCTTTATTTCTTACCTGGATATAGACTATCTGGAGAATGAGTTTTGTGTTCCTATTCTAGGAAACAAATATTTATTTAGGAATGAATCCGACAGAAATTTGGAGAGAGAATGGTTCTTAAAGGCGGATATACGGATACCGCGTATTTTCGAGCCTGATGAGATTAATACGAGAGTTATCGTAAAATACCACGGAGCTAAAGGGGGAAAAGGGTACTTCACAGCAAATTCTCCTCAGGAGTTCTACCAGAAACAGGAAGAAAGTGGGCAGGGTGAAATCCAGATTCAGGAATGGATCCATGGTGTGACCATGTACTTTCACTATTTCTACTCTCCACTTAACGAAGAGCTGGAGTTGACCAGTATTGACCGCCGGTATGAGACCACAGCAGATGCAGTGCTCAACTTACCAGATAGAGAACCAACTTATGTGGTTGTGGGTAATTTCCCGCTGGTG
>JACVGW010000060.1 GCA_018992565.1 Theionarchaea archaeon
TTGAATCGGAGCGTAGTCCGCTTGGGAGTCCTTATCTTTTTGCGTTTCATTGAACCTGAACGATACATTCCTCTCATGTCATCACCTCATGCCATATCCAGCACTTTACGGAAAGCTGTTGAGAAAAAGAAGCTGCACAGGAAATACCAGCCCAGCCAGCCCAGTGTACTCCCGAAATAGGGGAGCGTAAAGGGCAGATCAATCACCAGACTAGCAGCTGCAGGTTGGCTACGCACCCATCCAAAGAAGACCATGATGGGAACAAGGGTAATCATCATGGGTTTCATTGTCATTCCTGTCATTTCCGCCTGTTGTTCCTTCACTTTCTTTCCTCTTGCTTCAAGCTTGCGCAGTTCCTTCTTATTCCCTGTTTTCTGTGCCTGGAGCATTCGGCTCTGGTAATCAGACATCTCCTTTCGTATAGTCTTTAGTTTGTCCTGATCCACCAGGAAGTACTGGGCGCCGACTGAAAATACGCCCACAAGAATGGAGACAATGAACACTGCGTATATGCCGGGCAAGTCCCAGATAAACCCCAGTCCACCGTCTAGAAACCCATAGAAGTAGCTTGCGATTTCGCCCAGGACATCCCAAATTCCTAATATCATTCTATCACTCTCCTAGGAAGCTTCTCAATGCGGGGAACATTTCAGACATCTGCTCCCTCATCAAGTCTTCATACATTCTATATACAATACCCACTGTCAGTAATATACCTGTCCCCGTTCCCAGTGCATTGGTGAAGGTGGCAAAGGCGGCCAGGAGTCCAATTGTCGCCCCTCCCATGATGGTCACCTTGGGTATATAACGATTGAGCACCTTCTCCACCACTCTGGGGTCTCTCCTGAATCCGGGTATCTGCATACCTGACTGCTGCAACCGTTCGGCCACTGATCTGGGGCCCATGTTGGTCAGTTCAATCCACATGGTGGCAAACAGAATACATCCACCAACCATAACCAGGAGGTACACCAGAGCCCGAATCGGTTCACTGGCTACCTGATCCAGCCCCACAGGAGGCGACAAATAGTACATCAACCCACTGGTGGCTGAAGATCCTTCAAAGGTGCCCAGAAACTCCCATCCGAACCGAGTATTCAGCAGACGGGCTACCAGGTTCGCTGACCCGATCATGGCAGATGTGAGGATCACGGGGATGACACTGGCATAAATGAACCTGATGGGGTACCTTCCCCTCACTCCCTTGTACTTGCCGTAAGAGAGAGGTATCTCCACCCGCATAGATTCAGCATAGACCACCACCACGAATATGAGAACTGTAAAGAGCACCTGCACCATGTCTGGAAGGCCTGCCCTGGTCCATGTGGGTGTTCCTGCAATCACTGACCGGACAAACTGGGGGATAGCCCCTATCCACTGTCCGGGATATTCTTCAACTTCCAGTACGCTGAATGTTCTCCAGATAATGTCCTTGGCAACACCCCCTGCAATGAACAGGGAGACGCCAGAACCAAATCCCCACTTGGTGACCACTTCATCCATCAGGAGAACAAGAAATGCGCCTGCTGCCATCTGCAGCATAAGGAAAATCATGACATTCGTTCCCGGCCTTCCGAAGGCTCCTCCCCACACGAACATGAATGCTTCAAAAATGCAGAGGAAAATGGCCAGCAATTTCTGGAGGCCCTGGAACACTGTTTTGCCTTCATGAGTAGTAAGATCAAACTTGAAGATTTCTGCTCCCTGGAACAGCTGCATGAAAATGCCAGCCATGACCACGGGACCAATACCGAGCGTGATAAGGGTACCTTGCTCACTGGCCAGTACTGCTTTGAAATAGCCAAAATAATCCTGTGAGGTTCCTGTCATTCCATACAGAGGAATTTCCCCCAGGACAAAATAAACTACCAGGATGACTGCTGACCAGGTGAGCTTCTCTTTAAATGGGATATGTCTTTTGGGAATGCTCACTTCAGGGAGCAGGTGAAACACAGGCATTAACTTTTCAGCCAGTGACATTGCACACTCCTCCCTTTTCCTCTATCTTTTGAATAGCTGATTTTGAGAATTTGGACGCTGTAACGTCTAATTTCCGGGTTACTCTCCCCCCTCCCAGAACCTTGGTCACTCCCAGGGCTTTCACATCGATAGAAACACTGTCTTTCTTCTTTTGGGCTAATCCCTGCTGAAGGTAGTACTCAATGTTCTGATCCAGTTCCTGCACACTGATGGTCTCATCTGTAACCTGGACAGCAGGGGGACGCTTGAACCCCCTCCTACCCAAATGATTCGGAAGGGTTTGTCTCACCCAATCGTACTTCGTCTTCTTGTTCTTTCCACCACCTGCCAGTCCTCTGCCTCCTCTATTTCCAGCTCCCCGCCTCTTCTTGGCATTACCGCCTCCGCAGGTCCGGGAGCCCCTCATGGTCCTGATCTTTTTTCGTTTTCTTCTCATGCAACCACCTTTATATCATTCGTCTTACCAGTTCGTTGATAGCTGGTCCCCTGTATCCTACAGAACCTCCCTGAGAGAAGGCCCGTTTGATGTCCTTGTATCCTTTTCGGGGAGGGTGCAGTCTGAATAGTGGTTTTGTCCCCAGGTCATCCAGTTCTTTTTCAAATGCCATGACACTGGAAGTGAACTCGGAAACTGTCTGACCTACTCTCTCTTTTACGTACTGCTCGGTTATCTTCTCATCTCCGGGAAGCCTGGCCCACTTGGAAAGCAGAGCTTCCAGGACAGGCTGCTCAATCTCCCCGTATGTTACGTAGTCTTTTGCCTTGTCAAGCATCCCTAAGAAGTCCGGCCTGTCATCGACAAGAACTGCATGGTTTATCCGGGTCAGATTAAGCATCTTGAGGGTATCCTTGATATCCTTTCTTACCTTTGAAGTGCTGCGAACCGCCACCACGATTATCCTGTTCATTATTCCACCTTCCCAGTGACTACTCCAATCTGCCGGGCTGCTCCTTCCTGTACACTGGTGGTTGTGGTCTGCTTCAACGCATTAAATACGGCCTTGGCAAAGTTCACTGTGGTCTGGGTCTGGCCTTCTGTGAAGGACCACACATCCCTGACGCCTGCCAGTGTGAGTATTTTCTTTCCGATGTCTCCGATTGCCAATCCCAGTCCCCGTGGAGCGGGCTTGAGGATGACGCGCACACTGGAAGATTTGCCTGTCACTCTGAAGGGAACAGAATGGTGCCTTCCACAGGCACATTCCCAACTCCCACACCCTCGTCGCACCTCAATGAGGTTGATTTTGGCATTATCAAGGGCTTTCCGTATAGCTGGACCCACTTCTCCTGCTTTTGCTTCTCCAAGTCCCACAAAGCCATTCTTATTTCCCACCACGGCCACCACAGAGAACTTGACTCTTCTCCCTGAGTCAGTCATTCTCTGCACCATGTTCACATTGAGGACTTCCTGATAATCTTTTTCATTCAATTCGGGCATCAGAGCATCAATGATGCCTATTTCCATGATCTTATTTGATGAGCGTAATACATCGGACATGCTGGTTACGGCCCCTTCCTTGACCTTCTTTCCCAGCTCTGTCTGAGGAATCCATTCATTCATGCTACTGCCTCCTTCATGTTCTTCAGTACTGAATCCACTGCATCCCCTGCCGTGATGTGAGCGCCCTTTATCCTGTCCTCTGAGGGCAGTATTGTCTCCCCGTAGGGAATGTCAAGCCCTGCATCAGCTGCTCCCTTGAGAGCTGCAAATAGCCGGGATCCGGGGACAATCCGGTTAACACCAATATCCAGGACTGCTTTCTCAATCCCTTCCTTGAGTGCACGCACTCCGCACAAGTAGCCTGTCAGATATGCTGCGGGTATATTAGAAGTGGGCAAGCTCCATCCAAAGCTCTTGAGTTCACCGGAGTGAGCACAGGCCAGCGTTTTGTCACCCTGAGTTTCTGCCCTGACAACCTGAACAGCCACATGCTTCAGTGACTTTCTCACCACAAGCCTGTCCCGCCCTGATCGCACCATAGTGATCCGCTGGTGATAGTCTGTCTTTCCTTCTCGCCTCCGCCTGGAGGCCACCCGGTAACGAGGTCCATGCGCCATGGTTATCGCCTCTTTCGTACAAGGCTGTGTTCATCTATGTATGTACGCAGGTGGGTCACACTCCTGAAGGCTCCACCCTTGGCCATCCTGTACAGCCTGCGGTAGACGTCACGCTCAATGTATCGAGTGTCTCTCATAGTCTTGAGTTCGCGTCTCTGGGATCTGATTCTCTGCATCCATCGCCCTTTCCGGGAGCTGCGTGCGTTCGCAGTACCTTTTCTTGTTCCATAGCCTTTTCTTCGACCTTTTTTTCTTTGGAGAGTCCTCTTTCTAGCCCTCACATGAGAGATAGCTTTCTCCGGCTTCTTCTTGATAAGTCCCCTGTGAACCAACTTCCTGATGTCTTCCCGAGTAATGGCCATGGAAATCTCTTCTGCTCTCTCTCTGTCCAGCCATACCCGGTGGACTCCACAATCCATCACATCTGACGCTATCCGTTTCTGGACACTGAGGTTCATTCAACCACCTCGATACCCTCGTCTTCTGCACGTTCCAGTACGTCTTCTCGTTCATCTTCAGTGAGTTTATCAGATACATGCCATGACACAATAACATCTCTCAGGGGGAGGAGGGATTCCAGCTCTTCAAGAGATGCAATTTTGGCAACTCTCACTTTGGGATTTGCCACATACAGGTTCTTTTCACGGGCTGCTCGTACCAGATCAAGTTTCTTGCGGTTTCCCACTCCAGAACTAATTCGAAGAACATAAGGTGTCTGAGGTTTTTTCTTCGATTTCCGACCTGATTGTGACTTTCTTTTTGATTTTCCTTCTGATAGCTGGGCCGCTTCTGCTGACTCTTCTATCTGAATTCGATTGATATCCTGAAGAGTATGAACAGTGATCTCAGGAGCACCTCGAGGATGCCACCCTCGTATCAACTTGGGGCTCCTGTACCCCACAGTTACCGAGAAGGGCTTGGCCCGTTCCCTGGCACGCATTTTGCTTCTCTTTCCCCTGGGTTTCCTCCAGGAAGCTTTCTTGAATCGTTTCAACTTCCAGTGTTCCTGATGGAGAAATGCAGGTCTCTTCTGTTTCATACTCCGTCGCAGCCGCAATAATCGATTCTTGTCCGTCATTTCAGTTTCACCCCGTCTCTTTCAATGAGGTATATCCCATCCTGGAATACCCGAGGATCTCTATGTCTCACCCGTGTGGCCTGTTCCAGGTTGGCTGCAGTCTGACCAACATGTTCTTTGCTGATGCCAGTAACAGTAATAGCTTCTGCCTGTACTTTGACCTGGGTGTCTCCCATGATATTCGCATAGCGGGGATACTTCTCGCCCAGAAAGTTGTCTATCTTGACCTTATCCCCATCGACAGTGACATTCATGGGGAAGTGGGCATAGAAGACTTTCAACTTGTATTCGAATCCTTCCTGTACACCATGCACCATGTTGGCAGCATGAGATGCAATGGTGCCCAGTGCAGCAACATCACACTTTCTGCTGGAAGGAGTTGACACTACGATTCTGCCATCATCTATACGGATGACTGCAGAGGGCACTTTGAAGGTCTTGGTGAGTGTACCTTTTTTTCCTGTGACAGTGAGGGTTTTCCCCTCGAGTTCCACAGTTACTCCATCTGGTATGAGGACTTCTTTCTCTTCCATGCCATCACCTAGTACACATATGCCAGCAGGCGTCCTCCCATCTCTCCTGATTCAGCCTCCAGGTGATCCATGACCCCCTTGGGGGTGGACACAATGAGGATACCGAATCCTTTGGCAGGGAGGTACCGCCTCTCCCATTTCTCAAACTCATTCCACTTGGATGCATGCCTGGGCTTTATGACCCCGCACCTGTTGACATTCCCCAAAAGTTCTGCCTTGAACTTTCCATTTTGTGGGTCATCAACGTACTCGAATGTTCCAATGTAGTTATGCTTCTGCATGACCCGCAGGACATTCCCTATAGCCTTGGAATAGGGCACAACACAGTACCGCTTCCGAGCTTTCTCGTGGATATTGATGTTGGACAGGGCATTGGATAAAGGATCGTTGAGCATGATACCACCTACGAATATTTCTTGAATCCAATCTTTGGAGCAAATTCCCTGAAGCATTGTCTGCAAATATTCAATCCGTAGGCCCTGATGACCGGTCCATGACTTCCGCATCGTCTGCATGTTCTGCTGCCTTTCCCGAATTTTTTCATACAATTCTCACCCCGAAGTTCTCCTTAACAAACTCCATGGCTTCATTTACAGTCACATAATCGCGATGATGAATGGACTTTTTCTGGATTTTTCTTCTCTTTATCCTGAACCCAGATCTCTCCAGTGTCACAGCAACGTCCATCCCAAAAATGCCCACTGCAGGATCATATTTCACACTTGGAAGATCAATATGTTCCCCGATTCCAAAAGCAAAGTTTCCCTTGTTGTCAAAGTTGCTTTCGGCCAGAGTCTTCTCCTTGGCCTCCAGTGCTCTTTTCAAAAAAGAGTCTGCTTTCGCATGACGCAAGGTCACCTTCACTCCAATGGGCTCTCCTTTCCTGATACCGAAGTCTCTATTGGAGACTTTTGCTTTTGTCCGTACTGGAGCCTGATCAGTAAGCTGTTGGAGGAGCTTCTCTGCTTTCTCCAGTGGCTCTCCTGATTCGCCCAATCCCATATTGACAACGACTTTCCCGATTCTCGGCTTGCGCATGATGTTCATTTAATCACCCAGTGATATGGCACTTTGCTTGGTTCCCAGCACGAAAACGTAGTCTCTCAACGTCCTGAATACTTCTTCTCCCTCGATTTCCACCAGTTCATCTCGCATTGATGTGATCTTTCCTGTTCTGGAAACGTTCCTTCCCGCAGTTATCATTGCATAGCTGCCTGTGGCAAAGGGAAAATACTCTGCAATACTCTGTTTTTCAAAATCGTACAGGAGAGTCCCGAAGGTACTATACCCTTTGCTGTCCACATGCATGGAGGTGCCATCATGGAACCCCAGCTGGATTTTCTGGCCTTTCGCCAGCTGTTTTCCGGTAATCTTCAAGGGTCTCATGTGTCGTTCTTCACCTGTTATTGGATGAAGGATCAGGCCTCCTTTCTGGTTGGGCAGCACCCTGTAGCATTCGTCTATCAAGGGTATTTCCACCACATCCAGAATTCCCACTGGAAACTTGAAGTCTGTTCTCACTCGACCATTTATTTTCACTTTGCGCTCATTGAGAATGCGCTTCGATTCCCTCAATGTGCGAGCATATCCAAGATAATCTCTCAGGATGAATGCCAGGGGAAGTGCCTCTCTCGTGTGAGGACCCGGATGGGGGTTGATGGTCCACTTCATGTGCTTCCTGGCAATGGGCCATCCCCGGGGAGCTTTTGATCGTTTCAATCCTTTCTTCTGTCCTTTTCTCGCCATGGTTACACCTTTCTCTCTATGATCCTGGAACGCCTGTCATCTTTCAAATTGAGATCTGTAATTACTACCTTGGAGGGGTGTATGGCGTAGTAGCGTTCAGTGCCATCTGCCTTCTCAACGGTAACACCATCAACATGAATACGCATTCTCCTCAAATCGACCTCAACGACTTCTCCTTCGGTGTAGGCAAAATCCCCACGAGCCACCCGTACCTTGTCCTTGGTCTTGACTGGGAGCCTTTTCACACCATATCTACTTTGGAGGTCCTCAGAAAGAGGTGCAGTCATCATTCTGCGCCTCCTGTGGGCAGGGGCAGTATATAATACTTTTCTCTGCCTTCGGGGATGCTTGGATTTTATCCTGTATTTTGGTTTGGGTAATGATTTCTTGTTCATAGGTTACACCACGATATTTGCTGCACTAGAAAGCCTGACCCACTTTTCCACAGCTTCTTTTGCTACCGGGCCCCGTATCTCTGTCCCAGTAGGGACCCCGTCTTCTCCTGTTATGACGGCTGCATTGTCTTCGAACTTTATCCTGATTCCTGATGCCCGTCGGTACTCCTTCTTCTGCCTGACAATGACAGCATTGACCACTTTCTTCCTGACGTCGGGTCGTCCCTTTTTCACAGAAGCCATTACCATGTCTCCCACACCTGCCTTGGGATATCTCCGCAGGACCCCATGGTATTCTCTCACTGAGACGATTTCAAGTTCCTTTGCTCCTGTATTATCAGCGCATACCAGGCGAGATCCTGTAGTCAGGGCCCGGGTAGGTCTGGCAAGGGACCGGCCCCTGGTGGCTCCTGCACCTTTCTTTCCCATCACATCACCTCCGTCACCACGAAGTGCTTGGTCTTTGATAGAGGCCTGCATTCAGCTATTCTCACTCTGTCTCCAGTTTTGGCTGCAATACAGGGAGGATTGTGAGCGGGAATACGGGAACTGCATTTTTTGTACCGTTCATACTTGGGAACATACCTGACGTGGTCCCTGCGTACCACCACGGTAGACTGCATCTTGTCTGATACAACCTCACCTTCCAGTACCTGTCCCCGTGTACTCAGGGTCCCATGTATAGGGCAATTTGGGTCAGTGCATTTCTTCTTTGCCATTTTCTCACCTTTTCATTCTGTCTTCAGGTCGTCCTATGAGCTCTCTTCCGTCGACTGTGCGTCCGTCCAGCAGGACAACCACATTCTTTTTGATAAGCCACTTGAGCTTTCCATTCTCAATTTGAATCATGTTTTGTGTTTCATCCACCACAGTCCCCCTTGAATGGAGGTCTGCAGGGTTCGTACTGAATATGACTTCAAGCTCCTTTCCGATTATCAGAGTCCTGTAGGTCATCTGACGTCAATCATATCTTCACTGTATCCTGTCTTGACCAGAATGTCCAATACCCGCCTTTTCTGGTCTCCCTGCAATTCGATTCTCCCGTCTTTCACTGTGCCGCCACAGGCGCACTTTGTTTTGAGCTGGCTGCTCAGGTCTTTGAGATCGATGTCCTTTCGATTGATTCCATCTATTATTGTCATGAGCTTGCCAAACCGCCGTCGTGTGGTATATATCTGGATGTGCTGCTCTTCCATGGCAATCTCTTCGCATACACACAGCTCCTTGGGCAAGCCGCAGACTGAACATATCTCACTCATTTATTCAACCTCTCTTCTTCCTCCCTTTGGTAAATTAAGGTATGTAACCGAGCTATGGTGCGTCTCAAAGCTCGTATCCTTCCCGGATTTTCAGGAGCAGTGCCGGTGGCCAGAAGCGCCTGTTCCTTGGAGTATTCTGCTCGCAGCTCTCTCCTTTTTTCCTTCATTTCCTCAAGCGACATATCCCGTATATTTTCTGCTCTCAATATTGCCACTTATGTCTCCTCCTGTTTTTCAGATTCTTCTGTTGTATTCTCTTCCTCGATGAATTCGATTTCATCGGGCAGTACTGCATCGGGAGGCATTATTTGTACTGTAACGCCCAGGACACCCACCTTTTTCTTGGCTACTGCATAGCCATGAGAAACCTGTTCTATGGCAGGTGCTCCACACTTTTTCAAATATCCATCTGCAAATCGCACCGACCGGGACCTTCCACCTGTTATCTTCCCTGAAATGACAATCTCGACACCTCTGGCACCTGCTTCCATCATCCTCCTCAACGCACCGTACGCTGCTCGTCTGAAGTTCACTCCCTTCACCAGCGAGTCTGCAATCTTGCCTGCCATGACGTTAGCATTCAATTCAGGTTTGTTGATTTCCTCCACCTCGATTTGAGGGTTCTCCATCCCGAAATCACTCTCAACTCTCTCCGTGAGTCGCTTGATGTTTTTTCCCTTTCTTCCTATTACCAGTCCTGGTCTCTCTATCCTGACGATAATACGGGTTCCCAGTGGACTGCGCTTCAAGTCCATACCACCGTACCCTGCCCGATCCAGAGAACTGGCCAGATACTCATCAAGTGCCGCATTCTTAACATTTTCTTCGATAAATCGCCGTTCAATGGCCATTTAGCCCACCTCTTCCACAATTAATTCAACATTTGTTGTCTCGTGATTGTAGGGACTTGATCTACCGTAAGCACGGGGAATGTATCCCTGATACACCCTTCCCTTGTAAGCAGAAGCGTGGATAATCCTCAGCCTTTCACTGTCCAGTCCTTTGTACTCAGCATTTGCCTCTGCCTCTTTTAGCAATCGGTAGAAGTGGCTGGAAGCCTTGACAGGATATCGTCCTGCATACCACTTGAATAGACTCTTGTGTCCAACCTTTTTCTTGTGCCGTCTGAAAGGGATTGCTGCCTTCTTCTTCTGAACCTGTTCCAGGTACGATTTTGCCTGGTCAACCCTCATCCCTTTGATAGCTCTGGCTATTTCCACTGAGTGCTTGGGGGAAATCCTGAGGTTCCGTCCACACACTCTGGCAATTTTGGATTCTTCTTCCTGATTGATAGTTCGTGAGTATCCCATAGTCACACCTTACTTCAGAGGTACATACATTGAAGACTTGGTTGCACCAATACCTGGAGCTGAATGGACCACTTTCCGGCGTGTCAGTGCAAACTCACCGAAGAAATGTCCCACCATTTCCGGTTTAATCTCCACGACTTTGAATTCTTTGCCATTGTATATCCCCACTGTTAATCCCACCATTTCAGGCAGGACAATCATGTCTCTGCAGTGGGTACGCACAACAACGCTTTCGCCATTTTTCGCTGCATCTTTTGCCTTTCGCAACCGCAGCAGAAGCTTTCTCTTTTCTGGAGGAAGTCCCTTTTTCAAAGATCTCCTCTGCCTCGAAGGAAGCAAAGAGATAAACTTATCCATGGGCATTTTCTGAAGTTCTTCCACAGGTATGCCTCTGTAGGTAAATTCTTTCTTGGCCATAGTTACTTCCTCCCGGTTCTCTTAGCTTTTATCAATCCCACCTTTCTTCCTGGGGGGGCATTCTTGGAGACTGTGATGGGCCTTCCTTTGATATCATGCTGTCCACCGCCAAAAGGATGGTCTACCACGTTCATGCTCACTCCAGATACCTTTAGGTATGAGCGTGCTTTGCTCTGCAAGGCATGGAATCGTTTTCCAGATTTCAGCATGGGCTTTTCTGTCCTTCCTCCCCCTGAAGCCACTCCAACTGTTGCCCTGGCTGTGGAAGGGAAGGTTTTCATCTGTTTCGAGGGGAGCTGAACCACAGTCTTTCCATCTTCATGAGAAATAATAGTAGCATAGGTTCCTGAAGATCGTACAAGCTTTCCTCCATCATACTGCTGTTTTTCAAGGTTATACACCAGAGTTCCTTCCGGAATTGACCCCAACTGCATCACATTTCCAGGGGCCACATCAGTACCTCCCACAGAGACCATCTGGTTTACACGCAAACCCTCGGGAGCTATTAAGAACCCCTTCTGTCCACTCTCAAATGCAATTTTGGCAATAACAGCAGTATGAGCAGGATCATTAATCAACTCTTTTACAACACCTTTGCAGGGCTGGACAGGATACTTCACCGAGTACTTGTAGCGGTGGCTGGGTGCTCTGTACTTGGTAGATCCTTTTCCCCGGGCCTGCTGAATCAATCTCTTTCCCATGATATCACCTAGAACACTCCTATCTTGGTGGCTACTTCGTCAGCCAGGTACTCCTCTCTCAGTTTGACGTATGCCTTCTTTCTTCCGTCAAGCAAGACCAGCGTATTCACTGAGACTAATTCCACCTCGTACAGTTCCTCTATGGCCTTTTTGATCTCGCTTTTGGACGCCGTTCTCTTGACAATGAACACCAGGACATTATCTCTATCCATGGAAGCAACAGTCTGCTCAGTTACCAGGGGATGACTCACAATACTGTAAGGGTCTACCATGCTATCCTCTCCAGGTTCTCAATGGCTGACTTGGTCCAGATGACGAATCGTCCAGGATGAGTTCCAGGTGCCAGATGTTCTGGCCCCAGGTTATCCACTGTTACTACGTCCACTCCTGGCAGATTCCTTGCACTCCTCACAGGTCTGGTAACCACCAGTAAGGGTCCTTTCTTCTTCTTGTATTTTCTTCCTCTCATTTTTCCTTTACCTGCTCTAATCTTTCGATTCTGGGCTCGCTCAACATCTCTGAATGCTCCCAGAGCTTCAAATGCCTCAGCAATCTCCCGGGTCTGCTCCAGGTCCTGCAGGGCATCCTCTACGATCAGGGGGATTTCTTTCACCTCATCGATTCTGTGGCCTCGCAGCCTCACAATATCAGAATCTGCAGACATTGCCACCGCAGAACGAAGGGCTAGTTTTCTCTCTTTCCTGTTTATTTTCTCTGCGTATATCTTTTCCACCTTTGGAGGATGAGCTATACGTCCCCCCACTGCCTGGGGAACAAAAGCTGCCCGTCTCCCTCCTGACGCTGTACGCGGTGTTCTGGAGATCCCTCTGTTAGTGCCCATGTAGTGAACGACACGCCTCTTTCCTGCGGCAAGACTTGTCCCTCTGGGCTGGGTCCTGTTGCTGATACACGAGAGAACTGCCCTCTTGATGAGGTCTGGTCTATGTTCTGTTTCAAAGACGGATGGAAGTTCTATCTTCCCTGAAGGTTCGCCCTCTAATGAATACACAGTAGCTTTCATTTATACACCCTGCTTACTGGATAGTGAAACATGAGTAATCACGGGTTTTCCCGGAGGTAGATGGCGGGGCGGCCTGATAGCCTGGCGCATTCTCACCATTCTCTTAGAAGGACCTGCCACACTCCCCTTCACCAGAACATAGCTGGTTCTCAGAATCCCGTAGTTGATAAATCCACCTGATGGAGTGATATCTTCCTCCTGAACCGAGCCCATCTTCAGCAGCCTCTTGTTCAAGGCAGTTCTGGTATGTGTACCCATCTGACCAGAGAATGGTACCCTCCAGAGGGTTTTGTGGGGTTTCCACGGACCAATGCAGCCCACATGCCGTCGGGCATCGTCTGTCTTTCTGTCCTGGATTTTCACACCCCACCGCTTGATAACGCCCTGAGTACCCTTTCCTTTGGTAACACTGATGACATCGATAAAGTCTCCTTCTCCGAATACCTGATCCACGGTGATTTCCTTTCCCAGGACTCCTTCAGCAAATTCAAGCTTGGAAGCTGCATCACTCCCACCTATACCACATTCCATGATATCTGGATTCTTTTTCAAATGAATGAGGTGAGGTTGAGTACAAATGAGCAGGCGAATGTCTGCTGCTTCGGAAAAATCTACTTTCTTTTTCTTGCTCTTTGACTTACTTTTTTTCTTGGTCAAGACAAGTTTTCTACCTAAATAGGAATGACCATTGTCGCTCCACACTTCTCCCATTGGCTGTAATCCACTGGAAGTCTTCTTGTACCCTCTAATGCCGAATACATACACAGGTGGAGTCTCAATTACAGTAGCAGGAACCAGCACTTCTTTTCCCCTGCTCAAAGCATGTGGACGGTCATCTATCTTGTACGCATGCGTCATTCCTGCCTTGTAACCAGGATAATCTAGGAGTTTTGCCTCTTCCATTTCTTTCCATGCTGAGACCCTTGGTACGAGCCTCTTAGCCCGTTTCCGGGGGGAGTAGCCAAGGGAGCCTCGTCTTGGTCTGCGGTGCTTGAAATTAGTCATGTGGATAACCTCCAACGAGAGGTGATGATTTTCAGAATTGGAATGAAGCTAACCCCATTCCAACGTAACTGAATGCATTTTCAACTACTGTTCAACGCCGAATTTTCGCATAGAAGCGAGCCTGTATTTTTACACTGGTTCTTCTTTATAAAGGTTTCGGATTTCGAATCGAAAAACTCTCAAGAATCCTCTGTCTATCCCCCATGGAGCTGAGGTCGCGCTCCCTCATTGGAATGCAACCGGGCAGGACAGGAGCACTCTCCTTCACTTCACCCGAATTAAGTGCTCCTCTCTGCAACTCAAGGTAGACGGAATTTCTATACTACTCATAGTTATCCTGCTGCCGATTTCCAAGAAATGACCCAAATCCTTCCCTGTCGCTTGCATGTGGTAGGGGGGGCAAAGATTTTTATACATCTTATGTATGGGGAGACTGCTGGGTACGTCACGCACAAACACGCTAAGGGACATAGAGGTTGGCGTACCTGGCTCAACCCTGATTCTATTGAGCATCTCATTCTGCACATCTCACCTATGAAGCAGGGAAATACTGCCGCAGGCAGGAGTTCAGTACCCGCACATCTGCACAGGGGGCAGGGACAATCTTTAAATAGAAACTCTCCTCTCTAACTACATGCCACATAGATGTGGAGAGTGTATCCACTTCATTGATCGCGAAGATTCGCTTTACAAGAGGGAAAACGTCAAGTATTGTGAAGTACATGATGCGTATTACCTGGCAAGGCATATTGAATGTGAGTACTTCGAATCAAAAGAAGAACGAAAGTCACTCATAAATAGAATTTGGAAGTAATTTTTCTTCTCCTGTTTCTGGCAAATCACTCTACACAGGTGAGAGCTTATGGTAATCACCTGTCCTTTACCTGGTTTTGGAAACCCATTGGGGAAGTCTTACAGGTTCTGGCATGGGAAGATGTGGCTTGATATCAAGCACAGGAGTCTCATCAAAAGCATCCAGCCCTTTCACTGTCAGGATATTCTCCCTGACCGATACCAGTTCAGTGATAGTGACTCCTATAGGGTTTGGACGTACAGGTGCTCGTGTCCCAAATACTCCAACCAAGGGCAGGGACTCGTCTCCCCTGGGATGTACTTTGAGGCGTGAAGACATGGACAGGTGCAGATAGAACAGGACCAAAACGTGAGAGAATTCCTCCAGGTCTGAAAGGCCTTCCTGCAGTTCCTTCCTGATGTGGATCTCTGAGATAACGTCTTTCCAGGCAGGTGGTCTCTCGGTTATGCCATTCTTTACTACCCCAATAGGGACGAGGCAAATTGACATTGTATCAGGTCACTCTCAACTGATTGAGCAGCGGACTGCTCGCTCAACAGTCACTTCTACTCCTTCTCCCAGGTGACGTTTTTCTATTGTCTTGATTCTTCCGATACAGACTGGTTTAACCTGTATTCGTACAGCCACAAGTTCTATTTCGTCCCACTTTTTCACCTTCTGGAGGGTGACCTTCTTGTCCTTCAGTTCACAGATCATTCCCTCCGCCTTGGGCATTATGTCTTCTCTCAGTACAGGAGTCAGGAAGAGAGTGGCTCCTTGTTCTGCAGACAGGAGGGAACTGACATTGTCAGCACTCTTGATTTCCAGCGAAAGCAGGGGCCTCTGGAACAGCAGTTCATACATCTTGTTGGAAATACCGGTCACTGCTGGCATGTTATCAGTCCTGATGAATGTCACTCTGCCGATATATTCTGATAGAAAAGCTACGCGGGCCATGATCTCACCTATACATGGGGACATACTCCCCTGCTCCTTCTTTCTGACGCATGGTTTCCATCATCTGCTCAAACCGTTCTTCTACTGCTTCTGCTTCTTCAAGAAGAGGTCCCACATCTATTTTCAGTCCAAGTATCTCTCCCAGTTGCGTGACCAGGTTGGCAGAGGCTCTGGGATCAGGTACATTCCCAAACGTCTCAGCCAGAAGGCCGATGCCAGGGATGCCCAGCCTCTTACACTCCAGCAGGAGAGATCCTGAAGCTCCTACAATGCTGCCCAGTTGCAGTGGCTCAATTTTCAATTGTTCCAGCAGTGCCTTGTCCGTGGCTGCTGCATATACTTTTTCTCCCTGTTTTCCTGTTCCAATGCCTGCCAGAGATAAAGATTTTCCAACCTTTTTTTCTTTCAGGAACCTGGAGATCTCTCTGGTAATCTCGTATACTGATTCAGATGGAAGGGGAATGTCACAGATGAATATCAAGATGGTGTCATGAAGGTACAGACGAAGGGGTGGGATAATGTCACCTTCGTACACAATGGATATGGGGGGAAGGTTGTCTGAGTTGATGTATCCGACAAGTTTCATGTTCAGGGCACTGATCATATAGCTACCTGCAATGTGCCCTACTAATCCTACTCCAGGAAAAGCTTCAATTGCAGTGCCGCCTTCAATATTGATTGGTTCTTTTTCTACAATTTCTACCATGGTTTAGTGTATGGTTCGACGTTTATAAGGGTTTGGAAAGCAGAATCTCAAAAGGAATGTCAATGAAGTGGTCTAATTTTCTGATGAGTATTGAATCTGAGGTGGCTGTAATGAGGTTCAGCTGTGCCAGAACCAGGTCCACGTGCTTTGTAATTGTGCAGGGGAAGTGGGTTCTCACCAGGGAACAGAGATCTCCAGAATGAGATACCTGCTGGTCAAAGTAGAAGGTTGCAGTACGGGGTGAATGTGAGGTGAGGACTGCAAAAATCTCCTGAAGGGCTCGGTGAGTAAGATCCGTGAGAGTATACTTTCCAAAGATGCCCTTGATGTCTCTGACCACCGAATCATCGCAGATGAGGGCATCACCAGTCAGGACGGCCTCGGTGGATATTAATACATTATATCCATCTATGGCGATGTCCTGGCCTTGAATTCGTTCTAAATGGACTTTCTTCTGTCTGATTGAGCTGGCTTCTTCTTCTGAGAATACGGTTCGGGCCAGAAAGTGGCGATCTTCTTTCTGGAGCTGGTAGTGATTGCATACAAAGGTGAGAGCATAGGACTTTCTGTATCCTCGATTTAGAAGATGCCGCAGATCATCAGTCGCTTCGTGTATAGACATAACAGAAAAGGGGTATCTAGCCAGACTCGGACTGTTCCTGACCAAATCGATGTAGCACAATTCCTTTTATGGTATCTGCATCAGATGCAGCCTCCTTGGAGAAATCAAGAACAACGGTCAAATCTGCGCCCCGCTGCCATAACCCCACATGCAGCTCTGCCGATTTGTAAGAACTCAAGAGGGAATCCAGAATTCCTTCTCCTGATTCAACCTTTTTCTTTCCCACAATCTTGACAGGTTCCACTGATTGATTGAGGTAGTATCCATTGACTGCCATGAATCCAATCACTTCTTTGTATACATCAAGAGCCTTAATGCCTTT
>JACVGW010000007.1 GCA_018992565.1 Theionarchaea archaeon
AGATTGAAATCGTTCAAAACTATACATTGGGGAGGATACACGAAGATCGTGTATTATCCCCTTTTTTTCTAATTGCAGTATGCTGTCAATCTCAAGACGTTTCTCAAAGAACAGGTTCAGGAGCATGGTGTTATCAATCCTATATACATAACTGGATCTGTCAATCTTTTTCAGTTCCTCCACAAACCCAGTCTCATAATCCGTTTCAAAAGAAACGAAATAAGGAGTGTAGTTCCCATAGCCATTGGGAAAGAAAGGGATCCAGATTGAGCAATCCCTCAGAATCCTCTTGTAGCTGTTCAGGATTTTTCTGTGAGAGACTCCAAGTGCGCCTCCGATCTTAGTACTTGATTCAGTGGGATCCCTCCTTCTCTCAAAGACGTCCCAGTCGAAAGAAGACCAATCAGGTGGGGCCATACGAGGCAGTTTTCCTGGTTCATGAAGGCAGGGATCAATATTCTGTATCTCATTTTTCTGAGGGTAACTCGGAAAAATGCATTTAGCATATGTCAGGTTAGTTCCTGTATCGCTTGCTGAAAAACACAAGAGTGAATGGGCCCCCAGTAACAGGACTGCATAGAAGGTGTCTTCATGGCTACTTACCTTCTCAAACTGCTCCACAAGGGGAACGTGCCTGTATTCCACAAGTTCAACTCTGACCTTCTGTATGCAGAAAATACGGGGAGGAAATATGATCTTTTCCTCTACTGCCTTATTCAAGAGTCGGAAGGTTGATTGCTTACGGTTAAACGGCTTGTACCATCGGTGAAATTTCGAGTACCTTACTTCCTTCGTCTCGATGCAATACTGAACATATGCATAGACAATGTCCAAATGGTGCGCTTCCATGTAGGAGAAAATTAATATAAATCCTATATAAATCTTCCGTAGGTGTATCCCGTTTTTCAAACAGGATTGTGCACATGGACTGAGATGCAGGCTGCGATAATCCGCCCCACTTAACCTTCATCTCAGCTTCCAGAAGCAGGGAGTTGAAAGAAGCGGAGGGTCGAAATGAACTTGAGAATGGAAGCTTTGGGACAAGGCTGCCAGAGCAGTCTCCCTACCAGAACTGGTGGTGGAGACAAAGACCTTTTGGGTACCAATGAAGGTTCGAAAACGAATTCTAGCCATCTTAACTCAGCCTGTGTGAGCTATAGGACTTTTGTGGGATTAATGAGGTTTCTCCTGACAGTGAGGAACCCTTCCCTCTGATATCAAGACCGAGAGAGCGGGGAGATTGAGGACTGTGCTGAAGTGGGCAGATTCACATCTTTCACCTCCCTTTCAGCCCTTGACCCTAAAGCTCTTTTGGTCCGGGGAAGGTTCTTCCTGGAGTTGAGTGTGAAATTCCAAGAAATGAGAGAATTCCTCACGTACGAGAAAAGAAATCCCTTGACAACCTGACGGTTCTGTCCTGAATGGATTGCAGAACCTGTATCCACAGAAACACGTGAAGGTGTTGAGGAGATAGAAAATCTCAGAGATGGAGAACTTTCTAGTGACTACTGATGGGAATAGAGCGAGCACGAGAGAACCCACTCAAGTCAAAGAATATTGAAAACTCTCTGAAACTGGTAAATCCATTGGTAGAGACAAAGCTGGCCTATAAACCATGAAAAAAGCAAGAAAAGAAAGAGAAAGAGAAAAGAAGGCCAGGGTGCACTGGAGGAGCACAGAATGTGCTGGGATGCAGGCTGTCATTTTGTATAGGTAAGGACTGGAGTACGTTGCTTTTGACACTAATGTGAAGCTTAAAGGCTTCATCGAAACGTATTTAAATCTACTCAAGCTCTGTGAGCATGGAGGGAATCATATGAACAAAAGTATGAAGATGCTGTTCACCCTGGTAGTGCTGTGCTCCCTTGCACTGGGATGCATTGGACAGGAGGAAGAAACCACCACTCCTGCACCGACTTCTACACCGGAAGCCCCTGCAATGAAGATTGCTGCTGTTTTTGCCACTGGTGGACTGGGAGACAAGAGCTTCAATGATAGTTGTTACGAAGGTATCAAGAAGGCCAAAGAGGATTTTGGCATCGAATTCGATTATGTTGAACCCACAGCCATTGCTGAATACGAAGGATTCCATAGGCAGTATGCCAAATCCGAAGAATATGCGCTGATTATTGGTATTGGATTCGACCAGGCAGACGCCATCACTGCTGTTGCAGAGGAATACCCGGACCAGAAGTTCGCCATTGTGGACATGGTGGTAGACAAGCCAAACGTGGCTTCTCTGGTATTCAGAGAGAATGAAGGTGGCTTCTTGGTTGGTGCAGCTGCGGGTCTGAAGACTGAGACTGACATGATCGGGTTTGTAGGTGGAATGGACATCCCCTTGATTCGCAAATTCCTGGCCGGCTACAAGTTTGGAGCTGAATATGTAAACCCAGACGTAGAAGTCACATGGAAATATGTGGGTGACTGGGTGGATCCTGCAAAAGGGAAGGAGCTTGCCCTTGCACAGTATGACGCAGGCGCAGATATCATATTTGCCCCTGCCGGAAGGTCCGGTCTGGGAGCTATCCAGGCGGCTTTTGAACGAGACAGGCTGGTCATTGGTGTGGACGCAGATCAGTGCGACACTATTGAGGGAGTGCCTGTGACGACCTTCTTGTGCAGCATGATAAAGCGCGTGGACCTTGCTGTGTATGAAACCATAAAGCAGGTTATTGACGGTACCTTTGCAGGTGGAGTTAAGAGCTTTGGTGCAAAGGAGAATGGTGTTGGCGCTTGTGACCACCTACCTGATGACATAAAAGACATTATCGAGGATTACAGGGAGAAAGTCGCATCTGGCGAAATCAAGGTTCCCACTGGTATTGACGAGGCCGGTGAATACACCTGGGACTAGTACTTCTTCTTTTTACTTTTACTTTTTTGTTCCAAGGTTCTGTCCAAGAGGCAGCTTTTTCTCTATTTCCTCTCAGGTGAACACTCTAGCTCCTTCTGACATGTGGTGATGCTCTCTGGAGAAATGAGAAAGAAGGTCATTTCATTGAGAATCTCTGTATTTGACCTCAAATCAGCAAAAACAACTCGAAATATTAAGAATAATTGTCCTTAAAGACTACAAGTTATTCCAATTGCTCTTATTCAAGTACTATAAGAGTGATAATATTTGTAGAATTCATAGAAATGGAAAAGTATTTAAAGATAAAAAGAAATCTTATACAACAATAGGAAGTGGAACCTATGAACATGACTATCCTCATCGAAGCAGAAGAGCAAATCATGGAACCTCTGTGCATCACGGAAGGAACTGGCTCGTGGTGCTGCAAAATTTGCCACCCCTATGTATGAGTCCATAAAAAAGGCAGTTCAACCTGCCTTTCTTTTTTCCGAGGTGAACCTCATGAAAATATCCAACTTCAACATGATCATTCCCACAGAGACTCCTGGAGAATATCTGCTGGCTAACATGATGAGCGGTGCAGTAATAGGAATAGACGAAGAGCTGAAAGGAGCTCTGGAAGCTGAGAATCTTGACGTTCTGGATTCTAGCTTACTCGAATCCCTAACAAATCTCAAGGTGATCATAGAAGACGACTTTGATGAATTCCGCAAATTCAAGGTGGGATATGAATACAGAAAATATACAGTTGAATTTCCCCATTTCATGCTCATAACGACATATGCCTGCAATCTAGCATGTCCGTACTGCTATGAAGGAAAAGGAGAGCTCTTTCACGGGACAATGAATGCTGACACCAGAGAAAGAACTATAAAATTCATAAAGAGGTATGTGGAAGACACCCGCGCACGAGAATTCTCTATATCACTGTATGGTGGTGAACCACTCCTCAACTTCGATGACTCAGTATATATTATGGACTCCTGCTTTTCCTGGGCAGAAGAACGGGGAATACCATACGTGACAATGATGGTAACAAACGGTACCCTGGTCACGCCTGAAATAGCTGAAACATTGAAGCGGTACCACACAGACTATGTGCAGATCACGCTGGATGGTCCCAAACGCATCCACGATACCAAACGATTCTATAAGAGTGGAGGAGGTACTTTTGACGACATGATGCAATCAGCTCGCATTCTGCAGGACCATGACGTCGGAGTGAGCTTCAGGGTGAATGTGGATTCTGAAAGCAGGCCTTTCATCGGTGAACTGCTGGATGAACTTCAAGAGAGGGGATTCAAGAACGTCCCTGTGCGCTGTGGTACAGTCGGGGCATCGACTCAAGCATGCAAGGACTACTCCAAGTGCATCAAAGAGGAAGAAGCCCGCGAAGTACTTGCTGAATTCAGAGATATTGTGGATCAAAAAGGTCAAACAGCAGCTGTCATTCGCACTCACAAGCCAGCTCACGTATTCTGTGGATTCTTAGGAGAAGGAACGTTCATCATAGATCCTCATGCTGATCTCTACAAGTGTCTCACCTTTGTGGGGCAGAAGAGCCATTCAATTGGCCATATCTCAGAAGACGGTACTGTAAAAGAGTACACATGGGCATACTACGACTGGATGAGCAGAGATCCCCTGCAAATACCAGAGTGTCGCGAGTGCAAGATGCTGCCCTCCTGTGGTGGGGGATGTGCTGCTATTGCTTACGAGAAACACGGGACATACCATGCAGTTGGATGCTATGCACCGTACCAGGAAATGAAACATCAGCTTCGATGGTATCTCGAAAAGAAGCTTCCCGACAGGTTCAAGGCGGGAAAGATTGTCTGGGTTTGATCATCATGCAGAGATCAAAGTACTGCTTTATTATCCCATGCAAAGAGGAGTATCTTGTATATAATACAATCAACGGGTCTCTGGCGGTGATTGATTCTGAAACGTATGATGTCCTCATGGCAGGGAAAGGGCCCCCTGAGGTAGTTGATGCGCTGTCACAGCAGAGACTTCTCATAGAGGATGCCTGTCAAGAGATGGACATGGTGCAGGCCTCATTGGAAGAGAAGAAGTGGCGTCCCCCCTCTACAGGATACCGGGGATCTCCTCTTGGAAGAGTGGCATTTTTGAACTTCATTATCACTCACGAGTGCAACTTGAACTGCAGTTACTGCTACAGGAATTCTTCTACCTGCTCCGGGCACATGAGCCAGAACGTGGCAGAAAGAGGGATAGCATTTGCTGAGAATCAGATTGCATCAGACATTGACACGCTTTTTGTCAGTTTCTACGGGGGAGAACCATTCCTGAATCAAGAGCGCATGGCTTTCATCGCTGAAACCTTGCAAGAAGTGTGCAACGAAGCAGGTGTCTCTCTTTTGATCAAACTCTTCACCAATGGGACTCTCCTCACTGCCGAGCAACTTGACCAGCTCTCACAGTTCACTGTAGCAGATATTCATATCACTCTTGATGCACCAGAGCGCTATCACCACACCAGGAGAGTTTTCCATGATGGAACCAGCAGCCTTCAATCGGTTGTGCAGGGTGCCCACTGTGTTGAAGACAGGGGCATGAACCTGATATTACGAATTAACATATGGGAAGACAATATCATCCCTTTTCTTGAAATGTTGAGAGGAGCTGGCCTCGAGAAGGCCCACATCTATTTTGGGACAGTCACTCCACGCATGGATTACTGTACCCACTACTACAGCTCCTACGGATATCCGGGGACTTCAGATCTTTTCAGTGAGGTCATGGGGATGGTGATCCACAAGGGGTTCACTATACTTCCTTTTGGAATAGGAGTGTATTTTTCTCTGTGTGCTGGTGTCACTGACTGGTTTCACATCATTGATGTGGATGGCCGTGTTTACAAGTGCATGTCTCTGGTGGGAGATGCCCGCTATGCTGCAGGGTCTTTGGACTCTCGGGGTTCATTGAAAAAAACACCTGCGTATTACTCGTGGATGGCCCGCAACCCTTTGATTATTTCTGAATGCAAGAACTGCGTTATGCTTCCCCGGTGTATGGGTGGATGTCCTGCCATTGCATTGAGAGAGAAAGGAACACTCGATGCTCCTGGCTGCTTTACTGTGGATTTCACCAGGCAGGTCTACGGGTTACCACAGGTAAAAACATACATCAGTAGGCACAAGGAGGGCCATGAATGATACTGAACTGTCTGCCCCCTTACAGCTACGACATTCCCAATCCAGCTTTAGGGTATCTGAAGGGGTTCCTGCAATCAAAAGGAATCCCTGTGACAAATGTCTACTGGAATCTAGTGCTTGCTGAGGAGTTATCAAAATTCCAGACTCATATTGGGGACTACCCCGTGTTTTCATCCCTATCCTCTCTTAATACTCCAGTGCTGTATGCAGTAAGACACCTCTCAAGTCGTCACCGCGAGAAGACCGTCCTTGACCAGTATTTTTCACCATACTTTGACCACGGGAAGGAACCCACTTTTGTCGACTCGCTGCGGACAAAAATAGATGACTATATCTACCAGAACAGCCTGCACAAAGAGTCTCTAGCAGGATTCACGTTGAAAACATACCAGTGGCTTCTGGGCTCCCATATAATGAGACGGCTGAAAGAACTAAATCCTCATATGCAGATTGTCATAGGAGGGCTCCGCAATAGTGAACAGGCTCAGACCTTCATGCGGTTTTTCACGCTGGCTGACTACGCTGTATGGGGAGAGGGAGAATATCCTTTGTTCCACCTGGTTCAAAGTATACGAGAAGGAACGTTCAATGAGGTCCCTCATCTGGTGTACCGGGATGGTGCTGCTATCACTTCCACAGAAAAGGATTCCGAAAATTGTGACCTGGATTCATACCCGTTTGCGGACCACACAGACTATTTTGCAGCATTGAATGCCTGCATCCATGAAGATATGCGAGTCATCATCCCCATATGGGGGTCACGCTCATGCCCCTGGAACAGGTGTAAATTCTGCGTCTTGAATGAAGAGTTCTCATATCGAGCCCGGTCTCCTGAAAATATCGTTGAAGAACTGGAATACCAGTCCAGGAGATATGGGTGTGACACCTTTGTATTTGTAGATACCGAACTTCCTGGTAATACGAAGCGATTCGACCATCTCCTGGCCCTTATTGTAGCAAGCTCGGAAAGAAGGGGACGTCCCTACTGTCTCTTTGCAGAGGCATCTCCTATCTTTGTTAATCCTGACACAGTACAGGCCATGAAGAAGGCTTGTTTTGAAATTGTGCAGATTGGGTTTGAAGCAATGACCGATGGCCTCTTGGAGAAAATGAAAAAGAGACACTCTTTTGCTCATAACATTCAGGCTTTAAAGCTAGGAGACCAATACGGCCTTGAGATTAAGGGGAATTTTATAGCAGAGACGCCGCCTGAAACTGAGGAAGACGTTCTGGAGAGTTGTGTGAATCTGAAATTTCTGAGATTTTCTCTGAGGAAGTACTCCATTGTCCCCAAGTACTTCACACTGTACAAGGGATCACCATACTACAATGAGATGTCAGAATATGAAAGAGAGGCCTACGACAAAGACCCTATGTGGGCAGAGGTTGCATCGGTTTTACAGCTGCCAGACAGCGAGCGGTTTGAATTCTTTGGATTCTTTGCAGGGAAAATCCGCCATTACCTCTTGTGGAATACGTTTCAAAGACTTCTGCAGTTCTATTCACGAACAGGAAGTGATTATCAATGGACAGAATATCCCGATTATTCCTTATTTGAAGAAAAAGGATCAAGATCCCTAGACTTTTCCCTTAGTAGAGATGAGACTGATGTTCTGGTTTTCTGCGACAGCATAAAATCATTCACCCAAGTACAGCAGCACTTTTCCCATCTGGAGGAGAAAAAGCTTCTGCACGTATTGGAGATTCTGAAAGAGAGGGGGTTGCTGTACTGTGACCGGTCTCTTGGGAATATTATCTCAGTAGTGAGAGCAGATGAGAGAGTGATGAGTACAGAGCTGGAGAAAAATCACTGAACTAGACCAGTCAGAGAACTTGAGAGACAGAGGTGCCAGGCTCTATAGGAGCTGTCCGCTGTTACCATGAGAGTCCATCCCCTCCAATATTGCCGTGTGACATGCAACCGGTAGACTTTTTAAGGGATGTGCACTTGTGATGTCAATGAATGCAGAACCCATCAATGCTGTGGAGATGCAACACATAACCATGCGCTTCCCTGGTGTTCTGGCCAATGATGACATTACTTTTTCAGTTAGGAAAGGAGAAATTCATGCTCTTCTTGGAGAAAATGGTGCAGGAAAAACCACGTTAATGAACGTCCTCTATGGATTATACCAGCCTGGTTCTGGAGAGATTTCTGTCAATGGTAACCCTGCTAAAATAGCAAATCCTAATGATGCTATTTCACTTGGGATCGGGATGATCCACCAGCACTTCATGCTGGTACCTCCCTTCACTGTGGCCGAAAACGTTGTCCTGGGGGTTGAACCAAAAGCCTATTTCTTCATGGACACAGAAAGAGCAATAAGCGATGTTGAAGAAATCTCAAAACGGTATGGTCTCATTGTAGACCCAGGAGCCAAAGTCCAGGACATATCAGTGGGAATTGAACAGCGAGTGGAAATCTTGAAAGCGTTGTACCGCGGAGCTGAAATTCTCATTCTGGACGAACCGACAGCAGTCCTAACTCCACAAGAAGTGGAAGAGCTGTTCAAGGTTATGAAATCGTTGAAAGAAGAAGGAAAAACAATCATTTTCATCACTCACAAGTTGAAGGAGCCCATGGCAACCTGTGACCGCATCACTGTGCTGAGAAAAGGACGATTAATAGGAACAGTCCACACCGAGAAGACAGATGTT
The DNA here is from genome assembly GCA_018992565.1 of Theionarchaea archaeon. Taxonomy (GTDB): domain Archaea; phylum Methanobacteriota_B; class Thermococci; order Methanofastidiosales; family SZ-28-30; genus SZ-28-30. The sequence goes on from JACVGW010000007.1 coordinate 8,695, forward strand.
GCGAACCTGGCCAGGATGATGGTGGGTAGAGACGTCTGCCTGGTTGTAGAGAAACCTCCTCACCCTTCAGGAGAGGCAGTGATGCAGGTGCAGAACCTGGAAGCATACAATGATAGAGAAGTGAAAGCACTACAGGGGATAACACTGGAACTGCGAAAAGGTGAGATACTTGGTATTGCAGGAGTGGAAGGCAATGGCCAGCTGGAGCTGGCAGAGTGTATGACTGGGCTGCGAAGCCCGCGTGCCGGCAAAATTCTCGTACATGGAAAAGACGTCACCCACTCTTCTGCACGGGATTTCATCAATGCAGGAGTGTCTCACATCCCTGAAGACCGTCAGAAAAGAGGGCTGATCCAAGATTTCTCTCTGTCAGAAAACCTGATACTGGGATCTCATTTCAAGGCTCCTTTTTCACATGGGTTCAGAATGGACTATGAAAAGGTGGATGCATATGCATCCCAGCTAGCGAAGACTTTTGATATCAGAGGAACAGGTGTACACAGCCTGGTCAAGTATCTGTCAGGCGGAAACCAGCAGAAAGTGATTGTGGCCCGAGAACTGGGGAGAGAACCAGAGATCATCATCGCTTCCCAGCCCACCAGAGGTCTTGACGTAGGCGCCATCGAGTTCATCCATGAGACTCTTCTCGCCATGAGGAAAAAAGACAAGGCCATACTCCTTATCTCTGCAGACCTGGATGAGGTCTGCTGTCTTTCTGACCGAATCGCTGTCATCTACGAAGGAAAGATTGTGGGGGAGCGAGACTCTCAAAAGACTACTGAAGAAGAACTGGGATTGTTGATGGCAGGTGGACATGCATGAAACCACAATTTGCGAAATTAGCCCAGCTGGTTCAGAAAGAAAGCTTAATGGACATTTTTATTTCAATAATAGCTGTTATCGCTGCCCTTCTGGTGGGGGCAGTTATTGTGTATGCGGCAGGTTCATCACCCTTAGAAGCATACAAAGCACTGTTTGATGGCGCATTTGGGAGTACGTATGACTTTGCTCAGACTCTGACCCGGGCAACACCCCTCATTTTTACCGGGCTGACTGTAGCCTTTGCTTTTCGATGTGGGCTGTTCAACATTGGTGGTGAGGGACAGCTGTATATGGGAGCTATCACTGCGGCTGTTGTAGGGATCAAGTTTGCCTGGCTTCCCTGGTATCTTCACATACCTCTGGCACTGGGAGCTGGAGCAGCAGCAGGTGGCATCTGGTCACTGGTGCCCAGTGTGTTAAAGGCACGAGTGGGTGCTCATGAAGTGATTACCACCATCATGATGAACTATATTGGGGTACTCCTGTGCAACTACCTGGCCAACTATCCCTTGAAGGCTGAAGGATGGATTGCTCAGACTGATGTTGTTGCAGCCTCAGCACAGCTTCCACGACTGGTGCCTTCTACCCAGCTATCAGCAGCCATTATTGTGGCACTCATATGTGTAGGCATCACGTACTACATTCTCTATAAGACCACACTAGGGTATGAGATCAGGGCAGTGGGATTGAGCCCCACAGCGGCTGAATATGGGGGGATCAGCGTCCAGAAGAGCATAATCGTATCTATGTTCATATCTGGAATGCTTGCAGGACTGGGCGGATCAGGTGAAGTACTGGGACTGCACAGACGATTTATTTTTGGGTTTTCTCCCGGCTATGGGTTTGACGGAATTGCAATTGCTGTTCTGGGCAGGAATCATCCGGTAGGGGTGGTATTGGGTGCGCTGCTGTTTGGTGCTCTCAGGAATGGAGGTATGGTTATGAAACAGGTGACCAATGTGCCCACAGACCTCGTGGTGGTCATCCAGGGTATTGTGATACTATTCGTGGCAGCTCCTGAAATGTTCAGAATCTTCAAGAGGATCAGGAAAGGAGGGATTGCCGATGCTTTCTAGTATTGCCATACTACTTGGTGCGACCTTGAGGATATCCCCTCCTATCGCCCTGGCTTCCATTGGGGGAGCATACTCAGAACGCAGTGGTGTCATCAATATCGGGTTAGAAGGTATGATCCTGATGGGTGCTTTTGCAGGGGTGGCAGGCACGCACTTTCTGGGAAATGCCTGGGTTGGTGTTCTGTTTGCAGTTCTGGCGGGCGGAGCCCTGGGGCTCCTGCATGCAGTGCTCTGTATCAAGTTTAAAGCCAACCAGGTTGTCAGCGGAGTGGGTGTCAATATTCTGTCTCTGGGATTGACAACCTTACTGCTACAGATCATCTGGGGAAACAGGGGAGCGTCAGATCCTGTCTCTGGGTTGAAACCACTGTCCATACCGGTGATTAGAGACATTCCCTATCTCGCAGATGTTCTTGACCAGCAGAACCCTCTGGTGTACATTATGATTGTCATCGTCCTGGTTGCCTGGGCTGTCATGTTCAGGACTCCTCTAGGATTGAGAATCAGGGCAGTAGGAGAACACCCGGAAGCTGCAGATACGGTGGGAATACGTGTGCATCGGATCCAGTACATGTGTGTAACAGCCAGTGGCATGTTATCGGGATTGGGAGGTGCTTACCTTTCTCTGGGATGGTTGAACCTATTCAGCCAGAACATGTCTGCAGGAAGAGGGTTCATCGCTTTGGCAGCAAATATCTTTGGAAAATGGAACCCTGCGGGAGCTTTTGGAGCCAGCCTGCTCTTCAGCTTTACTGATGCTTTGCAGATAAAACTGCAGGGAATAGTGGCAGTCAATCAGTTTATTCAGATGATTCCCTACATTCTGACTATTCTGGTCTTGGCTGGAGCAGTAAAGAGAGCTGTACCTCCTGCAGCCCTGGGGAAATATTACGAGAAGGGAAAGAAATAGGTCCATTCTCCCCTTTCCAATGGGGATGTAGAAAAGGTAGCAGGTGTAAGAAGACCTGTCCTTCAAGAATTGCTATAAAATCTGTTGCTTTCTCTACGAACTCAGAATATTCTTCTTTTGAGCCTCATTTTTGTCTTTTTATAAAGATAAGTAAGTCACTAACGGTATTAGAAGAGCCCTGGAAACGCTTAAGAATATGACAAAGAAGGGCCCAAAATGGAAGCTGAATCAACTACCGAGAAGAAAGATCCTGTTGACGATGGGACTCTTTATCTTGCAGCAGGAGGAGGACTGACAGCTGTTGCAGTAGCTGGTGTTGCCGCAAGTACTGTGTGCCCTGTTTGCGTCGTGGGAGCTCCCCTTCTCGTAGGATATGGATTGTACAAGAAGTACAGGCACAGGAGCCCATAGTCTCCGTGCAGAGATAGGGTCAGCAAGAGAGAGGAGAATCCATTTCATTACCTAGACAGATGATGGTGGAATTGTGCACCAGATGGCTCTGGAGAAGAATATTGAGAATACATGAAGAATTGACTGGCTACGCAGATCAAAAGGAATGACTAGTGAAAGACTGGAAGGCCAATGCCAACATGAATAGACACCTGTTGAGGTGCTGTTCCGAAGTTAGTGTGAATGCTGGCCAGCTGCTGAGTTCACAATTTCGTTAACAAGTTCTATTCCTTTTTTCACCAGGGTTTCAGCCCTCATCCTGTCTGGAGAATCAGAATATACCCGGAGTACAGGCTCTGTACCAGATGCTCTCAGAAGCAGCCAGGAATCATCTGGGTAGACCAGTTTGAACCCATCAATATCCACCATCTGCAGACAGTCGTCACCCAGAGTGGGCAGCACATGGTCTCTAATGAGAGACATTGCCGCATCTTTTTTTTCTGCTGGGAGATTTATAGTGTGCTTCACCTGATAAAATCGAGGATATCTATCCACTAGTTGAGAAAGTGTGATCTTGTTACTGGCAAGTATTTCCAAGAGCTTCAAGGTGGCTAACAGCCCATCACACCAGTTTACTTCCTCGGCGAAGTAGTATTTCCCAGACTCCTCATAGCTGTATATTGAACCAGCCCTTTTTATGGCCTCCACTGTGGCGGGCTGCCCTATTTTGCAGTATTCCAATTTCACATCTCTTGTTCTCCTAAACCACTCCACAATCCCAGACGAATTGACAGGGGTCACAAACGCGCCTTTTTTCGCAGCAAAAACATGATCCGCGAAGATAACTCCGATAACATCCTCAGACAATGGGATTCCCTTCTCATCAATGAAAACCACACGATCAGCATCTGTGTCCAGTCCAACGCCAAGATCAAGTGAATTTTCCCTTACCATTGCACATAAGTCCGTCAGTGTGGAAGCCCGGGGTTCAGGAGGCCGACCAGGAATTCCAGAAGGTTCTCCATTTATTTCAGCAGCATCACACCCAATAAACTCCAGAATATCGGCCAAGAACCCACATGCAGTTCCATTCACGGGATCAACTGCTACTCTAAACCTATTTCTGGCAATGAGATCACTATCAATCAAAGAAAGCACTCTGTCTCTATAGCGAGAAAGACAGTCGGTTGCCTCATTAAGACTTCCCACTTTAGAATTATCGACTCTCGTCTCCAAAAATGCCCTGTGTACAATACTCTCCTCCACAACCTTCACCTGCTCATCAGGTAGATATGCCCCGTCTTCCAGCAAGGGTATGATCCCTACCATATCGGGAGGAAGGTGTGATCCTGTAACCATGATACCACCGTCAGCCTCTTCGCTCACCATATAAGCCAGAACGGGCGTGGGAACTACCCCACATTCTATGACATTAATTCCCTGTGACATCAATCCAGAACGTGCAGCCAGCTCCAGCATATGGGAGCCGAACCGTGTATCTCTCCCAGTGCATGCCTTTCCATTTCCAATCAACGCACCAACAGAACCTCCAATATCCATGGCCAGCTGTGGAGTGATTTCACTGACAGTATATCCACGCACCCCGGAGGTTCCAAAAAGGCTTCCCATGATTACACCCTACTCAGCGCCCTTTACGATTGTCACTCCTGCACTTGCTCCAATCCTGCTTGCTCCCGCCTGAATCACTTCAATTGCCTTTTCATAGGTCTTTATGCCTCCTGCTGCCTTAACACCCATGGTGTTACCCACTGTACTCCTCATTAGGCGGATGTGCTTCATCTCAAATGGAGGGCCAAATCCTGTTGATGTTTTCACAAAGTGAGCTCCTGCATCTTCTGCTATCCTGCAAGCTGTCACCACTTGCTCGTCTGAAAGATAGCCAGTCTCCAGGATAACCTTCACAGGGTTACCGGAAGCAACCTCCACCACAGCCTTGATATCATTCTTGACATAGAGCAGATCCTCAGGAGTTCCAGGCAAGAGCTTCCCTACATTCATAACCATGTCAATTTCATCTGCTCCATCTTGTACCGCTCTCCCTGCTTCATACGCTTTTGCTGCGGTAGCCATTGCACCCAGCGGGAACCCTACCACGCTGCACACTTTGACCTCACAGCTCTCCAGAAGGCTCTTACACAAAGACACCCAGCAGCTGTTGACACAGACAGAAGCAAATCCATATTCCTTCCCTTCCTTACAGATTACTGCAATCTTATCCTGCGTGGCTGTAGAAGCCAGCAGTGTGTGATCTATCATTCCTGCCAGGTCTTTCTTGGATATTTTCATGAAATCCCTCTCCTTCTCTTAGAAGATGTTGTTTAAAAATCTGTGGAATTGATCCAATCCACGTTGTCTCTTCCATGGGAACTTATTTATGAGCACCAAATCTCTATAACACATGAATATCGGAGCTCATGTTTCAATAAAAGGAGGAGTAACCCACGCATTTGATGAAATACGTGAAATAGGAGGCACGTGCGGACAGATCTTCACTCATTCTCCCCGTGGCTGGCGATTTCCAGAAATAGATAAAGAAGAAGCATCCAGATTTAGAGAGACGTATGGCAAGAAAGAGATATGGCCTGTTCTCATTCACGAATCCTATCTAACCAACCTGGCCACTCCCAGGGAGGATATCTACAAAAAGTCCATGGAGACCATGGAGAAGGAAATTGCTGCAGCCAGAACCCTGGGAATTGAATATATCAAGATTCACCCTGGATCCCACCTGGGACAAGGAGAGGAAAAGGGGTTGATGCAGATTGCCAATTCCCTGAACAGCCTGGAACCTGAAATAGACGATATTATTATCCTGCTGGAAACGACCGCAGGAAAAGGAACAGACCTGGGTTACACCTTTGAACAGCTGCAATACCTCAGAGATACCATCACGTATGAGACAGGTGTCTGTCTGGATACCTGCCATGTATTTGCGGCAGGGTACGACATTACAACTAAAGAAGGACTTGACAGGACACTGAACCAGATTGACAACACTATCGGCATCTCCACCTTGAAAGCGGTGCAACTCAATGACTCCAAGCACCCGTTCAACTCCCGAAAAGACGAACACGCTCACATCGGATTGGGCGAGATAGGAAAAGAGGGCTTCAGAGTGTTTGTGAACCATCCCGTCATAAGGGACCTTCCTCTCATACTGGAAACCCCTGTAGATGAAACCAGAGGACATAGAGAGAATATAGAAGCAGTACGAGCACTTGTCACCCCATGACCTGCGAGTTATAAACCCGGTGGATCATCAAGAGAAATCGCTCTCTTCTCTCTGGTTCAGTAAGGAGATTCCTCTCGCCGGAAGCGTTACCATACTGCAGGGAATAGAATTCCTCCATTTCCGAATTATCAAACGTACTGTATTTCAGGTGGGTTCCGGACAATCTCTACTCCATTTTCCCTGTGCTTTCTCTCTTTCTTTTTCTGCTGATATCTGCTGAAATAATTGAAGTGCAATCTCGTAATAGGAAGCAGCTTCCTCAGGTGCTCCGTGTTTTTTCATGCCAAGTCCAAATTCCAAATAGGTTTTCCCCAGTTCCAAAGGCGAACCACCAGTCTCATCAATGCTCTTCTGGTAAAGCTCCTTTGCTCTCTCCCATTCTCCTCTCTGCTGCAATACCATAGCATATATCCTGCAGAACTCTCCATGATGAAGGCTCTTCCCAAGCATAGAAAACATGTTCTCACATACCTCGCAGAGAGAATGAGCCTTCTCCAATTCTCCCTTCTCCAGGAGGAGACCTGCCATTTTCATCTTCAAGTAGGTAGTAGAATACAAATCCTCCAGCGATTCTGCCAGTTGTAGAGCTCTCTGGTAGTAGTTTTCTGCCAGATCACCCTCTCCCCCTTCTGCGTACACCATACCCAGGTTCCCACATGAGATGATCTGATCTCTGATATCTGAAATCCTTTCTGATATATTGAGGGTCCTCTTAAAGCACGAGATTGCCTTTTCGAAATCTCCCTTGTAGAAGTGGATCAGCCCCAGTGTATTGAAGTTGGCTGCAATGCCTCTTACATCCCGCACCTCCTCAGCCAGGGTCAGACTCTCAGTGTGATACTGGAGAGCTGTATCAAATTGATCCTGATAGTAGTAAACATTAGCCATTCCCCTCAGCATCTGTGAAAGGCCGTACATGAACCCACTTTTCTCAGCAATCGCCTTTCCTGCCTCAAAATGAGAGAGTGCCTCTCCAAATAGCCCCTCTTTCATCAACAGCAGTCCAATGTCTGCATGAATACTGACCATTTCCTTGTGTTCCTGGAGTCTTTCCAGTATATCCAAACTGGTGTCAAAGCACGTATGTGCTGTCTTCCAGTCTCCTTTTGAAGCATAGATATTTCCTATCCAATGCAGAGCTCGGGCATCATATGCGTCAGAGTTAATGTTCCGTGCAGTCTTCTGCATTTCCTCAAATGCTCGAAGTGCATTCTTGGAATCCCCATATAAGGCCAGAATCCTGCCTTTGGCACACATTATAGAGCACCACAACTCAGATGGCACTCGTGATTTCCTGAACCCGTTCAAAATATCCAGATATGGTGACAAATACCCCCTCTCTATCAAATCGACGTCTTGAGGTTGTGCTACGAGACGGGCAGCCTCCTCATGGTTTCCACCCTGCAGGAAGTGATACATGGATTCCAGCAGCCCCTCTGGGGTGCCTTGACATCTGTAAGAGTCAGCGATTTCTGTATGTAATTGCGCCTCATCAGGAACTCTCTGATAGGTAAACTCAACAATTGAAGAGGGAAGCACATACCCTCCATCCTGCCTCCTGATAAACATGCGCTTTTCCAGCCCTTTCAAGCAGGTCCAGAACCCAGGAACCAGGCACACCTTCTTGAGGATTTCAACTGATGCAGGTATACGGAACATGGACAAACACTCCACAAGCTTCCGCTCTTCCTCTGACAGAGTCTGAAATATCTCGCTCCACAGATAGTCCTCCACCTGATTCCCCGGGAGATTGTCCAGGACAAGGCGAGGCTGCTTTTCTTTTGCTGCTTCACAGAACATGTCCAGCATCAGAGGATGACCTCCCAGCTTCTTATGGGCTTTTTTCATCATTTTATCTCCCAGAATAACTCCTCTAGAGTGAAGGAGCTCTCTGGCTTCCTTTTCAGTAAAAGCGGATAACCTGATCTCCTTAATATCACTCCGGGATATGGTGACAAAGGAGGGACGTTCCCGGGAAGTGATAATAATCTGTGCACCAGGGTCTTTGAGCAACTTGAACATCGTGACAAGTTCTGAATCCTGCACTTTCTGGAACCCATCAAAACAGAATATCATGTCCTCTGTCATTCCCTGCTGAAAGAGGGAAATAAGCACCCTGCTGTCCCTCCCCTCCTGTTTTATATACTCCAGAAGGTTAGAAAGGCCCACGTTATTCAGGAATACAGACAGCTTATTAATAACGTAGTGAAAAGAGTCAATGTCAGTGAAGGAATGCCAGAAAATCTTTTTCCCCTTCGCCTGTGCACTTCGTGCATACTCTGCTGCCAGAAAGGTCTTTCCAATGCCTGCCAATCCCTCAATGACCACTATTGAGTGAGAATCAATCGACTGCAGCTCCTGCCTTCTATTGATGAACCCATGCGCTTCAGGTATTTCAAACTTGAAAGCATCATAGGATACTGACACTTCTTTCTCACCCTTTGTCTTTACACAGAGCTTCAACCCTTCGGGCTCAAAGGCAATGCTAATCTCTTTTGTGTCAACATAGTACAGCTTAACATTGCGCTCTCGATATGCCCACTGGCTGCGTAAAATACCCATTTTCTCAAGATTTGAGAGAATCCTAGAGATATATCCCTCTTGCATTCCCAAAATCTCAGATATCTTTCGGGGATAGGACGGTTCGTTCCTCAACAGATTTATGATCTCGAGGTTAGTCTTATTTGAAAGTGTCTTTAGGAGTTCCTGCGTGTGAACCTCCATGCTTTAAAAGGTAAGTACACCTTTATAAGTTTTACAGTAAGCGGGGATTGAACTGATCTCCCAGAAATAAATTACACTAATCTCCAAGAGCCACTTCATTCTGGCTTTCTGTGAAGGACATGAACCAGAGTTTCCTTCAGTTCCTCAATGGTATAGGGCTTGGTAACCACACCAGAGAATCCATACTCTCTGTAATTGGCCATGACAGGATCGTCAGAATACCCACTTGATACAATAGCTTTCACATCAGGATCGATTTCCAGCAGGTGCTTGATGGTCTCCTTACCACTCATCTTACCTTTAATGGTGAGATCAATGATGACTGCATCAAAAGCCTGAGGCTTCCCTTTGGCTTTCTCATACAGCTTGACAGCATCCACTCCATCTCTGACCACATCACATTCGTACCCGAGAAAGGCGAGAACTTCACTGGTTGCTTCCAGGATGCATTCTTCATCATCCATGAGCAAAATTTTCCCTTTCCCTTCCGATCTCCTGGCAGGTGCCACCTCTCTCTGGGGAGCTTCTCTATCAGAGGCCGGCAGATAAATGCAGAAGGTTGTACCCCTTCCCAGCCTGCTGGAGACGGTAATCCATCCTTCATGGTTCTTTATTATGGAGTAACTGGTGGCCAGTCCCAGGCCACTCCCTTTCTGCTTGGTGGAAAAATAGGGTTCAAATATCCGCTGCAGATGATCCTCAGGTATGCCGATGCCTTCATCTTGGATGCTTATCTTAACGTACGGTCCTTCCCTGATGGGGAGTCCTTCTTTCAAGTTGACTTCTACATTTTCTGCCCGGATAATAATGACACCTCCCGCGGGCATGGCTTGATCTGCATTGATGATAAGGTTGTTAATGACCTGGCTGATCTGACCCGCATCTACCTCTGCAGACTTCAAGTTCTCTGCAATGCGAAATTCGCATCGCGCTTTGGAGCCGGAAAGCGCAAATTCAGCGGTAGCCTTCAGCAATTCGGATAAGGAAGCAGGCTTTCTCACCGGTGCACCTCCCTTGGAGAAGGTCAGAAGCTGCTGGGTCAGGCTCTTCGCTCTGAGGGATGCCTTCTCGGCCTCGGTGAGCAATCTGAAGATCTCACTGTCAGGCAGAGTCTGCATCTTCGCAATAGTGACATTGCCCAGGATTGCAGTGAGGATGTTGTTGAAATCGTGAGCTATTCCTCCAGCCAGAATACTGACAGATTCCATTTTCTCCCTCTCTAACCTGAGGATATTGCTTTCCATTTTTCTCTTTTCAGTGACATCACGAAATACGAGAACAGTTCCCAATATGGTATTCTCCTCATCACGAATGGGGGCTCCGCTGTCTGCAATCATACGTTCTGTGCCATTCCTGGCGATCAAGACAGTGCTATTGGCAAGCCCCACCACTTTGCCAGTTTTCATAATCTTCTCGAAAGGGTTTGAGCAGTGTTCTCGGGTTTCTTCATTCACAATGAAGAACACTTCTGCCAGAGGCTTTCCTTTGGCTTCTTCTTCCTTCCAGCAGGTGAGCTGCTCAGCTACATTGTTCATAAAGGTTATGTATCCCTTGGTGTCTGTGGCAATGACACCATCGCCAATGCTCTTCAACGTGGTGGCCAACCATTGCTCGCTCTCTCTGAGGCTCTGCTCCAGAGCCAGGATGATCTTCTCCTGGGCATCCAGAATACGGTCTCTACAGGCAGCAAGAAACCCCTCCACAAATAGAGAACAATAGCGAGTTATGGCTCGTGCTGCCACTTCTGCAACCTGGCACTGCTGGTTCTGATATTCCTCTCTCACAAGGGGAAGACACGTATCCTGCAGAGCAGAAAGAAGGTCTACCGCCGATCTATCTCCTAGCCCAAGATGTGCAAACTGTGCTCCCTGTTGGGAGACGTTGCTGGGTTCTGAGTACATCTGACCAGAATGCAGAGCCGTCAGCAGCCCTCTGACATTGACGAGACTGATATTCAAGAGCTCTTCCTGAGAGAAAATGTGTTCATGGTAGACTGCCGTGTGTTCCAGCACCTTTTCCAGAGCGGCAGCGATACGGCTCTCATGAGTGTACAGTGCCTGCGCAGCACGAGAGAGCAGTTCCAGTTCTTCAACAGACAAGTCGTAGCAATATCCCGGCATGTCATCTACCTCATTTGTAAGCAACAAACGTGAAACTGAGTTCGCTTATGTCTTTATTTACTTCAGGTGAATCATCGGGAAGTCCCCAGTAGAATCCTCTGGCCAACCCCTCCTGAGTGAGCTTCCATGGTTTGATGATGTCAATGGTCTTTTCCTCAGAACGTGCATAGAACCGTAGATCCATTTTTCGGGAAGCCTCATCCACTCCTTCCATCTCACTGACTCTGAGACCAGCGCTGGATACTGCAATGTAACTGCCTTTTTCCACCCAATCATACATGATGTCAAAGAAGCGCTCCAGGGGTTCATCAGGAATATACAGAAAGACGCCTACAAAGCCGATGCCTATCCGACGGCTATCTCCGAATAGTTCAGTAATGACAGGAGAATCAAGGAGTGCATGAGGTTCCTCAGCATCGCAGTATATATATCGGACTTTGGGATTATCTCCCAGTATTTCCTGGCCAAAGGCCACAGCAATGGGGTCTCTATCAGAGTAAATGACTCTTGCTTCGGGATTGATTTTCTGAACAAGTTCATGCACATTTCCTCTGGTGGGAAGCCCTGACCCGAAATCCAGGACATTCCTCAGATTCTTCTCCCTGACCATGTAGGTTACTGCTCGTTGAAGAAACCGTCTCTGTGCGCGCATGGACTCCTCATACTGGGGGTACAGGGTTCTGGCCAGTCTCACCGCAGTCCTGTCTATGGCAAAATTGTGGGCACCACCCATAATATAGTCCCACATGCGAGCTGAGTTTGGCTTTATCTTAGTCATTATTTCCATTGAAATCCCTCTCTCTGTACAGGCTGGAAACCTGAGGCTAGCGTAACAACATGCAAAGAAGGGCACATTCCAGCACCACATGCACGAAACCTTCTCTTTTCTATTCCCACAGAATAACCCGCCTCTGTACCTTTCATTGCATCACCGTGTGCAACAGCTATGCTTATGGTACTGTAACTGAGAGTAATTTAAAAATGTTTTCATTCATACTGAGATATTCACAAAAGGAGAAAATTATCGAAAGCTAGCACGTAGAGATAATCTGAGGTTAACTCTGCGGCTGCTTGTGTTTTCTTCTAATACATTCGCAGGCAGCTCAGGGTTGCCACATCACTGTTAGAAAGAATTTAAATTGGCAGAGACGATACGGGTGGGTATGAGTCCTCTCTGCCGGGATGAAATTGATGGCATGGCTCACCTGGTCTTTGAAGCCTGCACCCATGAGGAATATGAAGCTGCTCTTCATGCTCTCAGGCCTATTCTGGATAGGAAATGCCATTTTTCAACCCTTGACCTGCTGGGAAAACGGATTGGCCAGATGGGTGTTGATGAACACGAAACGTTCTTCAAGGCATTTGACAAAATCATCCAGTATAATGCCATGGGCAGTTACGTCATTGTGAGCCAGGCTTTAATCTGGTTTTTGCCTTCACATCTGGAATTCGTCATGAGAAAGAGCAGGGAATACATTATTACGGGAGATGTATGGTATGTATGTGACATAATAGGGGAACGCAGCCTGGGCTATGCTGTTGTGGACAACTTTGATGAGATGCTTCCGTGGCTGGAGAGGTTCCTTGATGATGAAAATAGATGGGTGAGGCGAAGTGCAGGAGTGGCCATCCATTTCTTCAGCAAACGCGTAGTGGATCAACCAGGTAAGACCACAAAACTGCTCCATGTGCTTGCACCTCATCTCGCCGAGAAGCGTATCGAGGCGGTCAAGGGTATCGGGTGGGGACTGAAGACTATAGGAAAACACCATCCTGATCTACTGGTCACCTTTCTAGCATCGCAGAGTGAAAAGAAAAGGAAGATATCACGGTTACTCATCAGGAAAGCTGTCACGTACTTGGAAGAAGAAAAGAAAAAAGAAGTTGAAGCCCTTTTTCTATAATCTACTTCCCTAGAAAGAGATTGCTTCTCGGAAGAGACTCGATTTTTGGTTTGAGAAGATGCACCACTCATCACAAATGAGAGAACGATTCCTGCAGAGAGCGCGGTTCAGTCAGTCATGTACGAAATGGATACATCATCTCTTCAACCTCAAATCCTCCAGCGGGACCTGGTCGTATGACTTCCCTTCACCTAGCACCTGGTGGACAATAAGCATCAGTCGGCTGATTGGAATGGTTTGTGGACACTTGTCCTCGCACTCTTTGCACTGAACACAGACTGTTGCCTGCCCTCTTTCGCAGTGGTAGTCTCCCTCCAGCCCGTCCTTCATGAATCGATACCAGAAACGGGCCCTTGGGGACTCTCTCTTTCATACATCATGCCATGATCACTAGCGCAGTGGATCATCCGGGTTGCCTCAGGTTCATGTACACGCATACTCCCCTTCCAGATAGGGGAGTCTCATACATCCAAACCCGAGAGCTGACACTTTCCAGTCCAACCTACCGAACGTGCGATACTGCAAAAGAATGCCCTCCCTACCACCACTTCTTCTGCAATGACATGGCAAGGATTTCTCTGATCTCAAGCCTCTTCGTCTCATCGCTACAGAATGCATCCTTGGTTGTCGTTGCTCTTGCAACTACCGCTGTGTCTTCCCCTCTTGCAGTTCCACCCACGCCCACAACGTCTTCATACAGGGGGACTTCTCCTTTGTCGGAAGCAATAAGGATGACCTCAACTGCAACCTTTAATCCCTGACCGAAAGTCCGAAAAGTCTCTCGAATGGGGTCCATTCCTTCCGTGTGCAGAGGCAAATGAGTTTTTTCCAGAGGAATGCCACCAGATTCAACAATATGTTGCTTGTATGAAGGATTCATCTTTTCGTATGAGACGACGACAACAGTTGCGGCATCTCTGAGTTTCTCTGAGAATGCTGCCCCGGTCTCTCCAGAAGTGCTGGCAACCACGACTGTCTTCAAGTCTCTTTCTGTTACCCGATTTCTGACGATTCTAAGAACATCATCGGTATTCTGTGCACCATAATCCGGAAAATACCCAACCTCTCTCTCAATCATATTCATTTTCCAACCTCCTTGCTCACGTACTCGCTTTCTCCATACTTCTCTTATACTCTCTCACCTTTTGCTCGTAGAAAGTAAGACTTTCCTCAATCATGTCTCGAATAGGCAGTTGATATGGGCATTTCTTTTCACATTCGCCACACTTGATGCAGTTCTTTGCGCTCTCTACCGAGTGCTTGACATAATCCCAGTTGAAAAACCAGTCAGGCGGCCACAGCTCCCAGAGAATCGGCAAATATACAACACCGCAAATGAAGACCTCCTGAGGACATGGCATGCAGTAGGTGCATTGTCGACAGAACCTGGTCCCCACTTTTTCACGGATGGTTCGTATCCTGTCCATATCCTGAGATGATAACCCCCAGGACTCACTGTTTACAATATCAACAATTTCCTCAATTTCCTCAACACTTTGAACTCCAGGGTCTGGAACAACGCTGTCAAACTGAAGCAAGTACTTGATGGCAAGGTTGGCGTCTCGTATCCTCCCCCCCGCAAAGGGCTTCATTGCGATAAACCCCATGTCGAGGCTTCGAGCGAGCGGAACCAGGTCTGCAGCAGCTTCATCTGAGACGAAATTGAGAGGAAATTGAACAGTCTCGAACCACCCAGAAGCTACCACTTTCAGAGCCATGTCTATATTATGACTGCTGAATCCAATATGTCTGATTTTGCCCTTCCTCAATGCTTCCTGTGCCCCTTCCATCGCTCCCCCCGGTCCAAGCACTCTTTCCAGTGTTTCAACAGTGTTGATACCGTGGATTTGCCAGATATCAATGTAATCAGTGCAGAGCCTCTTGAGGCTCAGTTCCAGATGCTGCAGGGCTGTGTCTCTATCACGTCCCCCTGTTTTGGTCGCTATGACGACCTCTTCTCGACGTCCTGATACTGCCTTCCCAATGCGTTCCTCGCTCTTCCCATATCCAATGGCTGTGTCAATGAAATTAATTCCCAGGTCCAGGGCACGCTGTACTACAGCAATTGCTTCCTTTTCAGAAGGACGATTCAGAGGGATACCTCCTATCCCTATTCGAGAGACTTCAAGACCAGTTTTTCCCAAGATAACGGTTTTCATGTAACGTCCCTTCTTTAACCTTATTCTTCAACCGATGGATCGTAAGGAGTCCCGCTCTTGACATCAATTTCCCGATAATCCCTTTCACCTCTTTGATTTCTTCTCTGAACCTTTGGTTGTGAAGTTTCCCAACAACATCAATGTACACAACCGGAGCTCCTGAGACACGTGTCTCCTCCCTATCACATGTGCCTTTTTTGTTCCTATCAGCTCTCTGCGAGGTGGTTTATATGCCTTTAGGCACCTTAAAGGAAATTACTTTTTTAACCCGTTCACACACCCGTACTGAGAATCTGATGTGCTTTTTTCAGTTGTTCTGCAATGGGAATCTTCTGAGGACACTTCTTTTCACATTCGCCGCACTCAACGCACGCAGTGGCGTCTTTTCCGGGAGGGTAGTATTCCTCTACATTCCCTATGTTCTTGTAATACAGACGAGCTCTCTCCTTCTGATTATAGACCTGATAGTACGTGAGTGCTGTGAAAATAAATGGAATATTAACTTCATTTGGACAGGGCATGCAGTACTCGCAGGCCGTGCAGATGTTGTCTGTCAGTTCTTTGAATTTTCTCCTAATGTCCTGAGCTGTTTCCATCTCCTCCTCACTGAGAGTGTAGGTGTCATCTGAAGCAATAAGCAGGTTGTCATCAACCATCTGTTCAGACCCCATTCCAGAAAGAGCAACAGAAACACTGGGGTTGGTCCACACATATTTCAATGCCATATCCACAAAATTCCTCCTGCCTCTGTTCAGCCACTGATGCATTTCTACTGGAGGTTCTCCTGCAAGGCGCCCACCTGCCACTGGCCCCATGATTGCTACACCAAGGCCCTTCTCTGCAGCGTAGGAGACCATCTCTTCGTTGGCAGGGTTTAAGATGTTGTACTGAACAAGCATGACTCTGAAAGCATTGGAGTCAATAATTTCTTTCAGCACATCAGGACTGTCGTGGAAAGAGAATCCCAAATAGCGAATCTTTCCTTCATCTCTTGCTTTCTCTGCTCTTTCAATAAGATCAAATCCAAGGACCTTCTCCTTCCATGATGTTCGGTCGAGAGAATGCAGCAGGTATATGTCAATGTGGTCCACGTCCAACTTCTTGAGCTGAAGGTTCAGATAGTCCTCAAAATGCTCAGGTTTATTAAAATCGTCCTTCCACACGGGGGATTTAGTTGCCAGCGTTACTCTATCCCGGTATCCGTTCTTGAGTGCCTTGCCCACCACTATTTCGCTCTCGCCCATGTGATAGGGTTCTGCTGTATCAACGTAAGTTATCCCACTGTCGATTCCTTTCCTAATAATCTTGATTGCCTCTTTTTCTGCAATTCTTGCCTTGTCCCAGGCCACAGTGGGCAACCGCATACATCCAAATCCCAAAATGGATGTCTTTATCCCTGTGTTTCCCAACATTCTATAATGCATGGTATCACTTCCTCGTAATGGATTCCTGCCCTATCTGACGTGCTCTTTCTACCAGATGAGGGTTACCGTTTATTCCTCCCGGTGCAAGCACCGTGGCAGCATGTTCAATAGTAAGATATTCAAGAACACTCGTCAAGATCCCAACTGTATACTTGGCATAACTTTCACTGCCGCCCAGAGAAATCACCAGTATCGCCTTTTTCCCTTGGAAAATTGCCTTATCAGCACCATACCATCGATCCATGAATGCTTTGAACTGTGCTGAAGGCCCCCACCAGTATACTGGAGTACCCAGAACCCAGACTGTACTCTGCTGCATCTTCTTCAGAACCATGAGCATATCGTCCTGTTGCACACACTCACGCTTCGTGTGACAGACATTGCAGGCTCTACAGGGCAAAATCCTCAATTCATTGAGAATGATTTTCTCAGATACTGCGCCAGCTTCCTCTGTGCCCTCAAGAACTGCATCCACCAGAATATCAGTATTTCCTTTGAGACGTGGGCTTCCCACAATTCCCAGAGCTCTGACTCCTCCTTCCTTAGACATGATGTCACCTTCATTTATACAATCTGACAAAATGGGCAGATTAACCGTGAGACACAATCCATCCATTTTTTGCATCTCATGAGAGTTTTATCCCACATGTTACCTATTTACATGGTATGTTAATTTCACATACGTATGTGAACGTTTATAAATATTTCTGTTTGCTTCTTATGTGAATGTGAATCAGTCTCAAAGAAGTCATGATAAGGCGGGTATCTGGGATGGCATAGAGTCTGCATCCAAAGCTGATAGAAAAATGTTCTTGTGAGCTATTACTACAAAAGAATCTCAATATGATCTGAGATTATAACAAATCAGTCGAAGGGTTTATATAAAGAGAACGTAGATGTCGATGGGGTGAAGCATGTACGGAAAAAGAATAGGAGGTGTATGACACGAATAAGAGATCGAAATACAAGACAGACAGGTCACCTGCAGGAGATTCCGAGCCCTTGCCGAATCAATATGTTCTCTTCCCTTAAGATGCATGGTTGTACTGGGCAGAAAGTCACCTGAAAAATGGACATTGCGCTGGAAGTGAAAAGAGTGTCATTCTCTCATTTCTTCCTTAGTGTTAAAGAGAAAATCGAGGAGGACAATATCCTCAGTGAAATCCTTAAATAGGATTCGCTCCTAGGATAGTCCAACTCAATCCAAACAATGATTGACCCAAAAGAGAATGGAGGTACCTCATGTACGAACTACCAGATATTCTGGTGCTGGTCCAGCAAATGAACAAAGAATTGAAAGGGAAAGCAATAGAATGTGCGATTTTTAATGAGAAAGGATACTTCAACCTTCCAAAGAAGGATTTTGAAGGTGTATTAGTTGGAAAGACTATAGAATCGGTAGAGGGAAAGGGAAAGTGGATTTTTGTGAAACTGTCCTCTGATACGTATATGCAGATAGGCGAGCATACTGGTCATGTGTTATACCATACTGATATCAAGACAATCCCTGATGTCTACACGCTGAGAGTGGACTTTACTGATAATACCGTACTAACCGTTCGTAACCATGGGATGAGTTTTCTGCGTGTGGTCAAGAAGGAGGAACTGGGAACATTCAGGTATCCGGGGGCCCTGGGAGTCTCCCCTCTCGATGGTTCATTCACGGCTGAATCCTTTCATGTGATTCTTGAGCAGAACAGCGCCAGGACCCTGAAGGCTGTTCTCCTGGACCAAACCATACTCGCAGGGTTGGGCAATGGCTATTTTCAGGAGATCATCTTCAGAGCGGGGGTACATCCCAGGAGGAAAGCCGGTGATCTCACTGAAGAAGAAAGGAGAGGGCTGTATACTGCCATGCGAGATGTCCTCATGAACGCTGTAACACTGGGAGGAAAAGAGGACATCACTGATCTGTATGGCAACCCGGGAGGGTATCACAAGGTTCTGGGTGCTCACAGTCTGGGAAGACCCTGCCCTGTGTGTGGCACCTCTATTGAAAAAATAAATATTCTGGGCTCTACTACGTATATATGTCCATCCTGCCAGAAATGAGGTCTCTTATGATCCTGGCAGAAGTGCGGAAATGTCAAGAAGAGAGTACTCTTACATTGCGAATAACAGAACGAAGAACACAGAATAATACGTGACCATGAGGGCCCTTGGTTCTCACTGCGAATAGCGGGAGTGTAAGTCTCAGGATTTGGATGACAATCAGGAACCCTGAAAAGAGAGGCACTTCAGGGAATTCGAATGGAAGCATGGTACACGAGGATGGAGAGAACCAGCTGATCAGCAGAAGCAAAGAATAGAAGGGCAACAGAAAAATCCGTGAGCGGATGTGGAATTGGAGGGAGTAGTGCTTGATTTTTCTACATATGTTAGACGAGCCCAGGTTGTGATCGTCATAAAAGGAGAGCTTATAAGTTAGTATTCGAATAAAACTCATGATGAAACTGATAACTCTAAATGCACAAAACTATGATGATGGTGGAAACTGGGAAACGAGGAAGAAGATGATAGTCAACGCTATAGTGCAGTGCAATGCTGATGTTATTGCTTTGCAGGAAATCAGGTTTGATCGCTCCCAGGAATCTACAACCCTAACATATCAGAACATGGGCGAGCAGATTGTGAGTGACCTCTCCCAATATAGTGGATATGCAACCTGTGCTATCGTGTACCAGTGGGCCCAATACTATGCCAATGGTTCAGTCACTCAGAAAATTACAACTACGTGGGAAGGGCTGGGTATCATCTCTCGGCTCCCCATTGTGGAAACAGGTTCTGCTTTTCTGAGTATGCCACAGAATAGCGGAGACAAAAACCACAGGATAACGCAATATATTACCGTAACCACCGGTGCAGGGAACACTGTACATGTGTTTAATGCGCACTTCGCAGTATATTCATGGTGCCCCCTCTGCTTGAATTCGAATGTCACTGAGACACTGGAGTACATGAACAAGATCTCTACAGCATCCAGGGTTCTGGTAGGTGATCTGAACGCACCTCCTGATAATGAAGAGATCCAACGATTGAAAACGAGTGGCCTTGTGGATATGTGGCCAACATTACATCCCGGGGAGGATGGATTTACATACCCCTCATATCCTACTCCCAATGAGAGAATCGACTATGTATGGGCTGATAAAGGACTAGCAACCTCTGTAAAAGAGATTGAAATCATCCTGGCAGATCCGCAAAGTGGTGTATATGCCTCTGATCACCTGGGACTTGCTGTAACCCTGTCAGTATAATAGCTCAAAGTCCTATTCAACCTGTTCCTGCACAGTGGAGAGCACTCAGTTGAACCGAGAGGAGACCATACGCTCTGCAGTCTGTGGGAAGAGATATAAGCAGCATCTGCCGCAGAGGGAGAGGAGGAACAATCCCATGTATACATGCAACGTGAATGATAGTGAAGGAAAGGAAATTATCCCTGGATATCGTGGCAGATTCGTGCATTCTGAGAATATGACGCTGGCCTACTGGAATATTACAGCTGGTGCGGCGCTGCCCGAACATACCCACCCTCATGAACAAGTGGTGAATGTAATTGAAGGCACCATGGAATTAACCGTGGAAGGCGAGGTCTACCAGTTAGGAGAAGGCTCAGTCCTGGTAATCCCGGGTGGGGTCCCACATGCTGGGAAGTCAATCACCCGATGCAGGGTTATCGACGTATTCTTTCCAGTGAGGGAAGACTATCAGTAGTACTGCCAACCTGGAGACGAGTGCACAGTTTCAGGTCTGATAACCTCTTTCCCGCCATGAGCACTTTGACCCCGAAAAGAGTTGAACGAAGCACTCAACTGACGCAAATGTTTATGTAGTACACGGTAAGAAAGCAGTAACACAGGAGCTTGACTGCTCTGTGCAGATCTAGAGGTGATCCAAATGTTCATAGAATTGGTCATACTGTTAATAGCACTCTTCTGTGGTATTTTACTAATACGAGCCAGTCTCTTTGAATCCAGACAGGTATCTGTGGAACCCGTTACTGACATAGCAGTAGACAAGAAAGCACCTGAACGCCTATCCAGAGCTGTCCAATTCAAGACAGTATCCTATCAGGAAGAGGCCAATTGTGACAGAAAGGAGTTCACAGGACTGCATGACTATTTGAAGGAAGCTTTTCCCTTGACCCATTCCCACCTGAAGAGAGAAGTCATTGCAGACTACAGCCTGCTCTTCACCTGGAAAGGGAACCCCCAGAGCCGTGCACCCATGCTGCTAATGGCCCACCTTGATGTGGTTCCTATCGAACCTGGAACAGAATCAGAATGGGCATACGCACCGTTCTCAGGAGACATCAAAGAAGGACATGTCTGGGGCAGAGGTACCATGGACATCAAAGAAGGTGTCATGGGCATACTGGAGGCTGTAGAAACTTTACTGCAGCAGGGGTTTGAACCAGAGCGTACCATCTATCTCGCTTTCGGTCACGACGAAGAAGTTGGCGGCTTAAGAGGAGCTTCCTCGATTGCTGAACTGCTGAGAGAAAGAGGCGTCACATTGGAATACGTACTGGATGAAGGAGGCTCTGGTACAATTGGAGTAGTCCCTGGTGTTAGTGTCCCCGTGGCTCTGGTAGGTGTAGCAGAAAAAGGATATATCAGTCTGGAGCTATCAGTCCGGTCAGAAGGTGGCCACTCTTCCATGCCTCCCAGAGAGACAGCTGCAGGCATTCTATCCACAGCCATCAGTAGGTTGGAGAAGAACAGGTTTCCATCCAGGTTTGAAGGCGTGGTGAGGGACATGTTTGAGTATACTGGGCCTGAAATGACGTTCCCTAAAAAAATAGTGTTCGCCAATTTGTGGCTATTCAAAGCACTGGTCATTAATCAGTTGTCCCAGTCTCCCAAGACAGATGCATTGATTCGCACAACCACAGCCCCCACAATACTGGAAGGAGGTACAAAGGAGAATGTCCTGCCCAAAAACGTCAGAGCGGTAGTCAACTTCAGGATACTTCCTGGAGAGACTACAGAAACAGTCATCAAGAGAGTTACTGAGGTTATCAACGATCCACGGGTGGAAATAACGCAAATGACACAGGCCTGGAACCCCTCTGAGATATCAGACATGAACTCACAGAGTTATGATGCCATCCAGAAGACACTCAGGCAAGTATTTCCTGATACTGTTGTGGCACCCTATCTGGTCACCGGAGCAACAGATTCCCGTCACTATCTCCCCTTGACCCACAGTGTATTCAAGATCGTTCCCCTGGTAGCAACATCGGAGGATCTGAGTCGTATTCATGGAACTGATGAACGAATCTCTGTGGACAACTACATGAAGTGCATTCAGTTCTACATCCAGCTTATCAGAACCTCAGCACAGTGAACTATATATGTCCTGAATTCCTCATGAGAACGTCTCGTCAGATGTACATGTGAGAGAAACGTATGCCTTGCTGCAGAAGGTGAGAATATGATATGCTGTCCAAAATGTGGAAGTACTGATGTCGTCATGCGATATGGTGGAAGACTGGGCAGACTTTGGCTGTGCAGGAAATGTGGTTATCAGGATTGGTTTGTAGTGGATTTTCCCGACGAATCGCTGAAAAAAATGAAGGAAAAGGAAAAGCTCGAGACGCTGGAAAAGAAAATGAGAAATGAACCCCGCAGGTGAAGGTATGGGCCCTGATGACTTCGACAAGTTATGGAGAGAACCAATACGGTTTGAAATCACAATCGTGGAGGTTGCTTCTGCATGCAGAGCCAACCACAAGCAGGGACAGACATTCTCATTCGATTGGAATACACCACAGGGAATATGTGGCGAATCCTTTGTGGGCATGTATCCTCTTCTCTTCTCCATGCGTATCGGTGGAGATATGCAAATGCTGGGCTCTCCAGATAGGAATACAAGAATATACACCTGCCCAAGCAGAGTAGTAAAATTCATGATTACAGCTCGGGAGCAGTGCCCTCTATGCGGAAGTATGGAAGGACTAGAATCATGGCCTATCCCAGTTGGAACCTCTCAGATGAACTTGAAGGTGTGTCCTCAATGCAGAAAAATTTATGGATGCGACTGCGCAGAATGAAAGTGCATTCTGCTACAGTGAATGGGTACATGTGAACAGTGTGATTGAATGAGCCGGTCTGTAGGGTTGGTTGGAATTCTCAAAAAAGGATTTCCACTACGGTTTTTCATAGCTCGATTAACCAGAGTTCCTCTTCTGGGAAGGATCATGGACACCATGTTTTTCAAAGATGATGGGATCATCTATTTGCCTATTGACAGGGCTATCACTGTCAACGAAGCTGTCGCATCAGAGAGCATGGTGCTGCCTTCCAGTGTTGTGGAACACTTCATTGAAAAGGCAGCCTATCACTGGGTTATGAATTTCTGCATTTGCCGTGACGCAGCTGCGTGTAAAGACTATCCTGTTGAACTGGGCTGTTTGTTCATGGGAGAGGCTGCCATGAAGATCAATCCAGAGCTGGGAAGAAGAGTGACAAAGGAAGAAGCGTTAGAACACGTGAGAAAGTGCAGAGAAGCAGGATTAATTCATTTGATTGGCAGAAACAAGTTGGATACTGTGTGGCTCAATGTAGGGCCTGGCAATAGACTTCTAACGGTGTGCAATTGCTGCCCCTGTTGCTGTCTCTGGCGCATGCTCCCTGATCTGGCACCCGAGATTGGAATGAAGGTGACGAAGATGCCTGGTATTACCATGACTGTTACTGACGCCTGTGTGGGATGCAGAACGTGTGAATCAGTGTGCTTCGTCAATGCAGTAGCTGTAACAGATGGCCGGGCCCAGATACATGAAGAATGCAGGGGTTGTGGTCGTTGCGTTGACGTCTGTCCTCAACACGCCATCATGGTTTCAGTGGAAGGAGATCCTGTGGAACGGTCAATTGACTTCATTTCTGATTTGGTGGACATTACCTGATTTCCTGGATGATGCCAGCTGTAGTTGTGAACCCTTGTCAAAGATATACCCTTATGGGGATATTCCTGGTTAAATTATCGTCAGATTAATAAAGTAACTCATCTCAATAAGAGTGGAAGACCAGAAGAGGATACAGTGAGTGTGCTCTTGAATTCTCACCTCAAGCATACCCCTCCTCCATGGTCACATTTAAACCCGAGTGGACAAACACGGATCTTTCACCCCCTTCAGAGTGGGACACAATACTCAGAGATGCAGTCCCTCCGAGTAATTGTCCCACATTGAGGACCTGGAGCAGGCTTACTGCCTCTCTATTCATGTTCATTCATGGTCCTCTCTCTCCTTTTTCGTGTTCTTATGATGTGTGGATTGATACACTTACTGCTGAACACCATTTCATCCTCAGAAACGAAGGTTGAAGCAGAAACCTCTTTAAGCACGCCATTGTAGTATGAATAATGCCACTCAGATCCAACATCAAGAAATCACTCGCAATTTCTGCAATCGGTGTTGTATTTGTGATAGGGATGGGAGGTAACATTAACCCACTGGAGTGGAAAACGCAGGTAGACAGATTTTTCTCACCCCAGCAACTTATCCTCCCTGGAGCCACAGCTGACCTATATGATGAAATGGAGGAAAACGTCAAGGATGACCCTGCACAAGTATTTTCTGTCATTGAATGGAAAGTCCAGTACGCCACAGACCTGTTCAACTACCGAGCCCTCAACCACCTGGCAACTGCAGAAGAAGTCCTACGTAGAGGCAGGGACGATTGCGATGGCCAGGCTGTGGTGTTGTGCTCAGTGCTGCGGTATGCTGGATATGATGCTGTTGCAGTGATTGGCCCGTACCACTCATGGGTCGAAGTGAAAGGTAATCCCCACACCATGATCAATTACAAGGAAGGGACATGGTTTGTAAGGTTCAATGAGATGTCGGTTCAATGGAACTACTGGGTATTCTTTCTGGTTCTTGCTGGAGAATTCTTGTTGTTCTTCGTTGGGCTAATAGTGGTGTTCCACATTGCTGAAACGGGGCTGCCTCACTATGTGAGTGAATCAATGGAGTACCTCAAGTACATGGGCATACTGGCGAGTGCGCTGGTTCTCACTGTGTTCGTTATGTCCCGATACTGGGTGCCCGGCCTCATGGTGTGTTCTCTTGCTTTGTTGATTGGTCTGGAAATCATTGCTCAGGTGCGAACTCTGGTGGGCAGCAGGAGAGAACTCCAGAACTTGCTCTCTGTCGCCAGGAAACTGTGATGGCCTTTTCTGGACAAAAATCTATACATTTCAAACGTCTAATACACTGAGAAAGCCGTATTGCGGCAATCCCCAACAACTGAGGACGTGGGGGGCCTATTTGATATGGAGCGGCTCATGCATTAAGAAAATGGCTGGATCGCACACTTTCAAGCATCTTCCACATTCTCTGGGGTCTATTCTCCCTTCTTCTTATCATTTCGGGCAGCCAATGACATTCTGGTTTTGCTCATCCCTACACCTCGCCTTGAGATTCTTCTCACAGATCGGGAAAGTCCTCTCTGGGGATGAGCTCGAGTGCATTATGGATGCACGCCTGTCTGCGTACACCCTGCAACGATGGGTGGCAAAAGCTTATAGTAGTAACCTCTCCACAGTAGCACGGTGATGTGAATGGGAAAATACTATGAGGATCTGGCCATCGGTGAGAAATACACCTCATCGGGAAGAACCATAACTGAAACTGATGTCGTCCATTTTGCTGGATTGAGTGGAGATTACAACCCGCTGCACACAGACAAGATATTTGCAGAACAATCACAGTTTGGCCGCAGAATAGCTCATGGGGCTCTGACCTTTTCCATCATGACAGGGCTGTGGGATCAACTGGGGATTATTCGTGAAACAGTAGTTGCCTTCTATGGTGTGGATGCAATGAGATTCCTCAACCCCGTTCTCATTGGAACCACCATTCATGCGGAAATAGAGATTTTGGAAAAGAGAGATAGAGGAGAAAATGGAATTGTAGTCATGCGAAATTCAGTCCTGAATGAGAAAGGTGAGTTAGTCATGATCTGCGATGCTCTCCTGCTCATGAAAAAGAACCCCTCATGATAGACTAAGACTCTTTCGCCAGTAATGCGGCACCAAGGGCTCCCACAACCTGCGGGTCTTCTGGTATCTCCACTTCTTTTTCCACCTTTCGTTCAAGAGCATGAATCATTCCGGCGTTCAGTGCCACTCCACCTGTCACCATGATCTTTTCCTTAATGGGTATCTGATGCACCATGGCAAGTACCCGTGATGCAATGGCTTCATGGACTCCTGCAATGATATCCTCCTTTTTCTTCCCCTGATTCTTGTAGGAAATAACCTCAGACTCCGCAAAAACTGTACAGGTAGAAGATATTGTGACATTCTCCCTGCATCTCAAGGATAGATCGCCCAATTCATCAAGCTCAACTTCCAGAGCTCTGGCCATGACTTCCAAAAACCTCCCAGTGCCTGCTGCACACCTATCATTCATCACAAAATCCTTCACTTTCCCTGAAGCATCAAGAGAAATTGCCTTGGAATCCTGTCCTCCAATATCAATGATGGTCCGTACCTGGCTGTCCAGGTAGTGGGCGCCTCTTGCATGACATGTGATCTCAGTCACGGTCCTGTCAGCCATGGGCACCATGTTCCTCCCGTACCCCGTAGCCACTATACCCCGTATGTCTCTACGGTGAATGCCGGCTTTCTCTACACCCCGCTCCATCAGCTCTTCAGCTGTCTTCACCGTGTCAAACCCACTGGGAATAACAGTGCTTGAGACTACCATATTTTCAAACAGCACCAGTTTGGCCGTGGCTGCGCCGATGTCAATACCACACCACATTTACTCACCCAGGGATTCCAGAAACGCTTCTATTCTTGTTCTCATTTGCTCCTCTGCATACACTCGCGAATCAACCATGTCTGCCTCAATGATCACCACAGGTATTCCTGTTTCTTCCTTTATGCACCGGGCAAGATCATACTGCCCGAGAGAGTAAGGTTTACAGGATCTGTTGCTGTGCATTACCATACCATCCACATCGAAGCGGTGAATGAGAGCAACAATTCTCTCCAGCATCAGATCCATGGAAATATTCAGATATATCTCCAGATAGTTTCTGGCAAGACTCTCCATGGGATTACCTGTGTCCAGAGCAGCTGAAGCCCAGGCATTAGTATAGGTATCTGCCACCAGGCAGGCATGATATTTCTCAAAAAGCTCAGACAGTCCCCTCATGGCATACCAGACAGGTATGTTGTCCCACAGCAGCCGTATGTTCTCGTTCTCCACTGCGGCAATTCCTTTCTGAACCCGTGACTCCAGTTCCTGATTTAAGGTCATATAATGGGTTACTGCCTCTTGCGTCCCTCTCAAGGATACAATAGCTGCCATCTGTGTGAAGGCATCGAAACACGTTAGGGGAGAGGGCTTATACGCCCCGAACTCGAGAGTTCTTGTCCACAATTCCACGCATTTCTTTGAAAGCTCCAGTGTTCTTACGAATTTCTGCTCATCGAATTCTCTGCCTGTCAATGATTCCAGAGACTCCACTGCCTGCTGGAGTTGAGCTGTAACATATTCTACAGCATGGTCTGTAATGGCAGTATGAACAAAGGGAGTATCCACAAACAGGAAAGGAACGTCATAATGTCTGGATGCAATTTCATACCACTTCAAGATGGTGCCACAGATGTTGTTGCACCCGAAGAGAAAATCCGGGCGAGGCAATCCCCCGATGGGGCTCGTACCCAGGAGAGTGGATCCTCTGTCGCACCGGAAATAGCTACACAGGTCACGCGAGAATCCTTCAGCTTCGGCGACTTCGCAGAATTCAGAGCCCTGTTTTGCTGCTCCACAGATTGAAGCGTGGTTTTCCGGGTATAGTGTGATGACATCAAAAGGACGCAGCAGCTCCACCGGGGCACCACTGGAAACCCAGCCAACCTTCTGATTGAAGAAGTGGGCAGTCTTTCCCTGCATGTAGTGGCTTCCAATGAGCTTCTTGAGATTCTCATAGGTATTCAGTTTCTTCATGGCTATCCCTCCAGCATTTCGCAGAACGCCTGAACCCTGGTCCGTATCTGTTCTGGTGAGGGCTGATCTTCGAGCTCCAGTTGCAGACATGGATAGCCATTCTCTCTCAGCGTATTTTTGATCGAGACAGCCTCGAAGAGATGTGGTTCACAAAACTTGTGGAGAAGGAGTACGACCCCATCTGCTTCGTATTCTTTTATTTTGTCGAGGATATGTGGTCCTCTTGGAACGGACACTGCTCTGCAGGGACACCACATACTCTGGTACCGTTGCGCAATTCCCCGCAACGACAATTCTTCCACCAGAGGCAGATACCGAGATCCTGTGCACAGATCATCATAGCTGATTTGCCCATATTCTTCAATAATCTCCAGTACGTACGGGTCCACCGTCACGCTTCCCAGAAGGATGAGACGAGGATGAGAATACTCTCTTGGATCCACTTCTTCTAAGAATTCCTCCAGTAGTGCTGTATGTTCCTGCTTCAGCATGGTCATGGTGGCTTTCATCACCTTATCCACCACCACAGCAGAGATATGGCCCTTTTTTCTTCTTTCATACAACTTCTGCAGTAACTTTCTGTTTTCATTGTAAATACTAATGCTTTCTTTCAGAGTATTATCTGATATTTCTCCTGAAAAGACTTCCACTCTCTTTCTAAACCGGTCAAGCTCTTTGGTGAGATATTCAATCCCGGCTCCGATAACCACCGGGAGGACAAGCGTTTCATGGAATTCCTCCTTAACCGAATAACCCCAAATGTCAGAAAGCCTCTGCATAGTATCACAGCTGTGAACGAATACAGACCCATCAAGAGGACGCGTTAGTCCTTCTTCCAAGACTCGTTTTGCGTAGGAGCAGCAGTAGGACTGCAGATGGGCACTGGCTTTTTCTATGACATGCGAGCCAAAGATCCGAACAGGGAGGATACCTGCTGCATGAAGAATCTCTTCGGGCGTGAATGAACAAAAATGAGCAAAAATCTTCATGATTTTCTTTTTCTGACCGAGATAATTCTGGAGATCCAGGGTACTCAGAGCAGCCTTCATGAGATGTCTTGTTGAAAGAACACATAAATAGATTTCTCATGCGCATTTTTCAATTCCTCTCCCTGCACTTTAACCTGAAAACGTGAGAGTCCCGATATCAACAAATAGACAGAAAAGAGTCAATTTAGGAGCAACTATAGTGAAATAATCTCTCTTGGAGACAGCCTGATCAAATCAGACTGCAAGGAAACGATCAGCAACAGTTAAAAGGCATCCACGAAGCATGAAAAAGCCTTCTCATAACCCAGAAGTGAACTCCTCAGACCATGGTTCTTCATTTCCTGTACTGAAATTGCATCCTGTTGTTAGTCACCTTTTTTGACACCAGAAACGTTCAGAAACGTTCAGAAACTTTCAATAACAAATCAGAACGAAAATATAAAAAAGATTTACAATAAAAGCCAATCCGTTACTAAACAGCGAGCGAAAAGCTTATAAACGAGCTTTTGCAGGACATATTATGATACCTAAGAGATGGCTGGTAATCGCTGTTTCAATTGCCCTTGTTGTACCCGTAGCAGCCCAAGGTACAGTAGTCATCGTATCGGATTCAGATTGCGATGTAGCTATGGCAGAGCTCTTGGCCTCAGTAACTGAGGCAAGAATTGTTAAAGTCGAATGGGGCCAGTTTGATGAAAATATTCTTGCAGAAGTTGTAGAATCAGACCCCAATAACATAATAATCATTGGCGGAAGCATGGCTGTTGTAGAACAGATCCAGCAGATGCTGGATCAGATGGGATTCAGTATCTTCAGGGTGGCGGGAAGAGACAGAGCACAGACGTCTCTCGAGCTGTACAAAGCTTTTCAAGAACACTTCAGTAATGAGTTTGCAATAGTAGTCGTGGATACCAGCAGGGCGAGCATTGTCAGGGGAAAGAAACTAGCTATACAGAATAGTGTTCCTCTGTTCTTTTGTGACATTTCTCAACTTGACGACATGCTTGAGCAAATCAACCAGCTGGGAATCGAGGAAATCAAAATAATAACCAGCAACCGACAAGATGATCTTAGGACCATATGCGAGAAGAGACTCAAGGAAGCCTCCGAACGATTGGCAGGCATTGAGTTTGCAGAAGAGGATGTAGAGCTCAAGGAGGAGTCTGAAGAGCTACTTGAAAAAGCTACAGAATCCTTTGAAGATGGAAACTACCTCCTTTGTCTCCAATATCTGACAGAATTAGAGAAACTCCTTAGTGAGCTCCAGGAGGAATGATGATGAATCGATTCCTTCTCATCCTCTTCTGTATTATGTTATCACTCGTCTCTGCAGCAGAGATACCCACCGTACTGGAAGCACGATCTGGTCCTGGAGGTGCGATCCTTTTAAAATGGGATGGATCTGCAGATTCCTTTGTTCTATACAGAGGGGAAAAGGAATCATTCCAGACAGCAGAGGAAATTGCAAGAATCAAAGGTTCAGCATATACTGATTATCCAGACATGAACGGTACCGTTTACTACTACTGGGTGACTGCCCTTTCAGGTGACACTGAGAGTCCTCCCTCCCTCCCAGCAAGCGCAGTATGCGATCGTGAGGCTCCTCTCCTGAGTATTGCATCGCCACATGATGGAGCCCATATCAGTGGAACTCTCAAGATTGAAGGGACAGCATCAGACGGAGAAACTGGTGTCAACCAGGTGGAGGTGCTTGTTAACGGAATGTGGTACCGAGCTTCGGGCACTTCCACCTGGCGCTTATCAATAGCTTCGCCTCCCCAGGGAGAAGTTGTACTGCGCTGCCGAGTTCAGGATATGGCAGGGAATAGCACTGAGAGTGCAGAGATTACCGTTTTTGTAGAATCAGTTCCACCCAGCATAGCGTCTATTGAACCAAGTAACCATGAGTCTGATACAGCATGTGTTGCAGATATCTTGGGAACTCACTTTGTTGAGACTCCACAGGTTCTGGTGGGAACAGCCAGCTGCAGCGTTACCTTTGTTGCAGAAACGCATCTGACTGTAACCATTCCACCTCTGAACCCTGGCACTTATGACGTCACTGTTGTTAATCCTGACGGGAAATCGGACACTCTGGAAAATGGGTTTCTCAGTTTTGAACCCAATACTCCGCCTGTCATCACGTATGTCAATGCAGTTCCCCAATTTGTGCCCAATAATGGGACGACTACCCTCATTCTTTCGGCTCATGTTGAAGACACTGATGAAAATATTAAGACAGTCTCCATAGATTTCTCTCCCATTAATGGTTCTGTGACCATGATGAGAGATGATGGAGTGATTCCTGACAAGACTGCAGGAGATTCCATATACACAATACAGACTGTAATCACCAAGGAAACACCCCAGGGCACCTATACCCTGGAGGTAATAGCCAGAGATGATTTCGGAGCAGAAGACACCAGATCTGTCACCATTACTGTAGTAGAAGACCCTCCTGATAATCCCCCTCAATTACTCAATTACCTGGTTTCTCCTTCTTCGGGAACATCAACTACCATTTTCAAGTATTCTGTCACCTACAAGGACCAGGATAACAATTCACCCACCTATGTTACCCTTACCATCACCGGTGTGGGGACTTTCAATATGATTGAAAGCAATCCAGATGACTATAATTTCATGGATGGCAAGCAGTACTACTATGAATATTCAGGTCTGGGGACGGGGACTCAGAGTTATACAATATCGGCCAGTGATGGAACAAACCCTGTTTCTATCGGTGCGACTGGCCCCTCAGTCTCTGGCACAAACACTGCACCCACCCTCCTTTCTCTAAATGTTACCCCGTCCTCAGGCACTCAGACCACCAACTTCAGATACACTGTCACGTATAAGGACTCAGATAATGATGATCCTGCTTCTCTTACCATTACCATAACAGGAATTGGAACCTTTTCAATGTCAGAAGTGGACCCTGGAGACACCTACTACAAGGATGGGAAAGTATATTACTATGATTATACAGCTGGCTTGTCACCAGGTACCCACAGCTATACCATAACAGCAGATGATGGGACTGATACCACCTCTGTGGGAGGTACAGGGCCCACCGTAACAGCAGATCCCAATACACCAGCGACCCTCACCAGTTTCTCTGTTACCCCGTCCTCAGGCACTCAGACCACCAACTTCAGATACACTGTCACGTATAAGGACTCAGATAATGATGATCCTGCTTCTCTTACCATTACCATAACAGGAATTGGAACCTTTTCAATGTCAGAAGTGGACCCTGGAGACACCTACTACAAGGATGGGAAAGTATATTACTATGATTATACAGCTGGCTTGTCACCAGGTACCCACAGCTATACCATAACAGCAGATGATGGGACTGATACCACCTCTGTGGGAGGTACAGGGCCCACCGTAACAGCAGATCCCAATACACCAGCGACCCTCACCAGTTTCTCTGTCACGCCCTCATGTGGTAATACTTCAACCGTCTTCGTCTATCAGGTAACCTATAAGGACTCAGACAATGATGATCCTGCTTCTTTCACCATTACCATAACGGGAATTGGAACCTTTTCAATGTCAGAATTGGATCCGGAGGACACCTACTACAAGGATGGGAAAGTATATTACTACGTGTACTCAGGAGGGTTCCCCATAGGTACCCACAGCTACACCATGACAGCAGATGATGGGACTGATACCACCTCTGTGGGAGGTACAGGACCGGAGATTCCCGTTGGTGATTGTGGACCCCCTCCCCCATCACCCGTTCCGCGGATCAGTATCTTCCCCATTGCAGGCCCGACAGGCATCTGGGTGACGGTTTCTGGGACAGGATTTTCTTCCAATGAAGACAACATCAGGGTGACCTTTGCAGGCACTCCTGTTTCGCTCGCTCCCTTGGGGTCAACAGTAGCTGGAACTTCCACAGGAACAGTAAGAGCCAATAGCTCAGGGAACTTTTCTGCAAAATTCAGAGTACCTCCATCCAGCCCGGGGATCAAGCAGGTTGACGCGTCTGGTGCTTCCACTCCTGCGTCCAGTGTGCCCAATAGGACCTTCACTGTTCTTACGCTGCCCCTCATCCCACACTTTCCCCCGCCCAGTGCTCAGCCACCTACAGACACTATATCTCCCAATTCCATCATTACGTACCCTCAGACAAATTCAAAACTGAAGGGGACCTATATCACGGTCAGGGGTACAGCCTCTGACAACAATGAAGTAGTGAAAGTAGAAGTATCCTTTGACAATGGTTCAACCTGGCATACTGCCTCAGGCACACTCAATTGGTCCTACAGGTGGAGACTTCAATCTGACGGAGTTTACACCATCCGGTCCAGGGCCACTGATGACGAAGGTAATACCGAGCTGGTAGGGGACGCAGTAGTGATTGTCATTGATAACACACCACCAGTGGTGGCTTTTGACCCAGGGATACAGCTGCAGGAGATTGAGACTGAGACTACCTTCGAACTAAAAGGGACTGCCTCTGACAATGACGTGGTAAAACGGATTGAGATCACCACAGATGGGGGTTCTACGTGGCAGCCAGTGGAAGGAGCCGTTAGTACCTGGACCTTTTCCTGGAACCCTGTAGATGGCGAATATATCCTGCAGGTACGTGCCTGGGATGACCTGGGTCATGTAGGGTATTCTGAAGAGATTTCAGTAATCATTGACACCACACCTCCTGAGCTGTACATCACGACTCCTGACAGGAGCACAGTCACAGGAGATTCCTTCTTGATCAGTGGAAGTGCCTACGATCGCAATGGAGTGGTCTCGGTAGAAGTAGCTGTAAATGATGAGCCTGCGCAACTGGCCCAGGGAACTGATTCCTGGACCTACCAGTGGATAGTACCGGCCACAGAAGGAACCTACACCATCACCGTGACTGCATGTGATGCAGCAGGGCTTGAAACGTCAGCTGGGATTCAGCTGATAGTGGGAGAACCTGCAGGTGAAGGATTGCTGGGAGGACTGGATTCGAGAACCACCCTCTTGATGATTGCAGCAGGTGCAGGAGTCCTCATTGCTGTGGCAGCAGCACTTCTCTTCATCTACATGCGGGGTTCATAAGCAAGTGAATCATGAATACCGCTCTCCTGAGTGACACCTGCCCCGTCCTCAAGGGGGAATCAGAACAAAGAATAACTCTTACGCCTTGACACTAGATTTCTCCCCTGATCACCTTGTAACCTTCTTCCTCCAGTTTCTTGGAATATTCCCTGGTGGTTCTGTGCGGCCCAGAAAATGAGAAAATCACGGGGGGAGAAAAAATCAGAGATGCAATGTATGTGTAGTTGTACTTCTCACCTGTCAGAAAAAAGTCTCTATAGAAAAGCTTCAGGTCCTCAGGATTGTCCAGACGAACGATCATCCTGTCACCTTCAAAAACCACATTTGATACCTTGATCAGCTGGACACCCATTTCCTCCAGAAAGGGGACAGTAGTACTTTCCATATACGTCATTTCTTTTCTGTAGCTCCGGATAGGGTGATTTCCAGAGGGAATTGCGTAAATGGTTCCCAGTTGAGAAGAACTTTTCATGAGAATGTAGTACAGGTTATTCTCATCAATTATGTCCTTGTGGTCTTCAACCCTGAATGTAATAGCCATGAAAAGAGTGACGAAAAAAAATCTTATAAGGCTTTCGGTAGAGCTAATTTCATTTCTGCGTGTTTCGTCTCAAGGGGTGATTTCACCACCTATCGTGATGAGAAGGGCATGAGGCAAAACCTTCTTTAACCTCAGCGAAGAGGAGATTTGATGTTCAAGGAAATCCCACCGTTCACCAAGCAGGAAATTGTCGATGTCGCGTTCAGAAAAGCATCCAAAAAAGGAAGAAACGACCTGGAAAAGGTGACCATGGCAGCAGACACTATTGCTTCAATGCTTGAGAAAATCATAAAAAGATACCCGTCCTTCCAGCAGCTTGACACCTTTCAGAGAGAACTCATTGATATTATTGTAGGGGAAGATTCTGTCAGGCACAACCTGGGTGCTTTACAGTGGGCTCTGAACACGATCCAGAGAATCAAGAGGGAATACCTGTCAAGAATGAGAAAGAACAAAGAGCTGAGGTTACAGCTCATGCAGCAGTGCTATGCTCGATACGTTTCTGTGCTGGACCAGGTTGAAGAAAACCTCACTTTCCTCAGGGATGTCAGAAAAAAGCTCATCTCTCTACCCTCTGTCAATCCGGATCTATATACGGTGGTGCTGGCTGGACTTCCCAATGTGGGTAAGACATCAATCCTGAGAGAGCTGACGGGATCAGAGCCTGATATTCAGCCTTATCCATTTACTACTCAAGGAATAAACATCGGGCATATGGAGTACCATCTTGCTTCAATACAGGTAGTGGACACTCCAGGTCTGCTTGATCGTCCCTTATCCCAAAGAAACTGGATCGAAAGACAGGCTATCAGTGCGCTGACCAATGTGGCGGATCTCATTGTATACATTTTTGACGTGTCAGAAACGTGCGGGTATTCTATTGATCAACAGGCTCGATTATTAGAGGAAATAAGAGACATGGGCGTCCCTCTCATTGTGATCAATAATAAGTGTGATCTTGGAGAGAGCGGATATTTTAACATCTCTGCTGAGACACACAAAGGGATTGGTGAGCTTCGAGAGGAGATTGAACAGCACTTTGTGACTCACAACAGAAAGGCTGAATTGACAGAGTAGTCTCGCACTCCAAGATCAGTCTTCCTGGTTTTCTCTCAGTTTTCTCCTCAGTACCTTCCCCACCATGCTCTTGGGCAGAGTCTTCACTATCTCAATAGAAGTTGGTACCTTATATGCAGCCAGATTCTCTTTACAGTATGCTAGTATCCCTTCCACAGTAGGCTGTTCTCCTTCACGTGGTACAATGAAGGCCTTAACACTCTCCCCTCTCTTCTCATCAGGAATGCCAATGACGGAGGCTTCTTTGATCTGGGGATGCTCAAACAGAACTTCCTCGATTTCTCTGGGATATACATTAAACCCCGATGAAATGATCATATCCTTTTTTCTGCCCACGATGTAGAAGTATCCTTCTTCGTCCATTCTGGCAATATCCCCAGTATGCATCCAATCTTCGCGCAGCACTTTTCTTGTCTCTTCAGCATCATTCCAGTATCCTTTCATCACCTGGGGTCCTCTAACTACCATTTCACCTTCTTCACCAACTGGAACGTCTCTCTCCCCTGTTTTCAGGTCGACAATTCTGCAATCAGTATCAGAAATAGGGAGTCCAATGCTGCCCACTTTTCTCCTGCCAGTTAGAGGGTTGATGTGGGTGACAGGACTGGTTTCTGTCATGCCAAATCCTTCCAGTATCACACCCCCAGTTAGGTTCTCAAATTGCTCCAGAATCTCCACCGGCATGGGAGCTGCTCCACTGAAGCAGTACTTGACAGAAGAAAGATCATACCGCTTCAACCCGGGGTAGTTTACCATGTTGACATACATTGCAGGAACACCGGGAACCATGGTACTCCGATGCTTCTGTATATTCTCCAGGATATCCCTCGTATCTCTGGGGTCCGGGATCAGAACCAGTGTAGAAGCTGCATATACGGCAAAATTCAGGCAGCATGTATGCCCAAAACTATGAAACAAAGGAAGAGCAGCCAGAATTATTTCTCCTGCATACTCCGCCTTATAGAGCCAATGGAATCCCTGGACACAATTGGCCACCAGGTTCTTATGAGTGAGAGCGACTCCTTTGGGGACTCCTGTGGTTCCTCCCGTGTACAACAAAACCGCGCATTCGTCAGGGTCCACCACAATCCTGGGATCATGACGGGAGTACGTAGAAAGCAAATCCTTGAAAAAAACTGTGCCTTCGCCTCTCGAGACTGGAACGCAATCCCGCCTTCTAACCACAGGATAGAGTATATTCTTCGGAAATGAAAGGTATTCAGAGAGACTGCTGACAATAACGGTTCTGAGGGGAACTGTGCCCCGGATAGCCTGTACTTTGGGGTACAACATCTTCAAATCCAGTGTTATCACCGTGCTGACTCCTGCGTCCTGCAGTTGATATTCAAGTTCTCTTTCTACATACAGAGGATTCGTTTCTACCACAATGCCTCCTGCTTTCTGAATTGCGAAATATGAAATCACGGCCTGGGGACAATTAGGCATGAAAATAGAGACCCTGTCCCCTTTCTCAACTCCAAGGTCAATAAGCCCATTAGCCAATCTCAGGACTGCATCATACAACTCGAAGTACGATATCTTTTTATCCACGAAGATCATAGATGTCTTTTCAGGAAAATTCGAGGTAGCCTCATCCAAGAAGTAAACCATCGGAACGTCAGGATAGTCTGCACTCTCAGGCACTTCCTCAGGATAGTGCTTAAGCCAGATTTTTTCCATTTTATACCCTATGAGTAATCTGATTTAAGGGTTTCGGGCCCTTGCTCGTATCAATAGAACCCCATCTCTGTGGGATTCTCCAAAGGCAAGGAAGATGTTGTTGATCTGGCAGAATCCACAAGACTTATAAGAAGTAACCAGAAAATGAATCATGCTTATTGATGAGAACACAAGAGTCGTGGTCCAGAATATCACTGGCACACAGGGCCAGTTTCACACCAAATCTATGCTGGACTACGGTACAAAGATAGTGGCGGGAGCTACTCCAGGAAAGGGAGGTCAGTCTGTTCATGACATTCCTGTGTATGATACAGTGGCTGAAGCAAAGGCAGAAACTGGTGTCACGGCCTCCATTATTTTCGTCCCTGCCCCTTTTGCAAAGGACGCAGTCCTTGAATCCGTAGACTCCGAACTGAATCCCATCGTAGTAATTACAGAGCACGTTCCTGTGCATGATTCCATTATGTTCATTCAGCTAGCTCTTTCCAGAGACATTAGCATTATTGGTCCGAATACACCTGGAATGATGGTTCCTGAGAAATGTAAACTGGGAATCATGCCCTCACATATATTCAAGGGGGGGCCAGTAGGTGTGGCCTCACGAAGTGGTACATTAACATATGAAATTGTAACTGATCTAACCAGGAATAACCTTGGACAGTCAACTGTTGTGGGACTGGGTGGAGACCCCGTGGTTGGATTCAATTTCATTGATGCTCTGAAGAAATACGAAAAGGAAAAGGAGACGAAAGCGGTGGTACTGATCGGCGAAATCGGAGGAAATGCTGAAGAACTGGCTTCGGAATTCATCAGGGAATATGTCGACAAACCGGTTGTGGCTTACGTAGCAGGAAAGACTGCACCAAAGGGAAAACGTATGGGACACGCAGGTGCTGTCATTTCTGGAAAGACAGGTACTGTGGAATCCAAGGTGGAAGCATTCAAGAAGGCAAAAGTACCCGTGGCTGACACTCCAGATGATATTGCAAAGCTACTCAAGGAGATATTGTAGCCTCTGCCTTTTGAATTCTCTTGACTGCTGTCCCGTTTTCTTTTTCTCTATCTCTACTCATATTGGGAACGAGATGTTGCTGTCTTCCTACCAGTGAATCCAAAGAACTCGCTACAACTATTCGTTCTTTATGCCAAGGTGTAGAAGTGAGAAATCTTTTTATACCAGAAGTCACTACCTATTCATGGTGAGGCTATGCCCAAGAAGCTAAGACTTCTGGAAAGACTCGAGCTGATAGTTCCTGGGTTCAAGGGCTACAAGGAAAAGGAAATTCGAAGAGAACAAGATAAGGCCCTGAGAATGCGGCTAGTTCGGGCCTTGGATGGTCTCAAGTATGATCTGATTGGTATGGAAGAGGAATATCCTGACGATCTAAAGAAAGTGAAGGAGCTGGAGGCTCTCATTGCACGCATCCAGAGATTGAAGGATAAGATTGAGCACGCAGACTATGGCTATGCAGGATTTTTCGACCTCAACCATATTGATGAGGATACGCTTGACGCGATCTACGAGCATGACCTAGGAGTATTTGATTTCATAGATCGAGTCAAGGGGATTGAAGAACTGGACATTCTTA
Source organism: Theionarchaea archaeon (assembly GCA_018992565.1). GTDB lineage: Archaea > Methanobacteriota_B > Thermococci > Methanofastidiosales > SZ-28-30 > SZ-28-30. The sequence continues at coordinate 47,386 of JACVGW010000007.1, forward strand.
AAACGAGAATCCTAGAAATCGAACAAGAATGGGACAAGAGGGAAGAGTTATGCGCGTCATAGACTACAAAGGAGACGATCTGGTAAATGCATACCGAGGAGAAGTGACACTTGGTGATCAATGCATTGTTCGAGAGAACCAACAGGCCGTCTTCTTCAGGGATGGGAAAGCATACGATGTGCTCGGCCCCGGCAGGCATACATTGACCACACTGAATATTCCTCTTCTTTACAGAGCGTACAAGGTTTTCTTCGATGGACGCACGCCATTCACAGCAGAGGTTGTCTTCGTCAATACTTCAAAGTTTACCATCAAGTTCGGAACTAAACAGAAGGTGATGCTCAAGGACATGGTGCCAGTGGGAAGCTTCGGCACCACGTTCCTGCAAATCGAAGACCCGAAGCTGTTTGTCATTGAAATAGTGGGGAACCTTTCCCGATTTACGGAGGAGGAAGTGAAGAATTTCATTGAATCCTTTATTATCGAGAAATTCATAGACACACTGGCTGATTACACATCTTTTGAAGTCTACAGACAGACAGAAGAAACGTCTACCAAGATCAGGGCCCAACTGCGGACAGATCTGGGCCGTTTTGGCCTGGAAATGGTAGATATGCGGATTGAAGGAGTGACCATTCCCGACGACTACAAGAACAAGCTTTTCTACCTCCAAAGAGGAGTCAACGCAGAACAATTGATGGGCAAAGAAGTAGCAGAGAAATTTGCAGAGGCTATCAGAGATACGAAAGGAGGAGGAGCTGCACTGGGTGCCGGATTCATGGCTATTCCCTATGCACTTCAGGGGGCTACTCAAATGATGACTGGTCCAGGCGCAGCATTGGTACAATGCTCAAACTGCGGAATGCAGGTACCTCGAAATGCCAAATTCTGCCCTAACTGTGGAAATGCCATGGGTACGGTGTCTGCAGGGATCAAGTGCTCAAAGTGTGGGTCAGAAATTCCTGCTGGGAGTAAATTCTGCCCGAATTGTGGAGAAAAAATTTAACCCTACATACAGTCTTGGAGTCCATGTGACTCTGATTTCTCTTTTTTTCAACGTTCCATCTGATGAGCACATCAGCTACCGGCTGCACTGATCTCGCTGAATGCTCCTGCTCCAGTTTTCTTGTGAGACTCCTGCTCTTTTCTTTTCACTGATCACTTCATCATATGCCCTTACACTTCAGCCTTTTTCCGACCCCTGAGTCCTCTTGCGGCACCCAGAAGCAAAAGAATGCCTGCCACCACTACAACGACGATGACTGTATCCCATAGACCTGAGCTGGGAAGCGCGTTTTCCGTCACCCACTGGAAGCAATTTATGGAGAATTCCTGATTATTGGGCAGATTAATAAAGGAATCCAGAAAAGGCGTATTTGATCCAAGAAAAATTATCCTCCCTTTACCGTATTCAATTGCAGCAACTACCACAATATCCTCTCCACGAATTACATCTGCACCGATAGTGCTCGTATCATCATCGCCCCAGGCGACAGCCACAACATCTTCCGATACCTGGAGTGAACACGGCTTGTACATGACTATTTGCACAACGCCCACTGTCAGAGGATGATCTGCAAGGTTATGAATCACGGGAGTACAGTAGCACCCTTTCTTGTCTGTGGGATCGTCCACTGCATTGGACTGAAATGCCACTCCGAAGACCGATGTGAATTCATTATAGGAGATTCTGGACTCATCTTCCCATCCAATGTCGTGTTCGCCGCATACTATGAGTCCACCACCATCTTTCACGAATTTCTCCAGAGTATTCACATCAGAATCAGTCAACAATGTGTAGGGATGATACAGCATAATGGCATCAAACCCGTTGAGTGTGTCCAGATTCAAAGGCTGATAGTTGAAACTGAGAGAGAAGTCCGGCAGCAAAGTCTGTATGGCAACCATGTTGTTCTCTGCGTTGACGTTCTGTTCACTGTGTGAAAGGTCCACCATGACGCGACGGGTTGCAGCTTGTGAATCAACACAAAGACCACCGATCAGCAAGAGTACAAAGACTACTACTAGTTTCATAACCTGTTCTTGCAGCTTACATATTTAAAGCTTATGGTAAACCGATAGTTTTATATAGTTTTAATGAGCAATAGTACTAGATGGTACTTCTAACCACAATGTTTAAATAGGCGTATTTCGTCAAGTAATTTAACTTGACTTTGGTGATATGATGCAGTACACTTTAACCTATGTGGAAAAATGGCTCAATAGTGATTCTTTTGCCAAGAAACTGCTTGAAACGAGCTATTTCACAAAGAGGCAAATTAAGGACTACGTGACCTACGTGTGGAATCAAGACCTGGGAGAGAAGACCACCTATGAAGAGATTGCTGCCAGGCGGAATATTACCAAACAGGGGGTGGCAGAAAATATCCGATTGGCACGGGAGAACATTGATAGAGCAATGGCAACTTTCCTGCTGGCTGTGTACTGCAATGTCATACCACTGGAGACAATTGACTTTCTCATTGAGATTCTGGATGCTATGAGAGTAGCAAAGGAAGCTAATGATGAAGCAGAGTTTCGCAGACTGAGAAAACAAATGATGAAGGTCTTCAGGGAAAAACAGCCCTGAAGTAATGAAGCGAAGGCTGTTGGATGAGGACTGATTGCTTTTCCATTGATCGTGAAGTCTGAATCTCTTTCTTCTTCTGGCACTCAAATGTGCATATGAAATGCGCCACATGAGAACCTATCCAGGAACCCCTTTTGGTCTTTGAATAATTAAGCACGTTCTGGTGAACAATCCATTCTCCATGACCCCGTTTATTGCATTGAGTTCGTGTTCCATGCTGACAGGATCGTCAACTCTGGTCTTCATGTCAAAGATTACATTTCCTGACTCTGTGATGAATACTTGGTCACCCTCTTCAATTGACCTGCCATGGACAGTGCGCAGTTCACATACCCCATATTGTGATAAGTCTTTCTGTACAGAGTGAATGGCATAAGGATGGACTTCCACAAAGACTCTGGTAATTCTCTCAACAAATTTGTGAGAGTCAGCCAGAATCATCAGGCGGTCTGCTCTGTAATCCACCAGTTTCTCTTTGAGAAGGGCACCCCCACCCCCCTTAGAGACAAAATGGTGACGGTCCACCTGGTCTGCCCCATCTACAGCTATATCAATAGTCTGAGAGGAGACGATATGAATATCGTTTTGCTCTGCCAGAAGGTGGGCTTGATATGAGGTGGGAACGCCATAGACAGTAATCCCCTCTGTGCGAATTCTTTCCCCGAGAGCCCTGATGAATTCCGCCGCAGTAGACCCTGTACCCAGTCCTACAACCATTCCATCCTTTATCATTCTGGAAGCTGTTTCTCCCAAGTCCCTTTTTTCATAAGCTTGAGACATGGTGGTACTCCACTATTCCACACTTTATACTTTTCGGTTCTGATTGAATGCCTATTTTTCGGAGTTTGTCTCATCAAAGAAGAAAAGTCATTTTGTCTATCAAGGACCCGGGACGAAGGCTTACGTGCAAGAATTGATAGTCGCATCACGCTTGCCCTGCAGCAATTTTATCAGACGGTGAACCCCACCTCGGGTGAATCCTGGTAACTTGCGCGCTACCTGATGTATCTCATTTCTTCGGAAGAAGCAATCGGAGGAAAGATACACCATGATGTCATAGGGACCAAACCACGTCTGTCACAATGATACACTGAAGCCGGAGAGGATTATCTTTCATTTGAAGTGACTTTCGAAATACACAGGATCAGAATACACTGTGTCACCTTTATTCAATCATGAGATTCTCCACTGTGGGGCGGTAATAAGTGTTTATCTTTTAATATTAAGAGATTCCAGTATAAAAGACATAAATCAATATTAAATAACTTCAACGTTAATTGAAGCTATTACCCTTTGTTGTTTTTATCCATACCTAGGTACTGTTGATAATCACCACTGATAAGAGTTAACTTCAACAAATATTGAAACCTACTTGTTGAATGATAATTATGTAGGATCATCTGTCTAGTAACATGAGAGACCGAAGATCTTCATGAGTATCCACTGAGCAGCTCACCATCATCATCTAGTCCAGTGATTGATATCAATGAAAGACAGAACATGCCTAGGTATCAAACGCCAGCTGGATGTCTGTGCATGTTGCTCATGTCTGAGTTGAAGAGGACGAGTCCTTTCACGGGACATGCCTTTCACATGTGGAGAGATCCTTCTTTTCTGATATTTCTTTTTATACCTTAGAGAAGAGATTTGCTACCTATGATGAGAAATAAAAGATATTTAATTATTGTATATTTACCTTAAAAAATACATCTAGTAGAGTGAAAAAGCAATATTGAGATTCTGAGACTGTTGTCAATTGAGAGAGAGCGAAAACTGAAAAGCTGAATCAGGCTGGCTGAATACTCACTTCCGGAAGGGGTGACCTCCTCGTATCGAAATTGATAGGTTATGTGCAGCACGATTCGAAGCAATCTCGACTACAGGAAAAGGAGAACATCCTTAACTGAGATCGTGCTAGAAGCAGCAAGAACATGAGTGTGCGTGAAGCACAGCATACCCGTGAGACTTCAGGAATACAGGAGATGCCGGGGTCCATCATCCTGACGCTTTTCGGGGAAGGTCGGTGGGAGCTATTTTCACTCATAAGTAGGAACAAGGAGTTGTTTTTACACTTTGTTAAAGAAATCAGTGCTGCCATTGAACATCTCCAGGTAACAATCCAAAGCATTGGGTTGCCTGATACGGAAGTAAACGACTTGGTTCAAAGATGGAGCCAGGAATCCTCCTTTGCTCTTTTGCCCATACATGCTCTCTTTGCAAGAAAGGGTCAATTCGGGAGGCTACTTCTGGATTGTCTACAGAAACATGTATAGGACAAAAGGAATCTCTGGAACGGCCAAGACGGCAATTGATAGGCTGTCAATATGGATCATCCGCATTTCTGAATGAGTGAATACCACTCCCAGGAATGAACCATTTTCTGGATGAAAGATGAAGAGGGAAACTCAACCTCAGTTGCACTCTTCAATTGTGGGAGACTCTATCCTGAATGTACCATGATGGTACTCGTTTCCATCAGTGAGCAGGGTCAGAGGGGTTCAGCTCTGTACTCCTTGACTCAGTACCTGGGAGCGAATCATGATTCCCTCTCTCATGTTGAAAGCCTCCAATTCCTAAACACAAAACCACTGAAGCTGCAGAGAGAGTATACTCTGACATGAAAGAGCCAAGGTTATTTCCAGGCTGCGCTATCTGCAAGGAGAGAATCAGGAGAGAAAGGTTTACACATGGAGTGTGCTCCAGATTTCTCTCGATTGCCTTCCTTTCAATTCCTTGGTGGAGGAAGTCCTTAGAAAAACAACCACACCTACCACAACTCTCGGCAACGTGGGATAGGAAAGGAATTCTCGGGTGGCCTGGAAGAGCTTCATCATGCCTCCATCCAAGAACCTTCCAGACTAAATCACTCCCGGATATCTCTATAAGCGATGCTCTGCACAACTTGTAGATGGACCGCCTTCTTATCAAGAACAATGCTCTTTTTTACCATAAGAGCTCTGTCTTGTCGTCATTACGATAATAATCTGATGGCTTCAATTCTAACTGAAGTCATAATCACTTATTGGTAAAAGACGTCGTCCTATAACATTAATTAACGACATTAATAGTCATTAACTTCAACACACGTTGAAGCCATCTAGCTACTATAATAGTACTCCCCGCGAGCCTTCTGTTCTCTGTCCAGCAAAGAGCCTTCCTTGTTAGCCCGCGGCCTTCCTGACTCGGGTTCTCTTCTGAAAGTCACACCAATACTCCTTAAGAAGGAATTCATTCCATCCTTCAACCCTACAGGTGCAGAAGCTTCCCCTTGCACTCCTGGAACCCCTGAGAACACAATCAGTCTATCCGAAAGGTAATCAACAGACACAATATCATGCTCCACGACCATGGCAGCCTTCTCATTCCTCTCCACAAACCTCCGCACCACCTTTGCCATAGCCAGTCTCTGCTCCACATCCAGGTATGCAGTAGGTTCATCCAGTAAGTACATATCAGCTTCCTGCAGCAGACACACAGCAATACTCAACCGTTGCAGCTCACCTCCACTCAACTCTGACACCACATTCTCTAGTAGCCGCTCCAATCCCAAAGGCCTCACAATTTCTGTCAACTGCAGAGAACTCAAAGGCTTCCTGTTCACTTGCATCAACACTATATCAACTGTTCCCTCATAATCAGATTTTAGATACTGCGGCTTGTACGATATCTTCAGTGTTGTTTCAAATTTCTCTTCACCTTCAATTACGCCTGCTAATATCTTGACAAAGGTGGACTTCCCGATGGCATTAGGTCCGATAATGCCCAGAACCTCTCCCATATGAATCTCCCCCTCACTCCCCTGGAACGAAAATCCCTCAAATTCCTTCCTCAGGGCAGGATATGTCAACATAATCTCCTCACCTTTCCACACCTTGCCCGCAGTATCAAACACAATCTCCTCCTTTCTGAATCGCACATTCTCCTCTTTTAAATATCCTCTCAGATATGAATTGATCCCCACTCTCACTCCATATGGAACAGAACAGACTCCATACACCCCCGGCTGCCCGTACAATACATGCACATAGTCAGACAGGTAATCCAGTAAGGCCAGATCATGCTCCACCACAATGACACTCTTAGATTCTGACAAATCCCTAATAGCCCTAGAAGCATTCAGCCGTTGGGTAATATCCAGGTAACTGGACGGTTCATCAAAGTAGTATACATCCGCTTCCCTGCACATAGCCACAACCAGGGCCAACCTCTGCAGCTCTCCCCCTGATAGACTCGAAATATCCTTTGATAGAGCCTCCTCCATTCCAAGTTCTCGAAACAGAGTGTCAGAAACCCCTCTTTCATCTGTTTTCCCTATCACATCCTCCACTGTCCCTTTGACTACAGCAGGTATCCTGGTAATCTGCTGGGGTTTCATCACTACTTTCAGATCTCTGGATTCAAGCCTCTCAAAGTAGGTTTGCAGTTCTGAACCTCTGAAATACTGAGATAGGTCATGCTTTACTTCAGACGCATATTCACCCAGATTGGGAGTAATCTCTCCGCACAATATCCGAATTGCAGTAGTCTTACCCACCCCATTGGCACCCAACAGCCCCAATACCTGGTTCTCTCTGGGGATGGGCAACCTATATAATCTAAAGCTGTTGGCTCCAAATTGATGAATGGGCTGCTCTAGCTCCTCTGGCAAATTCACTATAGTAATAGCATCAAAGGGACACTTGTGAATGCAAATTCCACACCCTGTACACAGAACCTCGCTAATGATAGGCTTTTTCGTGTCTTCATCAACTACAATTGTTTCTTCGCCCATTCTCACTCCTGGACAGAATTTGATACACATATAGTGACACTTCTTGGGTTCGCACTTATCCAAATCCAACACTGCAATCCTCATGCTAATCCCAGTCCACTCCTACAATCTGTATTGTGTCCATATCCAGTATATCCACATAGACCCTCAAAACATTGCATGGATAGTAATTGAGATACACGAAGATTATGGCATCATATATATTGCCTCTGAATGTGCCTGAAACATTCGAAACAGACACCGAGTGATGACATGTACCGCAGCTCTGGCATGGATAGCATGAGCAGTAAGGGTCGGACCAGTAGGGACAGTCAGAGTGTACTCGCCGAGATTCACATTCATTCAAATCATTCTCCAATTCCTGAGCTTCTGCTTCCAGATCATACACTCGCATTCTCAAAGAATTCACCAGTCCTTCATATGAAATGGCACTTCCTGACTGCGATTCCAGCTCCCTCTGCAGTTCTCGGAGGCTGGAATTAAGCACATCAATTTCCTTCTGAAGATCCTCGTTCTCCTCTTCCAGGTCATGTTTCTGTCGATCATACTGATAGTACAAGTTGTTCTTCTCTGCCTCCAAGGAAGCAATCTTCTGTTCCAAAGTCCAGTCAGCCTGATCAGACTGAACAGAATAGTACAGCAAGAAAAAATTTCCCACAACTGAAAGGATAAAGAGAATGAAGAGCATAATGAAAGCCACATCCTTTCCAGTCATATTACCACCTATTGAACTAAATCAAGTATCTTCTTCTGTTGTTCCTGCGCTATCTTGTCGACCGCTGCTTCACTTCCCGAAATGATAATTATTGTCCTGCCAGCCTTATTAATGGTGATCAGTTCTCCTGAGTCAATTGCCTCCGAGGTCAGAGTTCCTTTAGGCTTTTCCGACCTGATTAACTGCTGGATAGCGTCAGGGAAGACTGTTGCTCCATAATTTGTTCCGACAGGCAGAGTGACACGAGAGCCGACAACAATGACCTCTCGAGCAAGCAAGTAGCGTGAATAATTATCTGTAATTGACACTCGGACTCCACCTGACTCCAGGTACGCTCCTAGATCCTGAGCAGCTTCTGTATGATCCGGACCTGCCAGGATGATCACTGGAGAAATTGCGTAGAAGACCATGGTCCAGATCACTAACCAGGACAGCAGCGATGACCACGCGCCCCCCAGAGCTGATCTGGGGCGACTTTCTCCCAGTTTTTCGAGCTTTACACCAATCAGAGGATATAGATATGTCGTAGCATACAGAATTACCACATACAAGAACAGAATCACCGTGTTGGGAACACCCAAAATACTCAGAAGAGCGGAAAAAATCCCCAACAATCCACCTATCAGCATATACAACAGCGATACCTTGGTTTTATCTTCCATATCAATGGTGTCTTTATTTAGTTTAAAAAGGTTTTGCAGTTTTTGTAGGGAACATGTGTTATACAGTGGATGAATCAGCTGGTGTCACTATCTGAGCTATCTCATTGCCCCTCTCTCTGAGGATCGTCCGCTGCGTAGTAGAAAGGAACATTCGAAACTCGGTGGACAAAAACAGACTATCCCTGAGAGATATAGTAATATTATATAAGAGATGGTTCCAGGGTGGACTATGGGGCTTCACGATCACGGCACAGGAGCCTTGAGCCGGTGAGCTTTTAAGCTGCTATTCCTTCTGGAAGTGATGAGAATTGATGTTGATGTCTACTTCATGAAAATTGCCCGGCTGGTTTCTGAACGATCTACCTGCGTCAAGCAGCAAGTTGGTGCTGTCCTCGTGAAAGACAACCACATCATCGCCACAGGATATAATGGAGCACCGAAGGGAATTCCCCACTGCACCATTGATACCTGTCTGCGGCTGAACTCCAAGTCTCTCGAGGAATCACATCATTGCCGGGGTGTACATGCAGAACAGAATACCATTGTGCAAGCTGCATTCCATGGGACCTCTACTGAAAATTCTGTCATCTATACTACTCATTTCCCCTGTATGAGTTGTACAAAGATCTTGATCAATGCAGGAGTGAAAGAAATCATCTATGAAGAAGAATACGATATGGATAACGAAGTAAAGATGCGCCTCCTCCAAGATGCAGGGATCAGAATGCGACAAGTTACAATCACTCAACAAGAACAGGAGCCTTAAGAAGAGGAATGAAGTCTCAAAGAGTCCACAGGTTGGTACCCATGTCCTCTGGTCTCTGGCTCCTCCAACCTGGAAGACTTCCTATTCCCATGCCAATTAAGTGACCAATCTCTCTAAGGATTAAGCCTTGTATTTGGGTTGTTTTCCAAATCAGACATATAAATGAAATAAGACAGCTGAGCTTCATTGCCAAACTCCAAACATTTATAAGTGGTTGTGCTACAGTCCACCTATGATTGACTGTACCTTTTTTGTAGAGGCACAGAGTAATAGTAGTATGGTAGTAGAGAGTTCTCTCCGTGAACTACTCACTGATGTGGAAAACCACGCTACTGTCATCAAATCCAAGTTTGAAGAGATTACTGAACATGAAGTTGAAGGAACTCGATATTACTCGGGCATTTTGCAGATCAGGCTGAAGACTGATTTCAGAACATATATTAACCTCTGTATGCGCCTTACTCCAACTGCTATTGATGTTAGTGGAAGCTCTCTGTCACTTGAACCCAGAGAGCTCCTGCCTGTATTCGGAGATATCTCATCCCACATCAGAAAGCTTAGCCAGAAACTTGGAATAGCAATCCAGCACGCTGGTAGTAAATTCCAGGAAGCTCCTGGCCTGGATCCTGATCTCATTGATGAGACCATAAATTACGGGGGCGTCCTCATGAAAATGGTTTTTGAAGGCCGTTCAGACACCGAGGAAAGGCTGAAGGAAACAGTCATGGAAGCTGTCAACTCAGCAGGAGCATACATTAACAAGATGAACTCAAGAAGAACAGAAGGTCCCGATTGGACCGGCGTGGTGGGAGTAGAAGTACTCTTTGAGGATATTGAAGACGTTTTTCTGGCTGTGGTCAGACTTATTCCCGTTGCCATGAGCATTGTAGAACCTGATACGATTTCATTGTCCTTGCGGGATATTCAGAATATCGGTATGGATGTATCTGAAGTAGTACATAGCTTTGTATCTGAGTCAATTGCAAGACACATGTAAGACAAATGTCGGATTCTGAGAGTCATTGATTAGTTTTATTGGTTAGCAATACCGAAAAGCTTATATAGTAGCTTGTGTTAATGATATAATAACATACCAGATGGGACCCTAAACAAATCACAAAAACAGGTAGGAGGATTATAGAAATGAAGCTTAAAAAAATAGGAGCTGTCTTATTAGGTGCTGCCTTACTAGGTGCCACGCTCTACGGAGCAGCAGCTGATGTGTACCCGCCCTCAAAAGAGTTTTTCATCAATCCTGATGGAACTCCCGCGTGTACTATTGCAGTGGGCGGAAATGCTGCTGCAATGGATGTGGTTTCTGCGTCCATGATTGCTGCCAAGATTGGTTCAATGGCAGTGAGAATTGAGGAAGTGAAACTTCCACCCAAGCGATACACCTCAATGCATCAGGACATTCCCCTTTATGACTGGAATGGGAACACATTGTTGAGCGACGAGCGGCTTGGGTACCCTGTGCTGGATGTGCCCGATGCCACCATATACAACAACTGGGACCAGAATCCCTTTTCACCTCCCACTTCTGGTGTCACTCCAAATCCACCCATCAACTACACATTGACCAGTTTGTGGTGGTTTGATGATCATGATAATGGATTGTGGGGAGACCAGGACGGTGTCTTTGATCCCTGGGAGACGCATGAGGAAATCCAGTTCAGATTTGACAACCTAGCAGTCTTCGACCCGTTCTCAGGTACTACAGTGAGGGATCATTTAGCTGATCTTCTGGGAGGGGACATTGAGTTGTGGAGACCTCCACTACCTCTGGCTATGAACAACATGTTGGTTCCCAGCCTGATCTACAGAGCAGACAATATCTATGTACCACCTATGATCCAGTGCATCCAGACTAAGAACCACCCCAGTGGCGAACACATTGTGGATTTGGACTTCGAGTATACTCAGTCATACTATGTGCCAAACCCGGCACATGTCCACTATGATGCACTTCCACAATTCATGTTCTTTGGCGTCCTTCACACAGTAGTGGATGCTGGACCCGTTGTGGACATTAACCTGAGAACAGGAGAAGTGGGATCCTTAACTGGAACACCATACTTGGTCACTGGAACGCCCACCTACTACTTTGAGGAGTACCTGTACAAGGATGAACCTGCAGAGTATGGCGACTACACTGTGCTACTGAAAGATGTCGACGTCGACCACAACAAGGCTTGGTTTGAAGTCACAGATCCTGATGGTGATGTCAGCAGTTTCTGGATGGTACTAGATCCTGAGCATGGGTTCTCACCGAATTTGCAGCAACAGGGATGGTCTGGTGAAGTCATAGTTATCCCTGTTGATATCAATGGTGACGGAATCACTGATGACTACTACTACAACAAGTGGATCGTAGGACGCGCTGAAAACGATGTATGGGGTGACCTGCAGAATGAAGGATACAGAGACGACAGAGATGACTACTGGTGGCTGTTCAGTGTACCCATGTTTGTCCTTGATGGAGTCAAAGTGTTTGTGGGAGCCAACGGAACCACAGGAATCGAAGTCAAGGTATACACTCTTCAGGACAAGGTGGTATTCTATAACCACGAGTGCTGCATCCCCTTTGTCACAGAACCCAACAACTACCAGCTGTTCCTGGATGCCTACGAGGCCGGATGGGACACAATATATTACACAGACCCACCTATGGTCTGGGAATATTTGTTCCAGCCACCTGGAACGGGATTATGGCCACAGGCTGGTCTCAATCTGTGGCAATTAATGGTGCCTCCCGGTAACTACATTGGAAATGGGTTCCTGGACAACAACGATGGACACGTTGGAAATGAGTTCTATGCTCTCAATGCAATGGGCCAGTACTTCCCAGAAGCCAACGACCTGGATAGAGATGGCAGTGGACCGCTTCTCCCCATTGGATTAAACGACAGTGATCCTCTAGTTCCTCAGGGATTAGTATGGGGCTGCGAGTATCCTGCAAATGCATTTGCACCCTATCCAGACATTGAGGATCCAGTAGTGTACAGGACTCTTTCACAGAATATCATTGGATTCCACTGCCCAGGACAGATCATGGTGGAACTGAATGTGGCCCTTTGTGACATTGTGGAAATGGCAGAATGTCTTACCCGGTTTGTCTTTTCAGGTCCTAAAGACTACTTCCGCATTGAAATGGATGACATCACCTGGGATGACGATCAAGACGGGGACCCAGACATTTATGGCCTTGGTAACGACGGGCTAGATTGGCAAACAGTGATGGAGATAGCAGCAGGTACCTACACCCAAGTAGTTCAAGTGGATATCGACGAAACAGAACTGGTGAAACTGGATATCGAGATTGATTCTCTGGACAAACAGAATTTCAATCTGATCCTCGTGGGAGGGCCTGTGGCAAATCAGCTCGCCAAGGAACTGGAAGACCTCTCCATTCCACCCGACGATGGAAGTCCTGTAGACTGGATGTACACGTCATTGGAAGGTGACTTCAAACTGTACACAGACCCATACGGAACTGGCAAAGATGTTCTCATGGTAGCTGGTGCAGACAGAGATGCCACAAGAGCAGCAGCAGAACGACTAATCTCAAAACTGTAGAGCTTGAGGCTCTACATCATTTTTTGTTTCATTTTTTTTACATTATCACCTCACCACGGGATCCTCGAGTTAAATATGTCATTTTCCTTTCTTGATCCTGTGAAAATACCCACAAGAGAGAGATGACCCTTTAGAGTATCTGAGCAGTCAATTGACGAATACGATTTAGACGATCAATAAAGTTTTCCCACTAAAACGGAGGATTTTTCGTAATCTATAGATGATTTGGAGACACATGGGGCGAAAGATTTATATAGGCCAACCCAGTTAATAGGATGTGTACCCTTTTGGGAAATGTTCGAAATTCTCAGAATTTCGGAGTGGTAGGAATCCAATCTACCACCTAGACCAAATGTCTAGCTACCCAAATTAGGAGGAAAGAATATGAAATTAAGAAAGATTGGAGCTGTATTGGCTGGAGCCGCATTACTTGGAGCCACCCTTGCGGGTGCTGCTGCTCAAGAGGTGCCACCCACTGACTTTTTCGTGGACCCTGAGACAGGACAGCCAAACTGTGTCATTGTGGTAGGCAGCGGTGCTGCTGCGATGGATGTCGTATCAGCCACCATGTTAGCTGCCAAGATTGGGACAATGACCTTTACAGAGCAAGAAGACGAAGTTACCTTTACCGACACATCTGTTGCTGTACACGAGGATGTCAACCCCATGTTATTTGTCGTTAACTCTGGAACATGGATCAATGTACCAGTGAATGCAGTGCTGTGGGGCCTGGGTTATCCAACTGTTGATGTTCCTGACGCTGTGCCATACAACGGCTGGGACAACAATGGAACACCCATCAACTACACCCTGAATCCACTGTGGTTCTTTGATGACTACGACAATGGATACTGGGGTAACGGTGATCAGCACTTCCAGGCCTGGGAAACTCACGAAGAAATTCAGATCCGCTTTGATGACTTCTACTCAACACAGGAAGACATGTGGTTAGAATATGCTGACTGCAGAGCCTGCCTGTATGGTGGAGACATCGATCTGTACAACGCATGGAATGGAACACTGGGCAACTTGTGGGCCTGGTATGCTGTTCCCGGTCTGATCTACAGGGCTGACAACATCTTTGTGCCCCCTTCAATTGTGTGTTACATGGACTACAACCACCCTGCTGGTGTTCGAATAACTGGACTGGACTACAACAGAGTGCGCGCCTTCCCTGTACCCGACCCATACCTGGTGTACTACGGGATGCTGCCGCAGTTCAAGCTGTTCAACACTATCTACACAGTAGTTGACGCTGGTCCAATCCTCGACATGAACGGGAGAACAGGTGCTCTTGGTGACCTGTTCGGAAAGCCTTACCTGGTGGTAGGTGACCCCTCCTATGAGCCTCAGATCTACCTGTACAAGCACGAACCCATGGAGTTCGGTGCCTACTCTGTAGAGCTCATGGATGTCGATGTTGACCACAACAAGGCATGGTT